>JBGMRK010000006.1:0-36578 GCA_048061375.1 Longimicrobiales bacterium | reverse complement strand
TCTTCCTTGCCCTCCTCGGACTGGAAGGTCAGGTCGAACTGCCGCGAGAAGTTCTGTCCGAGAAAGTGTGACGTTCCGGCCTGGAGCGCCTTGTTGTCCTGCATCAGGGCCTCGCATGCATAGCTCCGTACCGCTCCGGCAAACTTCTCCGACTCGGACTTGAGGCCCGTAACCGGCGGCATCGCCATCCAGTCCTCCATGAACGTGCGGTACACGCCCAGCATTCTTAGCGTGTGCTCCTCGGCTTCCTCCGAGGTTGCGTGCACGGTGTGGCCCTCCTGCCACAGGAACTCGGAGGTGCGGAGAAAGAGCCGCGTGCGCATCTCCCAGCGTACCACGTTGGCCCACTGGTTGAGCAGGAGCGGCAGGTCTCGGTAGCTCTGGATCCACTTGGCGTACATCTCCATGATGACCGTCTCGGAAGTGGGACGGATCACCAGAGGCTCCTCGAGTTCTTTACCGCCCGCATGGGTGACCACCGCCAACTCGGGCTTGAAGCCTTCGATATGCTCCTTCTCCCTCTCGATGAAGCTCATCGGGATGAGCAGTGGGAAGTACGCATTCTCATGGCCGGTCTCCTTGAAGAGTCCGTCCAGGGCGCGCTGCATGTTCTCCCAGATGCCGTACCCCCAGGGGCGGATGACCATACTGCCCCGTACCGGCGAGTAATCGGCCAACTCAGCCCGCAGAACCACTTCGTTATACCACGCCGCGAAATCGTCGTCCCGCGGGGTCAGCGTCTTGTCGTCAGCCATCGATTTCGTCTTTCGTTGATTCCGCCCTCGATTCGCGCCGCAGGACGGCCGCGCCCGGCACCACGAACAGGAGGAGCGATGCGACAAACCAGGAGATACGGAACGGCCACCCGGCGGCAATCTGAAGGAACCAGCCTACCGCGGCCCCGCCCAACAGCGCGACTAGGGCCGCGCCTCCCAACAACAGATACTCGAAGAGGTTGAGCCGTCCGACCGCGCGCTGCATCATGCGGCGAGTCTCCCAGAATCGACGCTTCTCGCTCAACGAAGCTCCTCGAGGGAGACCTCGCGCTCCTCACCGGATGCCATGACTCGGACCACGGCATTCCCACGCGCGACCTCATCGGGCCCCAGAACGATGACCTCGCGCGCGCCCAAGGATCCGGCAGTCTTGAATTGTTTGCCGACCCCCTGCTCATGCAGGCCGTACGCCACCGAGGATCCCTGTTCACGCTGGGCGTGGGCGATGGCGAAGGCCAGCTCCCGCTGATCGGCCTCGACGCATACGATGAAGTAGTCCACCCCGGCATCCGGGTCCGGGCCGAGGTCGCGGTCTTTGAGTAGCTCGCCCAGGACGACGTCACCCATGCCGAAACCAACGGCCGGAAGCGGTTCACCCCCTACCAACTCGAGCAGGCGGTCGTAGCGGCCGCCCCCGCAGATGGCACGAAGCTCTCCACGCGTGTCGAGCAGTTCGAAGACGATGCCTGTGTAGTACGCCAGGCCGCGCACAATGCTCAGGTCGAACTCCACGTAATCCCCGAGCCCCATGGCATGGAGGTAGCCGACGTAGGTCTGGAGCCGCGCGACGTTGGCCGCCACGCCTTCATGGTCGCTGAATCGCTCCGCCAGACCGTCCAGCGTGGCGCCGGTGAACAGCTCGAGTACCTTGGAAGCTTGTTCGGCGTCCAGCCCGGCCTCGTCCCTGAGGCGCTGGGCGGTCTTGTCGCCCTCACGCTCGATCTTGTCCACGATGGCAAAAGCTGCGGACAGTCTGTCCTCGGCGACACCCAGGGCTCCCAACAGCCCGGAAAGCAGACGTCGGTCGGAAACCCGCGCCCGGAAATCCTCGTGGGTGAGGCCCAGCTCACGCAGGCCGTCGATGGCCACGGCGACCACCTCTGCGTCCGCGGCCACGTCGCCCTCGCCGACCACGTCCACGTTCCACTGGAAGTGCTCTCGGAGGCGCCCCCGCTGCTTGCGCTCGTAGCGAAACAACTGGGGCATGGAAAACCAACGGATCGGCTTAGGCAAACTCCGGCTGCGCTCACTCAGAATGCGTGCGAGCGAAGGCGTCATCTCGGGGCGAAGTGTGATCTCGCGCTCTCCCTTGTCCCGGAAATTGTAGAGCTGCCCCACGATCTCGGGCCCGCTCTTCTCCACGTACAGGCTCAACGACTCGAGTGGAGGCCCGTCATACTCCTGAAATCCGTAACGCCGGGCTACCCGGCGCCACGCTTCGAAGATGTGGTCGCGAAAGCGGAGATCTTCCGGGGGGAAGTCGCGAAAGCCCGGAAGCCTCTTGAAACTGGCCTGTGACATGCCGGCGAATCTACAGTGAGGAAGCCGTGCTAGGAATGGTCTGGAAGGGAATCCGGTCGAGGAACTCGAGCGCGTCTCCCACCGTGTGGTTCGAACCCGTCACTACGACGGTGCCCTGTGCCGCCGCAATTCGGGCACGTTCCATCGCCGCGCCGAAGTCGGCCTCCAGTTCTAGTGGACAGGGTGAGCCGATGACCCGCATGGCCTGCTCCGGATCCCAGCGCCGCTCCTCCGGCGCGGAAGGGGGCTGGGTGAGAATCGCCTGGTCGGCCAGTCGAAACAGCGGCGGCAGCATGGAGCGCCAGTCCTTGTCGCCCAGGACGCCCGTGAGTATCACGATCGGCCGGGGCAGCGGCAGGCGCTCCATGACCTCGGCAAGTGCGAGCGCTCCGGCGGTGTTATGAGCCACGTCCAACAGCCAGGTCTGGCCATCGATGTGCTCGATCTGGCTGCGGCCAGGCCAACGCACCGATCGAATCCCATCCAGAACCGCGTTTCGATCGGGCCGGAGGCCTTCGGGCAGTCCTTCGAGGACGCGAACGGCCAGCGCGGTGTTCACCGCGTGGTGCGACCCGACCAGAGGCGTCCACACCTCCAACCCTCCCCAGAGGTCCGAATCCATGCGAAACAGCGTATGATCCTCCCTCACCTCCAACTCGGCCAGGTCGGCCGTCGGGTCCAGCGCACGGAACGGCGCGCCGGCCTCGTCGCAAATCCTCCGGAACAGCTCCACCAGGCCGGCGTCGCTTTCAGCGGTGACGAACGGGACGCCCGGCTTGATGATGCCGGCCTTCTCTCGGGCGATATCGGGGAGGCCGTCACCCAGGTACTCCGAGTGGTCGAGAGCCACATTCGTGACCGCGGTGACGATCGGAGTAGCCACGGTGGTAGCGTCCAGCCGACCCCCGAGCCCCACCTCGAGCACGACCACATCCACGTCTCGGCGAGCGAACAGGTGGAACGCGAGAGCCGTGGCAGCCTCGAAGAAGGTCAGTCCATGCTCTACGGCCCGTTCCTCGAGGTCTCCGGCCAATTCTATCAACTCGCCCTCCCCAACCGGCGTATTCGCCACCTGGAACCGTTCGGTGAAAGAGCAAAGATGGGGGGACGTGTAGAGGCCGACTCGGTGCCCCGCCTGGCTCAGCGTCGAGGCCAGCGTCGAGGCCACCGAGCCCTTGCCGTTGGTCCCACCGATGTGGAGAATCGGATAGCCGACGTGGGGATCGCCCGTAGCCGCGAGGAACGACGACATGCGCTCCAGCCCCCACTGCACGCCGGTCGCCAAGTGCGGAAAGAGGCGCTCGACGAGCGGGTCTCCACCCTGTGGGTCGAGCTTCATGGGCGCGAGGCCGCCCGGCAGCCCCGAGCCGAGCCCGTTTTCGAGAGGCTCCATCAACCCATCATGTGCTGGAGCAGCCGGCTGACCGTGAGTTTGAGCTCACGCCGATCCACGATGCGGTCCACCATACCGTGCTCGAGCAGGAACTCGGCGCGCTGGAAGCCCTCGGGCAACTCTTGCCGGATGGTTTCCTCGATGACGCGGGGGCCTGCGAAACCGATCAATGCCTTCGGCTCGGCGATGTTGACGTCTCCGAGCATGGCGTGTGAAGCCGTCACGCCACCGGTTGTCGGGTCGGTGATAATCGAGATGTAGGGCAGGCACGCCTCATGGAGGCGTGCCAGGACACCCGAGGTCTTAGCCATCTGCATGAGCGAGAGGACGCCCTCCTGCATTCGGGCTCCACCCGATGCGTTCACGATGATGAGCGGGGTCTTCATCTCCAACGCGACGCGCCCCGCCCTCGCGATCTTCTCGCCGACCACCGAGCCCATGGAACCGCCGATGAACCGGAAGTCCATGACGGCGAGCGCCACGGAAAGACCGTCGATGGTGCCGACACCCGAGAGCAACGCATCGAGTCGGCCGACCTTTTCTTCGGCGGCGCGAAGGCGCTCGGGGTACGGCTTCAGATCCTTGAACGAGAGGGGATCCCCGCTACGGAGGCCCGCGTCGATTTCCTCGAAGCTTCCCTCATCCATGAGGAGCGCCACGTACTGTTCGGCGTCGATTCGGAAATGGTGGCCGCAGGTGGGACACACGTGGAGGTTTTGGGTGAGCTTCTCGCGGTAGAGGATCTCGCCGCAGCCGTTGCATTTCTCGAAGACGTCGCCTGGGAGATCCCGGCGATCCTCGGCCTTGAGCGGCTTCTTGTCTTTTCGGAACCAGGCCAACGCGTCAGGGCTCCTCGTGGGCAACAC
The DNA here is from genome assembly GCA_048061375.1 of Longimicrobiales bacterium. Lineage (GTDB taxonomy): Bacteria > Gemmatimonadota > Gemmatimonadetes > Longimicrobiales > Gaopeijiaceae > JACZXQ01. The sequence goes on along the minus strand of JBGMRK010000006.1, from coordinate 32,022 downwards.
GAGCCGCCACAGCGACAGCCATCCAGGACATCAGCAGAAACGTTCCGCCATAGCTGACGAACGGGAGGGGAATGCCGGTGACGGGCACCATGCCCACGGTCATGCCGATGTTAACGAAAATGTGTACCAACCAAGTTCCAAAGATACCGAAGATGACCAGGCCGGCAAAGGGATCCTCTACCGCCTCCGCCATGCTGACCAGGCGGTAAAGAATGAGGGCAAAGGTGATCAGGGTCAGTAACGTTCCAATGAACCCCAGCTCTTCTCCGACAACCGAGAAGATGAAGTCGGTGTGCTGCTCCGGAAGAAAATCGAGCCGCTTCTGGGTCCCCAGCGTGAAGCCCTTCCCGATGAGGCCACCGCTGCCGATGGCCACCATGGATTGGATGAGCTGATAGCCGGCTCCCCGCGGATCGACCCCGGGGTCCAAGAAGACCAGGATGCGGTTCTGCTGGTACGCCGCAAGCGAGTTCCAAAGCGGCACGGCGATCGTGCCGGCCGCCAGGTTGGCCAAGAACACGGACACCGACTCGACCAGGTAGAGCCGGTAGCGAGCCAGGTACAGGAAAATCACGAGAACGACGAAGTATCCCGACCAGATCAGCGTGTTGAAGCTCAAGATGAGAGCCACGCCCGGGCTCGCGAGAAGCAGCAACAGCCAGGGTGCCGTACCCGCCCAATAAAGTGCTGCGAAGAGGATTCCGACGAACGCGAGCGCGCTGCCCAGGTCGGGCTGGAGCAATACGAGCACGAGCGGCAACCCGGCGATGACAGCCGGCGGCGCCAGGTCCCTGAGCGTGAGGGGCTCGTCCGTTCGGCTCCCCAGGTAGCGGGCGAGGGCCAGAATCGTGGCGAGCTTGGCGAACTCCGCAGGCTGAAAGCGTACGAAGCCCAGATCGATGAAGCTCTCGACGCCCGCCGCCGTCCCCGCGCCCGTGCCGATCACCTTGGTAGCGGCCAGCAGAATGACCGCGAACACGTAGCCGGGCATGGCGACCCACTCGAACCATCGGAGCGGAATCCGCGAAACGACGGTGAAGGCCACCAGGGCGATCCCCAGCCACACGAGCTGCCTCATCCAGGCGCCCGTAGTCACCGGGCTGGGGTCGTTCAGCACCCCTGCCGAGTAGATCATGGCGATGCCGAACAGCGAAAGGATGAGCACCAGTCCCACGAGCTGCGTGTCGATCGCCCAGTAGCGGATCAGCCGGCGAACCATGATGCCGTACTTCTAACGGGCCCAGGGAGCCGGCACGCCCGCCGCCACATGCTCGGCCAGTGTCTGGATCGTGTCGATGGGTATGCCGTACTTCCGGCGGAGGAAGAAATCCGCCGTCTTAGCCGCGATCGGCGCCGCCATCCTGGAGCCGCTTTCTCCGAATTCGACCAGGACCACCACCACGATCTCGGGCTCCCCACCCGGGGGGCCCGCCATGCCGGCGAACCAGGCGTGAGGCCGCTCTGGATCTTGCGGGTTCTGCCCGCTCCCGGTCTTGCCGATGATGTCCCAGTGCTCGAGGGCCGTCCGGAAGTAGGCCGTGCCTCCCGGAGACGTCACTGCCCGCATGCCCTTCCGTAGTTCCTCGATCGCAGCGCGTGACAGGTCGAGTCGCCACGAGTCCGTCGATGCCGGCCCCTTCACCAACCGAGGCGCGGGAGCCGAGCCGTCTCTCGCGAGGGCGGTGTAGAACTGAGCCATCTTGATCGGAGTCTGATCGTTCGGGCCCTGACCGATCGCGAGACTCAACACCTCGCCTTCCAACGGGCGATACCCGAACACGTCGACCCAGAAATCCCGATCTCTAGGAAAGACCCCCGGATTCTCCTGGGGTAGGTCGATCCCTGTGTAGCCGCTGAATCCAAGACGGGTGCCCGCCTCGAGCATACGGTCGAGGCCGATGCGCGCGCCGAGTTGATAGAAATACACATTGCAGGAGTTGGCGATGGCACCCGCAAGGTCGAGGGAGCCGTGGCCATCGGGGTTCCAGCAGCGCTTATACTGACCCAGAATGGTGATACCCCCGGTGCACGGCACCGGCATCACCTCGGTGGGTCCCACCACGCCCAGGTCGAGCGCGATCCCGGCCGCCGCCAGCTTCCACGTCGAGGCCGGAGCATAGCGCCCGAGCACCGCCCGATTGAAGAGCGGTTGACCAACGTCGCTGCTGAGTTCGTCCCATAGAGCCGTTTCGATCCCACCAACGAAGTCGTTGGGATCCATCGTGGGCGCCGAGTACAGCGCCAGGACCGCTCCGTCCGCCGGATCGAGTGCGACCACAGCGCCGCGCATCGAGTCCGGGAAGATCGAGTGGATCCACTCCATGAGCGGGAGGTCGAGATTCAAGTAAAGGTCTTCGCCCGGGAGGCTGGGGTCCTCCTCCCTGCCCGCGAACGAGCCGACGAGCCGTCCAGTGGCGTCCACCTCCAGGATGCGCACACCTCTCGTGCCTTGGAGTAACTCCTCGTACTGCCGCTCGATGCCGGCTTTTCCGACCAGTATTCCCTGTTCGTATTCCCTGAACCTGGGCATGGCCAACTCATCGGCCGCGATCTCGGCGACGAATCCCAGCGCGTGGCCTATTGCCGCACCGGACCGGTAGCGGCGCTTCGGCCGCATCTCGATATAGATCCCGGGAAACTCACTTCCTCTCTCCTCGAGAGCGGCCACCGCATCGAGGTCGGCGTCCACGTCGACCAGAAGCGGCTGGTTTCGGCGGATGCGCGCCTCGAGCAACTCGATCCTGGGCTGGGACAGATCCAGAACGAGTTGGAGTCTGCGCAGCGCAACCCTCATCGAGTCCCGTGGCGCCGCGAGCACATAGACGGCATAGCCGGGAATGTTGTCTGCGATGATCAGGCCGTTTCGGTCGTAGATCGTCCCGCGCGGCGCCGGAATCGGGAGCGGGCGGAGTCGGTTGGACTCCGCCTGGAGTTTGTAGTCGGAAGATTGGAGCACCTGCACCCGAAAAAACTGGAGCGCGATAGCGCCGATGACGAGACCGATGATTCCGGTCGCGACCCTGGCTCTGCGACGGCGGCGATGCGGATGATGCGCTTTCAACGGGCAGTCTCCCACCAGGAACCGCCGATTGCGATGGCCACCACCCCCACCGCGGTCGCGTAGGCCGCGGCGAGGCTTGATCCGATCAGCATCGATTCGACGAACGGTTGCCGGATGTCTTCCCCTACAGCGATCCAATACACGAGGTCCTTCAGCCACTTCCCGACGAACAAGTAGGAAACCAGAAAGGTGAGTGAGTCTCCGACGAACAGGTCGCGAGTACGCGCTCCAGCAATACCCACGATCGTCATCGCCACTGTACTCGCCCCGAAGGCGAGCGCTGCGAAGGCATCCTCTAACAGGCCCAACACCAAGCCGATCCCGGCTCCCCACCCCACCTCGACCTCGCGCACGCTCACCAGCAACGCGACCGTGAGTAGATCCGGAGCGGAATCGCCCAATCCGAACCCAACGTGCAGGAGAAAGTGGAGCGCCGTCAGGCCCACGACCACGATCGAGACCCTCCAGCCTTTGCTCATGAGCCGGGACCCCCCAAGCTGTCGCCCGGTCCAGCGCCCCGGGTCGTGGAATCCCCCATCACTCCGGTCAAGTCGGTCAGGCGCTCGGACATCGATCCCACGGCCACGAGAACATGGGTCGCGCTTCCCGGAAAGACCGCCGGACGAAGCCAATAACTGCGCCGCCACCCCGCCGTTTCCTCCGCCAATCGGTCCACGGTTCCCACGATGATCCCCCGGGGGAAGACGCCGCCGAGGCCGCTCGTCACGATGGTCATGCCAGGCTCCAGACTGTTGTGGAACGGTATGCCGTCCAGCAATAGCCGGTCGCCTTCACGGAAAAGGCCGCGCTCCACACGGACGAACCCGTAGATCTCCCCGTCCAGGGTCATCGCGCTGGCTCTGAAGTCAGGGTGGGTCCAATCCATGCCGATGCTCATGCCCGCCCGCACCTCGCGCACGACGCCGATCAATCCCCCACTGGCGATCACGGGCGCGTTCACCCTGAGGCCTTGGTCCGAGCCCAGGTCCAGTAGGAACATGCTCTCCGAGCCGGCGGTTCCCGGACGGAGCACGCTGGCCGGCCGGTAAGCGGTGCCCAGCCGCCCCGATAGTGCGAGGAGCTGCCGTAGCCGGCGGTTCTCCTCCGCAAGCGTGTTCTGATTGGTGAGTGCCGAGACCGTCGCGTCGATCCGGGCCTGGAATTCTTCTGTGGAGACCGCGTGGAGACGCGCCGCAGCCAGGCCCTCCTGAATACTTACGAAAGGCCGGAGTACGGAGCTTCGCAGCAGAAAGGCCAGTTGCTGCTGTGGAGCAGGGGGCGCAAAGAGCGCGACGATCGCCAGGCCGACCATCGCCACCGCGGTGATGGTCTGGCCGCGCCCGGTCGGTTCTTCGTCTTCTCCTAGGTGGTATGCGGACATCCGGCGCTTCGCGGATCAGGTCGTCAGGACGGACCGATAGTTCGGGATGTCGTCCAAGATCCGCCCGGCCCCCCGTACCACACAAGTGAGGGGTTCATCGTCCACGTGGATTGGAAGGTTCGTCTCATGCTGGAGCAGCAGGTCCAAGCCCCGGATGAGTGCCCCTCCACCCGTCATCACGATGCCCCGGTCTACGATGTCGCTGGCCAACTCGGGGGGAGTGATCTCGAGCGCGCGTCGAACCGCTTCCACGATCGCCTGAATGGGCTCTTGGATGCACTCGCGAATCTCCTGCGAATGCACCGTGACGGTCTTCGGAATACCGCTCACCAGGTCGCGACCCTTCACGTCCATCTCACGTTCCTCGCCGTAATCGAAGGCGGAGCCTACCTGGATCTTGATGGCTTCGGCCGTCGGCTCACCGATCAGCAGGTTGTAATTCTTGCGGAGGAACGTGACAATCGTGGCGTCCAGTTCGTCGCCGCCCACCCGGATCGAAGTGTTCGACACGATACCGGAGAGCGCGATGACGGCGATCTCCGTGGTCCCGCCGCCAATGTCGATGACCATGTTGCCCGTGGGCGTGTCCACCGGCAGGCCGACACCGATGGCCGCAGCCATGGGCTCGGCAACCATGTAGACCGCCTTCGCTCCGGCGGCCATGGCAGACGACCGGACCGCCCGCCGCTCCAACTCGGTGATCCCCGAGGGCACACCCACGACCACGCGTGGCTTGATGCGAAAGATGCGCTTTGCCGTGACCTGCTTGAGAAAGTGCCGGAGCATCATCTCGGTCACATCAACGTCGGCGATGACACCGTCCTTCATGGGCCGTACAGCCTCGATACCCTCAGGGGTTCGACCGAGCATGCGCTTGGCCTCGAGTCCGATCCCCATGATGCGGTAGCTGCCCCTTACGACGGCCACTACGGACGGTTCGTTCAGGACGATTCCCTCGCCCTTTACGTAGACCAACGTGTTGGCAGTACCGAGGTCTACAGCGATGTCGTTGACCGGGACCAAACGCCCAGACTCGAGCCAACGGAACGGATTCCATGAGCTCGCCGGCGCACCCGGGCCCTGGAGCAACTCGGCAAACACATGAAGCGGAAACGGCTCCGCAAGAGACCGTAGGGCGATGGGGTTCGATGGTTGGCTCATGAGCGCATCAGTAAGAAATCGTCAAGTAGTTGTTAAACTTACACTTGAAGAGTGTGATCTCAAGCTTCATGCCGCCCCCGTGCTGCCGAAGCCACCCTCTCCCCGAGACGTAGCCGACAACTCGGGGGCTTCTACTATGTCGGGCGAGGCGAAGCGGGCGAACACCAGTTGGGCGATACGCTCACCCCTGGCGATGTCCACCGATTCGAGGCCGGTGTTTTGCAGAATCACTCGCACCTCGCCCCGATAGTCCGGGTCGATCGTGCCGGGGCTGTTGGGCATCGTGATGCCGTGCCGAAGCGCCAACCCGGAGCGGGGACGCACTTGGCATTCGACACCCACGGGCAACTCCATGACGAGCCCGGTCGCGACCAGGCGGATCTCGCCCGCCGCCAGAGCGAAGTCGGGTTCGGCCGAGCGAATATCGTAGCCGGCCGCATGAGATGTTGCCCGACTAGGGAGCGGAAGATCCGGGTTGCTGTCCAGACGCCTGAACCGCACCGTGTCCTGCTCCATCACGCGCGCGCCGGAGCTTCGAGGACCTCATCTACGTCGTGCAGCTCCATGCCGAAGGCCTCCGCGACACCGGGATAGGCCACCTTGCCCGCTGCGACGTTTATGCCGAGTCCCAGCGCGCGGTCGTCGGTACAGGCCGCGCGCCAGCCTTTCCCCGCCAAGTTGAGCGCATACGGAAGCGTTGCGTTGGTGAGAGCCAGGGTGCTCGTGCGGGGTACGCCACCCGGCATGTTGGCAACGCCATAGTGAATCACATTGTCGACCACATAGATCGGATCGTCATGCGTCGTCGGATGGATCGTCTCCACACAACCGCCCTGGTCGACCGCCACGTCCACGATGACGGCGCCGGGACGCATGTTCTTGAGATCCTCGCGTACCACCAGCGAGGGCGCCTTGGCACCGTGCAGCAGAACCGCACCGATGACGAGGTCCGAGTCCTCGAGTTGTTTCCGTACGGCGTAGCGCGTGGAGAACAGCACATTGACGTTGGCCGGCATCACGTCGGCCAGGTAGCGCAGCCGCGCCAGGTCGACATCCATGATGGACACCCGCGCGCCCATACCGGCGGCCATTTTCGCCGCATTCGCCCCGACGACACCACCGCCGAGGATCAGCACCTTGCCCGGCAGAACTCCCGGCACGCCGCCGAGCAATACGCCGGCTCCGCCCATGGGTGCCTCCAGGTATTTCGCACCCTCCTGGACCGCCATCCGGCCCGCCACCTCGCTCATCGGTGTAAGAAGTGGAAGCTCGCCGCTGGGTAGCTCGACCGTCTCATAGGCGATGGCAATCGCCCCGGAAGCCAGCAGCGCCTTTGTGAGCGGCTCGGACGCGGCGAAGTGGAAATACGTGAAAATCACCTGGCCCTCGCGAATCCTGGGCCATTCCGACTCGATGGGTTCCTTGACCTTCATGATCATCTCGGCCCGGCCCCAGACATCGTCGGCAGATCCTACGATCTCGGCGCCGACGCTTTGGTAGAAATCGTCCGTGAATCCGCTCGAGATTCCCGCACCTTCTTCGATGAGAACAAGGTGTCCCGCATGGGTGAACGCCTCTGCCCCGGCGGGGGTGAGCGCCACGCGATACTCCCTGGTTTTGATTTCCTTCGGTACGCCGATCAACATTGTCGCGTTCGGGCTCCAGTACGTACGGTGAAAAGGCGACTGATTCTACCGAATCGCACAGCGGCGGGCGACCCCGTCGCCCGGGGGGCGATCCCCCGGGGATGCGCCCTCACGGCCCCAGCCTGAGTGAGAACTGTCGCTCGGGCGAAAAGAACTCCCCCGCCACCTCCGCAACGCTCTCAGCCGTGACGGCGTCGATCTTGGCGAGTAACTCGTCGAGCGTCAGGAATGGTTCGTCGTACAGCGCGAACCCCGCCAGCCTGTAAAGCCGAGCGCTGGAGGACTCCAGGCTGAGTGTCATCTGGCCCTTCACCTGGTTCCTGGTCTGCTCGAGTTCCTCCTCGCCGAGGCTTCCGTCGGCCAGGCGTGCGTACTCCTGCAAGATCACCGCCACAGCTTCGTCGGCCGCCTGCGGGCGGGTGGCCACGTATACACCGGTAATGCCACTCGTGCGGTAGAACGATTGGTAGCTGAAGACCGAGTACGCCAGCGCGAGTTCCTCGCGGACCTTCTGAAACAACCGTGAGCTCATGCCCCCACCGAACGCGGCCGAGAGCAAGCCGAACGTGTGGCGACGCAGGTCGGAGCGCGAAGGTGTGCGGGTGCCGATCACGACGTGAGTCTGCGAAGTGGGCCTGTCGACACGCTCCTCACCCACAGGGGCAACCGGCGGTTCCTCGAGCGTGGATGAATTCGCGACCGCGGCAGGAGTCACGGCGAACAGGCTCTCGGCTAGCTCCATGACCTGCGAATGCTCGACGTTCCCCGCGGCCGCGATCAGCATGTTGCTCCCACAGTACTTCTCGGCGTGGAGGGAGCGAAGTGCGTCCTCGCTGAGCCCGGCCACGCTGTCGTGAGTGCCCAGGATCGAGTGGCCATACGGGTGACCCTGCCAGAATCGCTCGCCATGCAACTCGAAGACGAGGTCGTCCGGAGTGTCGTCCACCGCCGAGAGCTCCTCCTGAACGACTTTCTTCTCGGACTCCAGATCGTCGGCTCGAAGGGCGGGGTTCAAGATCAGGTCGGAGAGGACGTCGAACGCCTGGGGCAGATGCTCATCCAAGACCCGCGCCTGGTAGCTGGTATGCTCGCGCGTGGTGTAGGCGTCAAGGGACCCGCCCAAGGCCTCGAGCGCGATCGCCAGCTCGTGAGCGGTTCTCCGCTGCGAGCCCTTGAACACCATGTGCTCGAGCATGTGGCTGATCCCGAGCCTTGCCGCCGGCTCGTAGGCAGAGCCTTGCTTGATCCAAACCCCCACCGCCGCCGAACGTACGCCGGGAACCCTCTCGGTCACGACCCGCGTGCCGTTTGAGAGCGTGTCATCCCGAACGCCGCGCTCATCCAATCGATACACGCCGCCCCCTCCCGGGTCGTCGGGGTAGTGTAAACGTCGGGGGCATGGACCTGCGCCCATGCCCCCGAACCCCTCATCGCGGCCCGAGGAGTCAGTCACCGGCCTGGGCCTGATCCTGTTCGTCGGACTCATCCCCGATCGAAGCGCCCACCCCCGCAGCCTCCTCGGCCATGGCGGCCTTCCGCGAGAGGCGCAGCCGTCCTTTCTCGTCGATCGACAGGAGCTTGACCCGAGTGATGTCGCCCTTCTTGAGAACGTCCTCGGTATTCTCCACGCGCCCGGCCTCGAGCTCCGAGATGTGGCACAGGCCTTCCGTACCGGGCATGATCTCGATGAAGGCGCCGAACGTAGTCGTGTTCTTCACCGGGCCCTCGTAGATACGGCCCACTTCGGGCTCCTTCACGATCGCCTCGATCATCTCTCGCGCCCGTGCGCCGGCCTCGCCGGAAACGGCCGCGATCTTCACGATGCCCGAGTCGTCGATGTCGATCTTGGCACCGGACTCGTCCTGGATGGCCCGGATCGTCTTCCCCTTCGGCCCGATGATGTCGCCGATTTTTTCGGGGTTGATCTGGATGCTCACGATGCGAGGCGCGTACTCGGAGAGGTCGCTTCGCGCCTCCTCGAGCGTCTGACCCATCACGTCCAAGATGTGCATGCGGCCCGTGTGGGCCTGTTCGAGAGCGGCCTTCAAGATGTCGTGAGTGAGCCCGGCGATCTTGATGTCCATCTGGATGGATGTGACGCCCTTACGCGTGCCGGCGATCTTGAAGTCCATATCGCCGAGCGCGTCCTCGAGGCCGAGGATATCGGTCAGGATCGCGACCTCGTCGCCTTCCTTCACGAGGCCCATGGCCACACCCGCGCAGGGGGATTTGATCGGCACACCGGCATCCATGAGCGCCAACGAAGCGCCACAAACGGATGCCATCGAAGACGACCCGTTGGACTCCATGATGTCGGAGACGATCCGAATCGTGTACGGAAAGTCGTCGTAAGCCGGAAGCAGAGGCTGGATCGCCCGCTCGGCCAGAGCGCCATGGCCCTGCTCCCGGCGCGATACGCCCCGGATAGGCCTGGCCTCGCCGACCGAGAACGGCGGGAAGTTGTAGTGCAGCATGAACGATTTGGTCACCTCTTCGAGGCTGTCCACGCTGTCGATGCGCTGTTCGTCCCTGGACGTTCCGAGAGTGGTGACTACCAGGGCTTGGGTCTGGCCTCGAGTGAAAAGGGCCGAGCCATGCGTGCGCGGCAGTACGCCCACCTCGGACGTAATGGGCCTGACATCCTCCAGCGAGCGTCCATCAGCCCGCTCACCCTGGTCGAGGATACGACGGCGCATCGTCCGCTTCTCGATCGAGCGGAGGATGTCCTTCACGTCACCGGCGTGCTCGGCGTAGTTCTCATCCTCTTCGACGAGCCGCGCGACCACATCCTCCTTCACCGCGGCCATGGCCTGGCTGCGCTCGGTCTTATCCTTGAGGCCCAGTGCCTCGGCAACGCGTCCTTCGGCCATCCCCTCGACCTTGGCCTGGAGGTCGGCATCCGGTTCCTGGGTAGACCACTCCATGTCGGGTACCCGGTGCCCCTCCAGAATCTCGTTCTGGATCGCGATGAGCTCGCGAATGCCCTCATGGGCCTTCAAGAGGCCCTCGAGGATCTCACCCTCCGGTACCTCGATGGCACCGCCTTCAACCATGATGATCGCGTCTTCGGAGCCCGCGACGATGATGTCGATGTCCGAGTATTCCAACTGCTGGAACGTGGGGTTCAATACCCAGGTGCCCTGGATGCGCCCGATGCGCACCGATGCAACTGGCGTGTTGAACGGGAGCTTGGACATGTTCAGGGCCACCGAGGCCCCGATCAGCGCGAGCACGTCGGCGCTGTTTTCCTGGTCGGCGCTCAGCACGTAGCAGATGATCTGAGTCTCGTTCATGTAGCCATCGGGAAACAGCGGCCTGAGCACCCGGTCGGTGAGGCGGGCCGAGAGAATCTCACTCTCGCCGGGCCGGCCCTCTCGCTTGAAGAAGCCGCCGGGAATCTTCCCCGCCGCGTAGCTCTTCTCCCGGTACTCCACAGTCATCGGGAAAAAGGGCAGGTGGGTCGGTTTGTCCTGAGCCGTGGCGGTACAGAGGATTACGGTGTCTCCGTACTGCACGAGGCAGGATCCGTGCGCCAGCTTCGCCATTCGGCCGAACTCGAGACTGAGTGTCCGCCCGGCGAACTGGCGTTCGATCCTTTGAATCATTTGTCTTTTTCTCTCCAAATCTCACACGCGGCCGGGACCACCCCGGCTCGCGTCAATCGCTCCGCCGCGAGGGGCTTTCCCCCGGGAAAGAGCTCCGAGATGTCCGGAGAGACGTCGACCGCCGCATGGACGGGCAAACCCGCCGTGTGCAGCTGAACACTACTCGGCCGACTCTCCCAGGCTTTCTCGGGTATTAGTGCCGCAGCCCCAAGTCTTCGATCAACCCCGTGTAGCGCTCCGTGTCGGTGCGCTTCAGATACTCCAGCAACCGGCGGCGGCGTCCAACCATTTTCAGGAGACCGCGGCGGCTGTGGTGATCCTTCTTGTGGGCATCGAAGTGCGACCTGAGGTCGTTGATGCGAGCCGTCAGGATCGCGATCTGCACCGGCGCGCTGCCGACGTCGTCCTCATGGGTCTGATACTTCTTGATGATTTCTTCTCTTTGGATCGTCATTGTGACGATGCCTCCGCAAGAGTCTGAGCTACGAGGGAAGCCATATTTAAGGCCTTAGCCTATAAAATTAGTCAAAGGGGGAGGAAGGCTCAATGGGGGACCTCGATGCGACCTCAATCCCCATCCACGGTACTAGAGCTGGATTCAAGCACGCTCTGCGCCAAATCCACGTCCTTTCGCATCTGCGCTACAAGCGCCTTCACGGAGTCGAATGGCTCGACATCTCTCAGGCGCAGCACGAAGTCCACGCGCACGTCCTCGCCGTAGATGTCGCCGTCGAAGTCCATCAGGTGCAGCTCGATCGTGGGCGGTGAGCCTCTGAACGTGGGCCTCGGGCCCACATGGAGTGCGCCCGCGTATGCGCCGGACCGCAGGTTTCCCCAGACGGCGTAGATGCCGGGTGGGGGGATCAGTTTTTCACCCGGCCCACCCCCCACAACGTGCAGGTTGGCGGTCGGGAACCCCAGCGTGCGGCCCCGGCCATCGCCCCGCACGACCAGCCCCCTTAGTGAGTAAGCCCTACCGAGGCCCTCGCTAGCCCCCCTTACGTCTCCCGCTAGGAGCGCCCTGCGTATGCGGGTGGAGGAAATCGGAGCATCTCCCGCCATTACAGGTCCCACCACGTCCACGGCGAAGCCCAGCTCATCGCCCAGGGCCCGCATCGTGTCGGCGTCACCCACCCTGCCCTTCCCGAAATGGTGGTCGTATCCGACGACCAGTTCGTCCATACCCAGACGATCCGAAAGGATCTCCTCGACGAAACGACGGGGAGAGTAGCCCGCCAGCACGGGTGAGAACGTGAGGAAAACCGCGTAATCCAAGCCGCTCTCAGCCAGGATCTCCTTCTTCTCGTCGGGCATGGTGAGTAGAGGTGGCGCCACCTCTGGCCTTATGAGCGTGAGCGGATGGGGGTGGAAGGTTACCAGCACACTCCGGCGGTCTGTGGCCACCGCCCTCGACGTGATCTCCTTCAAGACCTCCCAGTGGCCCCGGTGCACTCCGTCGAAGGTGCCGATCGTGACCACCGTACCTCTCCCGTCGTCGGGCAGACCGGAAGGAAGGCCAGGATCGATCGCGTGCTCAGGCACTTTCCAACACCTTCCTCGGCCGGAGCCGCCCGTCCTCGAAGACGGCGACGGCGATGAGGCGGCCGCCCTCCCGGACGGCGATGGGCACCCCTTCCGGAACCGTGGCCTCGGTCTCGAGCCACTGGCCCATTGCGAGTTGCCGAGCGTCGTCCGCGCTAACGTCGACAGCCTCGAGGTGCGCCAGCGCCTCGGCGGGCGGAATCCAGAACTGCGCCACCCGCTCAGGCGTGACGCCGCCCTGGAGTTCGGAGCCGGGTAGCGCGCGTTCGGTTCTGAACCCCCCTACGGCCGTGCGGCGTAATACGGTCAGGTGCGCGCCCACCCCGAGGCTCTCGCCAAGATCCCGAGCCATCGCGCGCACATAGGTACCGCTGGAGCACGTAACCGTGAGTTCGACCTCGGGAGGATCGAAGGAGGCCAACGTCAGCTGGTGGATGGTGACGCTCACGGATGGGAGTTCGACGTACTCACCGCGACGGGCCCGACGGTGCATGGCCTCACCGTCGACTTTCTTCGCCGAAAACTGGGGCGGAACTTGCTCGATAACACCACACAGGCCGGACAAGGCGGCCTCGACCTGACCCTGGGTCACGGAGCGCCAGAGATCGGATTCGGCCACCACGGTGCCCTGGCAGTCGTGTGTGTCGGTGCTGACCCCTAGGCGCACGACGGCCTCGTAGGTCTTGTCGAGTGCGGTGATATACTCGGCCAACCGAGTGGCCCGTCCCACGCACAGCAGTAGAAGCCCGGACGCGAACGGATCCAGCGTCCCCGTATGCCCAATCTTTCGAGTGGACAGCGCACGCCGGCACCATGCGACCACGTCGTGCGACGTGGGACCCGCGGGCTTGTCCACCGGAAGCATTCCGTCAGCCATCCGCTCACTCACGGCTCACCCTCCGCGGTTTCATCCTCCTCCGCGTCCGCGCCGTTCGCGGCACAGGCTTCCGGATGACCTCGATCCTCCGGAAGCACGCTCCTCAGTATCTCCTCGATCCGGGATGCCTGCTCTTGGGTGTGATCCTCCACGAAGCGGAGTTCGGGCACCCTCCGGATGCGGAGCGACGAGGCGATGGCGCGCCGAACGAAAGGGGCGGCGGCCTCCAAGCCTGCAAGCGCCTCCTTTCGCTCGGCATCGTCTCCGAAAAGCCGTACATGGACTCGTGCCAACCAGAGGTCGGAGGTTACGTCCACGCCCGTCACAGTTAGGGTTCCGATACGTGGATCGCGCACGGCGTCCCGGAGGATCGACGTGATCTCCCGCTTGAACTGCTCGTTCAGTCGCTCGATGCGTCTCACAGGGCCTCTCTTCGGGTCCCGGTGATGTTCGCCCTGGATTCAGACTCGACGAGATCGTCGAGCTTGGACAGGACCGATTCGGCGAAACGGCCGTCCGTGGCGACGAGCACGGCCGTGATCTCAGCCCGGGTCCACACGTCGTGATGGGCGGTTTCCGCGACGGACACATTGAAGCGCTTGCGCAACCGCTCCTTGAGGGAGCGTACCACCTGCCGTTTGTCCTTGAGCGACCCGCACTCCGGGAGCGAGAGCTGCCAGGAGATCAGCGAGACGACCATCGAAGCGGTGCCGCGGCCGGCCGGCCCGCCGGGCCCGGACTCAGCCTCCGGGCTGGCCCGCGCTGGCCAGCGTGCGGGCGATCTCCGTCACTTGGTAGCACTCAATCACGTCATCGACCTTGATGTCGTTGAAGTTCGCGATTCCGATGCCGCACTCGAAGCCCTCACGGACCTCCTTCACATCGTCCTTGAAGCGCTTGAGGGACGAGATCTCTCCATCGTAAACCACGATGCCTGCGCGAATGAGCCGGACGTTGGCCTTGCGCTCGATGAGTCCATCCTGCACGTAGGAGCCCGCGATCGTACCGACCTTCGTTACCCTGAAGATCTCGCGCACTTCGGCGCTACCCACCACGGTCTCCTTGCGCTCCGGTGCCAACATGCCCTCGAGTGCCGCCCTCACTTCGTCGACCGCCTCGTAGATCACGTCGTAGACATGGATGTCCACATCGTCGCGCTCGGCCAGCAGCCGGGCCTTCGTGTGCGGCCGCACGCGGAACCCGATGATGACACCTCCGGCCGTCTGGGCAAGCAGCACATCCTCTTCGTTGATGGCACCGACCGCACGGTGGAGGATCTGCACCCTGACTTCGGCGGTAGCAAGCTGTTCCAGCGCGTCGGCCAAAGCCTGCACCGATCCGTCCACATCGGCCTTGATGATGAGCGGTAGCGCGTCGGCCTTGCCCTCGGCAGCCATGTGTGCGAAGTCGCCGAGTTTGACGCCGCGCTCCTTGATGCGCAGTTGCTTCTCTCGCTCCAGCCGTTGGCGGCTCTGGGAGATCTCAGCCGCCTGCTCGGCCGACATGGCCATGAGGGCGTCGCCGGCCTGCGGAACACCCCCCGTCCCGAGGATCTGAACCGGGATCCCGGGGCCCGCCTTCTCGACCGCCTTGCCACGCTCGTCGAGCATGGCGCGGACCCGTCCATCGAACCGGCCGGTGACGAAGCTGTCGCCAACGCGCAGCGTGCCCTTCTGGACCAGCACGGTCGCAACCGGGCCCTTGCCCGGGTCGAGCTCCGCCTCGATTACGGCACCCACGGCCGGCCGGTCGGGGTTGGCCTTGAGCTCGAGGAGTTCGGCCTGAAGGAGGATTTTCTCCAGCAGGTCATCGACGCCCGTTCCTTCTTTAGCGCTGATCTCAGCGACCAAGACATCCCCGCCGAAGTCCTCGACGTTGACGCCTTCCTGAAGCAGCGCCTGCTTCACACGATTCGGGTCGGCCGACGGGAGGTCGCACTTGTTGATCGCCACGACCAGGGGCACTCCACCGTTACGCGCGTGGCTGATAGCCTCCTTCGTCTGAGGCATGACCGCGTCGTCCGCCGCGACCACCAGCGCCACAATGTCCGTCACGTCCGTACCCCGAGCACGCATAGCTGTGAACGCAGCGTGGCCCGGAGTGTCGAGGAAGGTGATGCTCTTCTCACCTCGGTCGACGTGGTACGCGCCGATATGCTGAGTAATGCCACCCGACTCGCCCGCCACCACGTTCGCGTCTCGAATGAAATCCAGCAGCCGGGTCTTCCCGTGGTCGACGTGTCCCATAACCGTGACCACCGGCGGCCGCGGCTTGAGGGTCGCGGGATCCTCGGCTTCTTCTTCGTGCACATCTGCTGCGGCGTACTCCTCTTCGAGCACCGCGGTGAAGCCGAACCCGTCGAGCAGCATCTCGATCTGGACGAAATCGAGGCGCTGGTTGATCGTCACCCCGATCCCGAGATCCTTGAACGCCGCGCCGATGATTTCGGTCGACGATACGGCCACGAGGTCGGACAACTCCGAGACCGTCAGGAATTCGTTGACCCGGACGGTGGTGCGCTCACGCTCCTCCTCCTCCCGCTCCACCTCCTGGATCGCCTCGAGTTCTTCTTTGCTCGGTCCCGAGGACCGCCGCTTTCGCTTTTTTCCGCCACCCTTGATCTGCGCCATGACCCGCTGGACGTTTTCTTGGACGGCGCCCTGGTCCACCCGCTGGCGCTTCTTGCCCTTCTTCGGACCGCGCTCTTTGCGGCGACCGTCGGCCGTATAACCCTCCGCCTGGATCCGGACTTTGCCGCCCGGCCCGGCGCTGGCCGCGGGAGCCGGCTTTGCCTGCACCCGAGCCGGCCCATCCTCTCCCCCGAACCTCGCGGGTTCGGGCTTTTCGAACGCGGCTGCTGCGATCGCCGATTCCCGCGCCTCAGGCTCGGGTGGGTCGACTTCGGGGACGGTCGGCTGCGGCTCCTCCACCTCATCGCCGGCATCATCCGACGCCTCGATTACCTCAACCCCAGGCTCGGCGTCGGCCTCGGACGCCGATGCGCCGGACACTTCGAGTTCGTCAGCCTCGGCGACCAACTCGCTTGCGTCTTCGGCGCTATCATCAGCCTCTTCCAGGTCATCAGCCTCTTCAACGGCCTCCGGCTCATCGGAAGGAGGTAGGGGGATGTCAGCCTTCTTGCGCCTGCGCCGGCGTCCCGTATGTGATTGTACGTCCTCGATGGCGGCCTCGACGGCCTCGCTGGTATTCTTGTGGCCACCCCGCCGCTCCCGCTCCACCCGTGACAGAACGATCGCCACATCGGCCTCACTCACCTCGGCTTCCTTGTCGGACGCCGAGATGCGCAAAGTGCGCAGGAGGCTCAGAAGAACCTCAGGGGTTACCCCCAGGTCACCCGCTAGCTCGAGAACCTGCATACCGTCCCACTACCTCTCTTGGATGGCTGGGCCAATTTCGGCCTCGGGCGACAACCGGCCGAGGACCTGACCGGCGAACGATTCCCCCGTTATCGCGATCGCGCTCACCGGCGCAGACCCTATCGCCGCACCCAGGTCGACGCGACTTCCCACCGACGCCCGCGGCGTCTCACGATGCTCGAGCAGGCGAAGCACTTTCTGTTGCTGGATACTCGATGCGTCTCGGGCCAGCAGGACGAGCGAGGCCGATCCGTCCTGGATCGCACGCCTCGTCGCGTCCGTGCCCCGAACCACCGCGCCAGCCCTCATGGCCAATCCAACCAAGGCCAGAGCTTCAGCCATCTTGTTCGTCATCAGAGTCCTCTTTGGCCTCGGCGTCATCAGCTTCGGCGGCCGGGCTTGCATCTTCTTCGCTCGAGCCGACCGCCGAGGACGCAGCCGACTCAGCGTCGCCCGCCTCCGCTGCGGACTCGACTTCCTCGCTCGCAGCCTCCTCTACGGCATCCGCCTCGGCACTGGCTTCCTCGCCATCGGCTTCCGCAGCACCGGCCTCCTCACCCTCGGCCTCCTCACCCTCGGCTTCCCCTGCACCGGCCTGATTGTCGCCGGATTCGTCGATGGTCAACTGATCAACAAGATTGCGGAGTCGCTCGACCTGCTCCTCTCCGAGACCCTCGATGGCCAGCAACTCACTCGCCTCCAAGTCGATGATTTGCAAGAAGGTGGTGTGGCCCGCCTTTGCGAGGGCTGTCACCACGTCTTCATCGAGATCCAGCTCGGAGAGCGCGAAATCCGCGACGTCCCGATCCTCGCCCCCACCCTCCCCGAAGAGCGAGAGGTCCGCACCCCGCTCCAGCCATTCACGCGAGCTGTAAAGGTCGATCTGCCACCCGATCAACTGCGACGCCAATCGAACGTTCTGCCCGTTTCGTCCGATTGCCAACGAAAGCTGGTCCTCGTCGACGATGGCCGTGATGATCTGTCCCTCGGCATCGCTAATGACCTTCGACACCCGCGCCGGCGCGAGCGCACGGCGGGCAAAAATCTCGGGCTCGGGGTGCCACGGCACGATGTCGATGCGCTCTCCGCCGAGCTCCGACACCACGGCCTGCACTCTCGACCCCTTCAGGCCCACGCAGGCCCCAACGGGATCAATGGATTCGTCACGGCTGGAGACCGCGATCTTCGTCCGGCCACCAACCTCTCGAGCAATCTCCTTGAGCTCGACGATTGACTGATAGATCTCGGGGACCTCCAGCTTGAAAAGCGCCGCCACAAAGAGGGGATCCGCTCTGGACAAAATGAGGCGTGGCCCTTTGGGCGTCTCCTCGACCTTCTTGAGCACCGCTCGGATCGGATCGCCCTGGCGGAACCGTTCGCGGGGATTCTGATCCTTCCACGGGATGATCGCCTCGGCCTCGCGCGAGCGGTTGAGCATGACGACAATCTTGCCACGCTCGATCTGCTGCACTTCGCCTGAGAGTAGGTCCCCTACCTTGTCGGCGTATTCCTCACGAATGCGCTCGCGCTCACCCTCGCGCACGCGCTGGACGATCCGCTGCTTTACCGCCATGACCGCGTTGCGTCCGAACTCGTCGAAATCAACCGGGATCTCCATCACGTCGCCGACCTCGAAGCCCTCATCGTCCCAGCGGGCTTCTTCGAGGCTCACCTCACTCGAGGGATCCTCGACCTCATCGACGACACGGCGGAGCACCACGATGTCGAATCCGCCCTCTTCGTCGTCGATCGTTATCTCGGCTTCGACGTTAGGCCCATATATCCTAGCGAGACCCGCCAGAATCCCATCCTTGATCAGGTCCTGCACCTCGTCCGGAGACAGGTTCTTTGTTGACGCAACGTCTCTGAAGGCCGCGACAATCTGGCCAGTGTCGATCATATCGCGTTCAATCCCGTTTATCTCGGTCCAATTTGAAGACAAGGTGCGCACCCTTGATGTCAACCAACGGTATCGCGACCTCCTCTCCGTCGGAGAGCCGAATTCGGGCGGCTCCCCCGTCTACGCTCTCATCGAACCCCGCAATCTCGCCTTCCAGCCTCGCTGAGCCTTTCGTCAACTCTCGCCGCCCCTTTACGACGACGGGCTCCCCCGCAAAGCGTTCCCAATCACGCGGTCGCGTAAGCGGCCGCTCCAACCCCGGTGACGATACCTCGAGAACGTACCGTTCCGGCATCGCGTCCAGCTCGTCGAGCCAAGGCTCCAAGCCCCGGCTGACTTTTGCACAGTCGCCCACCCCCGTGGATGATCCGCGTGCGGCGTCTTTCACCTCCACACGAATGCGCAGGATTGGGCGGTTACGCGACCCAGCCCACTCCACGTAAACGAGCTCGAAGCCCAGGGTCTCGACCCTGTGCTCGAGCTCGTGTTCGACCTCGGGCACGCGTCCAGCCACCTTACCCCCACCCTCGCGTGGCATAAAGCCACCGAGGAATAAAAAAGCGGGGGTAACCAACTCCCCCACTCACAAAAGGCCGCCCCCAGGTGGGCGGCCCATCTCGGTCGTCAGGAATATAGGCGCGAAACGGTGGGGGTTCAAGGCTGGCGCGGCGCCTCGGGAACTCTCGGTGTGACCGTCAGCGCGCTGTTGAAAGCATAGTTAGCCCCTCCGTGGGCCTTTTTCTTCGGCCTCCCCCTTCTCTTCATCCACCGTCCGTTCTAGGTCGAGAACCCGGATCTTGAGTTCATCGACCTTGGAACGGAGCCCCTCGAAATCATTCTGGGACACGAAATCGAAGGCCTCACGCGCTGATTCCATGCGTTGCTGCGCCTTCGCGAGGCCGCCCTTCATGACCTCCTTCGCGCGATCCTGACTCAGGTCCCCACGTTCTTTGACCTCTCTGATCGTCTCTTCTATCGCGTCCTTCATCGCGTTCAGCACACTCATCCCTTGTTTGATCCCATCCGACACCCGCTCTTGCCGTGTCTTCGAGGTTTCGTCGTCAGCGTCGCCC
The DNA here is from genome assembly GCA_048061375.1 of Longimicrobiales bacterium. Lineage (GTDB taxonomy): Bacteria > Gemmatimonadota > Gemmatimonadetes > Longimicrobiales > Gaopeijiaceae > JACZXQ01. The sequence goes on along the minus strand of JBGMRK010000006.1, from coordinate 12,399 downwards.
CTGGGCTGCGCTTCGTCGTCGTTGGTCTTCTTGGAGTCGGCCATCCTGCACGTCCCTTGGTTCATCATACCTAACGCCCTCACCCCACCCCATGTACGGACCTACGGTGTGACACCCACCAGGGTTTCCACACCGCGGAACAGCTTCAGACCTCACCCTCCGTGCGTACAATGCGCGCACCCACCGCACTGAGACGTTCGTCGATACGCTCGTACCCACGCTCGATCTGCCGGATATTCTGGATACGACTCGTACCTGTCGCACCCAGAGCAGCGATCAACATGGCCATCCCAGCCCGTATATCGGGGCTCTCGACCGTGCCACCCCGAAGCGGAGAGGGCCCAACCACGACCGCCCGGTGTGGATCGCACAGGATGATCTGGGCGCCCATCCCAACGAGTTTGTCGGTAAAAAACATGCGGGATTCAAACATCTTCTCGTGGATGAGGACGGTGCCGGTGCATTGCGTGGCGGCCACCACGGCGATCGATGTAAGATCGGCTGGAAACGCGGGCCACGGACCGTCATCGATCTTGGGTACGGCGCCGAACGCGTCGTTTTGCACCACGTGGTCCCGGTCTCCGTGTACGATGAGGTCGTCTCCATCCACGGAGCACTCGATCCCGAGCCGGCGAAAGCCGAGCAGCGTGGAATGCATATGCTCGAGAGGAGCGCCTTCGACAACGAGCTCGCTTCCGGTAACCGCCGCGAGGCCGATGAACGATCCGGCCTCGATGTGATCGGCGCCGATTCGGTACGACGCCCCGGAGAGCTCGCGCACTCCTTCGATCTCCAGCCGGCCCAGTCCGATCCCCTCGATTCGTGCGCCCATTCGATTGAGCAGGTGGCAGAGGTCCTGAACATGAGGCTCGGCGGCGGCGTTTCGGACGACGGTGCGTCCCTCGGCCAGGACGGCTGCCATTACGGCGTTCTCGGTGGCCGTGACCGAGGGCTCGTCCATAAAGAAATCGGCGCCCTCGAGCCGCTCCGCCTCCAGGTGGAGTCCGCTGTCGAGCCTCACCGAAGCCCCCAACGCCTCGAACGCCAGAAAATGCGTGTCGAGGCGACGCTTGCCGATCACGTCACCACCTGGCGGAGGCAACCGCACGCTGCCAAAGCGCGCCAGGAGAGGCCCGGCCAGAAGCAAGGAGGCCCGGATGCGCTCGGCCATCGAGCGATCTACATCTCCAACCGTCACGCCGGAGGCATCGACCGTCACAGTGTTGGCCGCCTCCCATGTGATGGTCGCTCCGAGCGATTCGATGATCTCGAGCAGAGTCTCGACGTCTCGGATGCGTGGCACGTTGTCCAGAGTGACGGGCTGGGAGGTGAGAAGGGTCGCAGCGAGCGCCGGAAGCGCTGCGTTCTTGTTTCCGGCGGGCCGCAGGCGGCCGGACAGCCTTTGGCCTCCCTCGACTACGAAGCTTACCATCTCTTCCTTGAAGATCGTCTGGTGGTGAGAAGTGGGCTGCACACGCACCAGACTGGGCGTCTGAAGCACCGTAGCGTCGGCAACATATTGGTTCTCGCCTACGGACAGCAAGCCGTTTCCCATCGCGGCACCTCCTCCTAGTGAGGTCCTCCACGCTTGTGGCCCTCCCGGCCACCCCGCCACTCCCCGAGCATTCCTACCGGCAGGCAATGCAGGATGCATGCCGCGACGCCCTCCTCGCTTGACACCCCTCACCGGCGACGTCTAAGATCACTGTTCTCCCGAGCTTTCAGCGCCCCGAACTAGTTACAGGATATGCGTTTAGCAGATTACCTCCGCCCTGAACTCATTCTTCCCGGCCTGCACTCAGACGATATGGAGAGCACCATCCGTGCGCTCTCCCATCACCTGACTGAACAGCATGTCGTCGAAGATGGTGCCGAAGTCCGCGAAGCTCTCATGGAACGGGAACGCCTGCACACGACGGCGGTTGGGCATGGAGTGGCCATTCCGCACGCCACGGTGAATGGCGTGGATGACACGATTCTGCTCGTGGCCGTCGCGCCGGACGCCATTCGGTTCGGGCCGCCGGAGAGTGACCCTTGTCGGATTTTCTTCCTCCTGTTGTCGCCGCCGGGACGAGAGTCGCAACACATCAAACTCCTGGCGCGACTCTCGCGGTTGGTGCGGCATCCTGGGTTCGTGGAGACACTCGGCGGCGCGAGGTCGACCGAGGGTGTCCTCGAAGCCCTCCGAGAGGTGGACGCTCAGCATGTCTGATCCATCCATGCAGCTTCTTCTGGCGGTGATCAACGAGCCAGAGCGCTTGGACGACATCCTGGCGGGGTTCGTCGAGCTGGGCATTCGTGGCGCGACGGTGATCAACAGCGAGGGTATGGGCAGGCTGCTATCCCACGACATACCGATCTTCGCGGGACTTCAGACTCTGATCTCGCGCTCGAGACCCCAAAACCGAACCATCTTCTCGATCATCGCAGCCGATCAGGTCGATCCGGCCATCGCCCTTCTCCAAGAGGTCTGCGGCGATCTAGACGACCCGGCGACGGGCATCGTCATCACGCTTCCGGTCGGACGGGTCGTGGGGCTAGCGTCGGAGTTAGGCCAGGGCGGCATCTAGAAGGCGATGGAGCCACTGCTCAGCACACTCGTCCTTATCCTGCTGGCCCTGGTCGGCGCCAACCTCTCATTCTCGACCGAACACGTGCCTTCCGGCCCACGCCTGCTCCTAAAGACGGGCACCCACTTCGTGCTGGTCGGATTCCTTCTCGGACCCGCGGGCTTGGAGCTGTTTTCTTCAGAGGCTCTCGAACAACTCTCGCCACTCCTCGTGCTCGGTCTCGGATGGGTGGGGCTCTTGTTCGGCATGCAGCTCGACCGGGACACCCTCCGTCAGTTCCCACGCAGCTTCCACACCATCGCCCTGGTACAGGCTGTAATCGCCTTCCTTTTCTTTGCCGGTGTGGGACTTCTCGGACTGGAGATGATCGGGCGCTCGACCGAGGTGACCAGGCTCATGGTGTGGGGGGCAGCCGCGACCGCCTGTCTCAGCACGCCGGCGGGAATCGCTATCGTATCGTCGAACTTTCTGGTGCGGGGAAACATGAGGCGGCTCCTGTTTTTCGTCGCCTCGCTCGACGCGGTGGTCGGGATCATCGCGCTGCAGGTCATATACTCCCTGCTTCACCCGACGCCCCGTAGTCAGGCGTTTGGCGCCGTCCCGGCCCTGGGATGGATCGTCGTAAGCTTGGGCCTCGGCACGGTCTGCGGCATCGTGTTCCTGTGGTTGACTCGAAAGCGGCCCGACGGAGAGGAGTTGGTGCTCTTCCTGATGGGCGGTGCCGCCTTCGCTGCGGGCGCGGCCATGCAGCTTCAGCTCTCACCACTGTTCGTGAGCGTCGTCATGGGCGCCGTCGTTGTAAACCTGTCACCTGGTCACCGCCGCGTATTCCGGAACCTGGAGCGTTGGGAAAAGCCGGTCTACGTCGTCTTGCTGATCATGGCGGGAGCGTTCTTGCGTTTTCCCACCCTATGGGTCATCCCGCTCGCGGCGGCCTACGTCATCCTACGAGTCGGTGCGAAGGTCGCCGGCGGGTATATCGCGGTAAAGGTGGTTCCCCTTCCCTTCACTCAACCGAAGCGGCTCGGGTTGGGATTGATGCCCCAGGGCGGCATTTCCCTGGCGTTGGCGATATCCCTGATGCTTACGTTCAGGGGGCTCGACCTCGACGGCTTGGATGCCGTTGACACGATGTTCAGCATAGTCCTGATCGGCGTGGTGGTCTCCGATTTGGCCGGGCCCTTCTTTACGACGGCCGCCCTCCGCCAGGCCGGTGAAATTTCACCAAAGGTGGAACAGGCACTCGCCGTAGGTGACGCCGAAGAGGCTCAGGCCCAAGCCCTCCGCCATGTGCTCACATCAGACGAGGAGGACGCGTGAGCCATCTCCGCGTGACCATTGAGCAGTTCGCACCGGAGCGGCGGAACGTGACCGGCAACCTCACTCGGATGGAGTCCCTCGTCGCCGCCGGTCCCGAGGCCGATCTCGTGGTATTCCCTGAGCTCGCTTTGACCGGCTACCTCCTGGGGGGAGCGGTCCAGGACCTAGCGCTCCCGCTTTCGGGCGGATCACCGCTGACGCTCGAGCCGGGATCTCCGACTGTCGCCTACGGAATGGTCGAGCGCGGGTCTGATCAACTGGTCTACAACACCGGCGTGGTCGGACAGGATGGCGCCGTGGTGGCGGCCCATCGCAAGATCTACCTGCCCACCTACGGCATGTTCGACGAGGGCAGGTTGTTCGCCCCTGGCCGCCAAGGTGTCCGCCCCTTCGATCTGACCCCCGACTGGAAGATCGGGTTGTTGGTGTGCGAGGACCTGTGGCATCCCGCGCTGGCCTATCTACACGCTATCCAAGCGGCCGATGTCATCGTGGTGATTGCCGCCCCTCCCGGTCGCGGTCTGCCTGGGGAGGGCGACAGATACGAGTTCTCATCCACCGAGCCCTGGGAGCTCTTGGTTCGGAGTACAGCGTTCCTTCATGGCGTGTACGTGGTCTTGGCGTGTAGGACCGGTGTAGAGGGCAGCGTGACTTTCTCGGGTGGCTCGATGGTCGCCGGCCCGACCGGCGCCATCGTGGCCCGCGCCCCCGAGATGGCGGACGCCCGCTTGACGGTCACGCTGGACAAAGAAGCCATCCGTCGGGCGCGAGCTTCGTTTTCCCATCTGCGCGACGAGGATCCCAACCTGGTGCAGCGTGAGATCCAGCGGATCGTGTCACCCGGATCAGAGCCGCGCGACATTCCGGAGGGGCCGTGATCGAGGATCGCATCGCCCATGTGGTCGTGGGGGTAGTGGCTGACGCGATCCGCGAAGCCCATGCGCACGGAGTGGTCTCTGCCTCGGCTCCTCGGCCGGAGACCGCGCTTCTGGAGCGGTGGTTCGCCGCCGCCGCGATCACCGTGAAGCTTCCCCACGCCGACGTCGTGCGGGCGGTGGCCGATTCCCTCGAGGCGATCGAGGGCGGAGACCCCTCCGAGACTGTAGCCCGGTCGAAGGAGGAGGCTTGCCGTGCGGCCGCTCGGATCATTGCGCACCGGGAAGGACTCATTCCCATCTCCGCGGCCAACAAGACGGAGTTGATCTGGGCCGAGCACCTCCCGCCCGAGCCGCTGTTGCCTTTGGGAGACCTCTACGCCTCCCAGATCCACGCGTTGGCCGGAGCCTGCACGGCACCCCCTCCCCTGACGGATATCGAGCCCGCCCGGCTCGAGGCTGTGGACAAGGCGATCGCGCAGGTGGTGGACGGCGGTGTCCGGCCGGATACGGCGTTCGCGGAACTGCCCTCTGAGCTTCGGGATGCCGCACACTCGGCCCTGCGCCGCTCGGTCTGGAAGGGGACTCTTCCGCCGATCGTACCCAAGCTGGGAAGGCGGACCTTGGGTCTGGACCTGGAACTGTGAGACCGAAGTCTCTTACCTTTCGGACATGCAATTCATGGTGAAGTCACTCCTCGCGGCCCTGACCCGGACCCAAGGGACGGCAATGGTGACCCGAGACGGCCTCGAGACCGCAGCGGACATCTCCCTCGTGATTCTCGCGGTGGGATCAGCGCTCGCGCTTCTGGCGATGACGGTGCTTCTGCTCCAGATACGAAAGCTGTTGGCAGGGATGCAGAAACATCTCCAGCCGGTAGCGGACCGTGCCCGTACGGCGGCCGAAAACGTCGAGTACATATCGGCGGTCGTGCGCACGGATATTCAGAAGGTCAACGACTCCGTCACGAGAATCACGAGCCGCCTGAACGACGCCTCGGACCACATGGAGGACCGCATCGCGGAATTCAACGCGCTCATGCAGGTGGTTCAGGGTGAGGCCGAGGACATCTTTCTGGATACGGCCGCCGCCGCGCACGGTGTACGTGCCGGTGCACGCACTCTGAGTGGGGGGGCGTCCGACGCCTCCAGTGACGAGGAGCCCGCTCCCGAGCCGGACGACGCCAAGCCGGACCAACTGGGCGCTCCCCAGGAGCCGGACGAAGTGCACGCCTCACCTGAGGAGCCGGAGCAGATGTGAGGTTCCTCGGTCCTCTCGCGCTTGCCGTAGCGTGGCTCGCCTTTTCGCCTGAACCGGTCCTGGCCTGGGGGCCAGGCACACACATCGCGCTCGGCACAAGCCTGCTCCGGGCGCTTTTCTTGCTGCCCCCGGCGGTCCGGGCCGTCATCGAGAGGTATCCGGCCCACTTCCTGTACGGCTCGATCGCTGCGGACATCTCGTTCGCGAAGAAGTACGTACCGGAAGGGCGCCACTGCCACAGTTGGCAGGTCGGCGAGGAAATCCTGGAGACCGCGACCAACGAACCACTTCAAGCCGTAGGCTACGGCTACTTGGCCCATCTCGCCGCCGACACGGTCGCCCACAATCTATTCGTGCCGCGGCAGCTGCTCCTCACGAGCACCACGCAGGCGATAGGGCACACCTATTGGGAGCATCGCATGGACCTCCATATTGGGGAGTCCTTCTTGGGGAGGGCACGCGAGCTCGTGCTGGAGCATGACCACGAGGAGGCCGACGCCCTGTTCGACGAGGTCCTCAGCCGGACGATCTTCAGCTTCCAGACGAACCGTCGGATCTTTCGCGGCATGATCCGCATCAGCGACAACGACCGCTGGCAGCAGGTCTTCGAACAGGTGCTCAAGAACTCGAGATTCGACCTGCCGGACGATCTGGTGGAGGAATATTTCGCACTTTCGTTCGAGCACGTCGTCGGATACCTGACCGAGGGTGAGTCCTCCGCTCCAGCCGCACTCGATCCGGTGGGCGACCTGAACCTGCGACTCGCGAAGAAGGTGCGACGCTTGACCATGGCTGGGGGAGGTGTGGACGACCCGGCTCTGCTCGAGAGTACGGCCGACGAGTTCTTTCCTCTTCCGGCAGAGCCGCGCCGCTACAGCCGGGTCTTGAGCAGTCCGTTGACCCGCTTGGGGTCAGCCTTGCCCTGAGAGGCTCGCATGACCCGGCCAACCAGGAATCCGAGCACCTTGAGCTCACCCTCCCGGTAGCGCCGGACCTCGTCGGGGTGCGCCGCGATGACCTCGTCGACCCACCCCTCTATCAAGGTGTCGTCCGCCACCTGGGCCATGCCCTCCGACTCCACGATCTCCGAGGCGCGGCGAGGGGACTCCGCCATCAAGGCCAGCACGTCCTTGCCGCTCCCGCGCGAGATGGTTCCATCCGAGACCAGGGCCAGCAGCTCCGCCACGTCTGCTGCCGTAAACGGAAGCTCCGCCACAACGCAACCTCGCTGGTTGGCGAGTTCCATGAGGGGCCCCATCACCCAGTTGGACGCCTCCTTGGCGTCAGTTACCGCCTCGGCGAGTGCTTCGAAGAACTCTGCGGTGGTTCGAGAGGCGGTGAGCACGCCGGCGTCGTAGGCGGGGAGACCGAATTGCTCCACGAAGCGAAGGCGGCGATCGGTCGGTAACTCGGGCAACGACCTTAAAGCCCCGTCGATTCGTGCCCGATCAAGGGTGAGCGGCGGGAGGTCGGGCTCCGGAAAGTACCGATAGTCATGGCTCTCTTCCTTGCTCCTCATCGGCCGGACCATACCCAGGGCCTCGTCCCAGAGCAGCGTCTGCTGAACCACGGGCTTGCCGGCGTTCAGCAACGCCTCCTGGCGCTCTACCTCCGCTACGATGGCTTTGGCCACGGCCGAAAAGGAGTTGAGGTTCTTGACCTCGGTCTTTGATCCCAATTCTGTAGCGCCAAGCGGCCGGATAGAGACATTGGCGTCTACCCGTAAGCTGCCCTCTTCCATATTGCAGTCGCTGACGCCGAGATAGCCCAGGACCTGCTTGAGCTCCAATAGAAAGGCGCGGGCCTCGGCCGGGCTCTCCAGATCGGGCTCCGTGACGATCTCGACCAGTGGCACCCCCGCACGGTTGAGGTCCACGGCCGTCTGATCCGGGACGCGATCATGCAACGACTTTCCTGCATCCTCCTCCATGTGGATCCTCCGAACGCGCACGATTCGCTCACCCTCGTCGGTGGTGACCATCAGGGCCCCGCCGGTCGCGAGCGGGAGTTCGAACTGGGTGATCTGGTAGCCCTTGGGCGAATCCGGATAGAAGTAGTTCTTGCGCGCGAACACGCTGGTCTCGTGGACGTCACACCCCAGAGCCAGCGCGGTCCGAAGCGCCAGGTCGACGGCCTCCCCGTTGAGCACGGGCAGCGCGCCCGGCAATCCGAGGCAGACCGGACACACCCGCGTGTTGGGTGGTGCCCCAAACTCCGCTTTGTCCGAACAGAACAGCTTCTCCTCCGTGAGAAGTTGGACGTGGACCTCGAGGCCGATGACCGTCTCGTAAACAACGCTCATGCCGAGCCACCCATCGTCCGCTCGAGCGCCGCCGCCGCCCGGAGAATGGTGGACTCGCCCCAGGCGGGGCCGATGAACTGGCCGCCCACAGGCAGTCCGTCCGCCTCACCCACCGGAACCGAGATCGCCGGCAGATTGGCCAGGTTGGCCGTCACCGTGAATACGTCCGAGAGGTACATGCTCATCGGATCGGCCACGCGTTCGCCAAGGGGGAAGGCCACGGTTGGGGAGGTCGGCGTGAAAAGCACATCAACGCCATCGGCGAACACTTCCGCGAATTCGCGCGCAATCCGCTCTCGGACCCTTTGCGCACGTCCGTAATAGGCGTCGTAGTAGCCGGCGGAGAGGGCGTACGTGCCAAGAAGGATGCGCCGCTTCACCTCGGCTCCGAAGCCCGACGTGCGGGTGCGGCGGTAGACGTCCTCGGCCGAGGGCGCATCGGGTGCGCGGAAGCCGTAGCGCACGCCGTCGTAGCGCGCGAGGTTGCTCGAAGCTTCGGCCGTGGCGAGCACATAGTACGTCGGTATCGCATACGGTGTATGCGGCAAAGAGACACTCCGAACCGTCGCACCGGCCGACGCCATCCGCTCGAGAGCGTCCTCGCAGCGGGCCCGCACCTGAACGTCCACCGTGTCGGGGAAGTACTCCTCGGGAACGCCGATCACTAGCCCATCTACGTCACCGCTGCACTCATCCACCAGGTCCGGGACTTCCCGCTCAGACGAGGTGGAGTCGCGGGGATCGTGCCCTGCGATGACGCCCAGCACCTCGGCCGCATCGACGACCGAGCGGGACAACACGCCGATCTGGTCCAACGACGATCCGAACGCGACGAGGCCGTAGCGGCTGATTCGGCCGTACGTGGGTTTCACGCCCACCACCCCACAAAAAGAAGCGGGCTGCCTGACCGAGCCGCCCGTGTCCGAACCCAGTGCGACGGGCACATACCCCGCCGCCACCGCTGCGGCCGAGCCGCCCGAACTGCCGCCCGGCACGCGTGCGAGATCTACGGGATTGCGTACCGGTCCGAACGCCGAGTTCTCGTTGGACGACCCCATGGCGAACTCATCCATGTTGGTTTTGCCGACCACCAACGCTCCGGCCTCCCGCAGGCGCCGCACGGCGGTGGCCTCGTAGGGGGAGACGTAACCCTCGAGGATTCTGGATCCGCACGTGGTGCAAAGGTCGTTCGTGGCCAAGTTGTCCTTCACGGCCACAGGCACTCCACTTAATCGTCCTGTTGGCACTCGCTCCGCCTGCCGGACCAGCGCCTCCTCAGGCACGGTGCACAAGAACGCGTTGAGCGATTCGTTCCCGGACTCGCATTGCGTGATCTTGGCCAGAGCGGCGAACGCCGCCTGGGGACCTTCAGAACCTGCGTGAAAGGCCTCTCGAATCTCCCGGATACTCACGGGGCTTCGCCCTCGCCCGCACCGCCATCTCGACTGCCGGCCGCCGGCGCGGGGAGCCGGGGAACCAGGAGGAACCCCTCCACATGGGACGGAGCAAAGTCCGAGAGGCTAAATGCCAACTCGTCCCGGACGAGGGTGCCCGGACGGCGCTCGGGAGCCGACGTAGCCGACCTCGCGTCATGGTTCACTTCGGACAGGTCCACTCGCTGGAGCGCTCGGCAATGCTCCAGGATGTCGTTCAATTCCCGGGTCATCCGCTCGACTTCGTGTTCCTCGAGCTCGAGCTTGGCAAGCGCGGCGATGCGTGTGACTACCGATCGTTCAATTGCCATGCGGCCCCTTCTCCCGGCGAGAGCCTCCTGGACGCTCTGTTTACTAGAAGTCGCGTTTCAGCCCCGCGTGGCGTACGAGCAGCTTCTTCTTACCGACGGACTCGAAGTCGACGACGACCTTGAGATCGCGCCCGAATCCCGTGATCTCTCTCACAGAGCCCGATCCAAAAGTGTCGTGCACCACACGCTCACCTTTGATCAGGCGCGGCAAATCCTGGTTGAACGACTCATCGACGTCGCCGCCAATTGGATCGTATTCGAACTTGCTCTGGGCCACCTCAGGCCGACGCGGCGAGCGAGTGTACGAGGTCGTTGCCTTGAGCAGCTCGGACTGGCCGATCTGGAGCAGTTCGTCCGGGATGGCCTCGACGAACGGCGACATGCGTCCGTACATGATCTCCCCCGCCCGTCGGCGTTGCCGCGCGTAGGTGAGAAAGAGCCGGTCCTGCGCGCGGGTCAGCCCCACGTAGAAGAGGCGGCGCTCCTCCTCCAATTGAGCGGGGTCGTCGTAGGCGCGGCTCAACGGAAACAGTCCGTCTTCCAGGCCGGTGATGAACACCACCGGAAACTCCAGGCCTTTCGCATTGTGTAGCGTCATGAGCGTGACCGCGTCGGCGTCGGGGTCGTGGCGGTCAACGTCGGCCACGAGCGCCACGCGCTGGAGGAAGAGGTCCAGCTCGGTGAAGTGGTCCACCATGTCCTCCTCCCACTCTTCCGACAGTTCGGCGTCGAAGTCGAGCGCGCCGGCGATGAGTTCTCGCACATTATCGGCGCGGTCGTCTCCCTCCGGACCCTCGTCCCGAAGATGCGGGAGCAGATCGAGTTCCTCCACCAACTCGTCGAGCAACTCGCCCACTCGCGTTTGAGCCGCGCGGACCGAGAAGCGCTGGATCAACTCCGCGAACTTCTTCAGACCGCGGGCTCCGCCCGGTGGCACGCCGGGGGCGTCCTCTGCCCTCGTCGCGGCTTCAAGCCGTCCGATCCCCTCCACCTCGGCCCACTCCAGCAGCCGCTCGAGACTGGCCGCCCCGACGCCGCGACGCGGGTAGTTGACGACGCGATCGAAGGCCACTCCGTCCAGCGGGTTGGAAATGAGGCGCAGATAGGCAAGCACATCCTGAATCTCCCGCCTTTCGTAGAATCGCACGCCACCGATCACCCGATAGGGGACCGCGCGACGCCGGAACGCGTCTTCCATCGCTCGAGCTTGTGCGTTCGTGCGGTATAGGATGGACATGTCCCCGTACGTGACGCCCCGACCCTCGTCGAGGTGCATTTCCACCACTTTGACGACCCAACGCGCCTCGTCCGTCTCATCGGCCGTACCTGTCAGGACGATGGGATCTCCTCCCGTCCGCTCGGTGCGCAAAACCTTGCCCTTCCGGTTCACGTTGAGCTTGATGACGGCGTTTGCGGCGTCCAGGATCCGCTTGGTGGACCGATAGTTCTGCTCCAGCCGTACGACCGCCGCACCGGGGAAGCTGCGCTCGAAGTCCAGGATATTTCGGATGTCGGCGCCCCTCCACCCGTAAATGCTCTGATCGTCATCGCCCACGACCATGAGATTGCGGTGCTCCGACGCAAGCAAATCCAGAAAACGGAACTGGGCGTGGTTCGTGTCCTGGTATTCGTCCACGAGCACGAAAGAGAACCGCTCGCGGTGCTCCCTTAGGATGTCCGGAACCTGCTGGAAGAGCTCCACCGGCTTCACGAGAAGATCGTCGAAGTCGAATGCGTTCTGGTCAGCGAGCGCTTTTTGGTAGGCGGGATACACGCTCGCCACGGTGCGGGTGAAGAGATCGAAGCTACCCTCGCTGTCCTCTACGAACTGCTGTGGAGTGATGAGCATGTTCTTGGCGCCGCCGATGTGGGACCGGAGCGCTTTGGGGTGCCATCTGCGGCTGTCCAGGTCCAACGACTCGGTCGTGCGCTTGATGAGGCGCAGGCTCTGTTCGGCGTCGAAGATCGAAAACGTGTTCGACCAGCCGAGTAGGGCCGCATGACGGCGGAGGATGCGGGCGCCGATCGCGTGGAACGTGCCCATCCACATCCCCTTCGGCTTGCCGTCCAGGAACGACTCGACGCGCTCGCGCATCTCTCCGGCGGCCTTGTTGGTGAAGGTCACCGCCAAGATGCGGTGTGCCGGAACCCCGTGCTCCCTCACCAGATGTGCGATCCGCGACGTGAGTACGCGGGTCTTTCCCGAGCCTGCCCCGGCAAGCACCAGGATCGGCCCCTCGAAGTGGCGGACGGCGGCGTCCTGCTCGGGATTTAAGGCCTGTAGATAGTCGCTCACGTCAGATGATCGGGCTCAGTGATGTCGGTTGG
>JBGMRK010000005.1:0-38715 GCA_048061375.1 Longimicrobiales bacterium | reverse complement strand
AACAGCACTCCATGATGGGCGAGGCTGACCTCGCCGGGCCGGGGCGGAGAACCACCACCCACGAGGCCGGCGTCGCTGATCGTGTGATGGGGCGCACGGAAGGGCCGACGCGCCACCAGTGACTCACCCGGCGGGAGCCTGCCCGCCACCGAGTGAATCTTGGTTACCTCGACCGACTCCAACAGGGTGAGCGGGGGCAAAATGCCGGGAAGGCGACGCGCCAGCATGGTCTTCCCCGACCCCGGTGGTCCGATCAGCAACAGATTGTGAGCGCCCGCCGCGGCGACTTCCATGGCCCGCTTCACGTGCTCCTGGCCTTTTACGTCGCTCAAGTCCGGCCCGGCGGGCGAGGAGTCCGCCAGCACCGTTTCCGCGTCCACCCGAGTCGAGGCGAGGCGCAAACCCCCCGTCAGGTGCGCGATGAGCTCGCTGATGGTCCGCGGACCGATCACGTCAATGCCGTCGAGAACGGCTGCCTCGCGAGCGTTCTCGTTCGGGAGGATCAACCCCGTAAGGCCGGCCTCACGGCAACCCAGCGCGATCGGCAACGCCCCCCTTACAGGCCGCAGGCGCCCGTCCAGGCCCAGCTCACCGACCGCGGCGAAACCGTCGAGCGCCCCAGGGTCGATGACGCCACACCCCACCAAGAGTCCAAGGGCGATGGGCAGGTCGAACGCGCTGCCCTCCTTGCGCACGTCGGCAGGTGCAAGGTTGACCGTGATACGCGTGGGTGGAACCGAATGGCCCGAGTGGCGGAGCGCCGCCGTCACGCGCTCGCGGCCTTCTCGCACGGCACCTTGGGGTAACCCGACCACCGCGAACGATGGCAGACCGGGCGCTAGGCTGACCTCCACCTGAACGAGAAAGCTATCGACACCTTGAATGGCGGCGGACGTGATCTGGGCCAACATGGACCCGGAATCTCGACTGGATTCCGGGCCCTACCATGGTCGGATGGGCTCGCCGCCGTCAGCTGAAGAGTGGCGGTCTCTTCAGGTGGTAATCCGTCGCCTCCTGGAACGCCCGCGCCACCCGCAACGTCTCGGCGTCACCCCAGAGCTTGCCCACGAACGAGATGCTCACCGGTGTGCCCTCCTCCGTGAACCCGGACGGCAACACGACAGTGGGATGCCCGGTGAGGTTGGTCAGCAGCAGCACGCCTTGTGCGAACGTCGGCGTGATGAACACGTCGATGCCGTCCAGCGCGGCCTCGGTCGCCCCCATGACCATTGTCCGCAAGCGATTCGCCTGAATGTACTCCACCGCAGGCGTCATGCGCGCCGTGCGAAACGTGTGCGGCCAGGTTCCCCTTCCCTGCCGCGTCAGCAAGTCGTCACGCCCGCTCAGGGTGAGCTCGTCGAAGGCCGCGGCGGCCTCAGCGCTCAGAATGATCCGCATGGCCCTGAGCGGGAATTCGTCAGGCAGCTCGACCGGAACCGGGTCGATCCCCAGGCTGCGGATCACCTCGAGTGCCGCCTTGTCGGCGTCGGTTGTGCGCTCCGACTCGAAGGCCCTCTTGAGAAAGCCAATGCGTAGATCCGACAGCGGCGCCTCGGCGTCCCAGTTGAACGGGAGCGTGCGTGCCGTCGGGTCCTTGCCGTCCGCGCCATGAATGGCATCGAACACGAGCGCGCAGTCCTCCACCGCCCGGCCGAGGGGACCGATCTTGTCCATGCTCCACGACAGAGCCATGGCTCCATAGCGGCTCACGCGGCCGAAGGTCGGCCTCAGACCCGTCGCGCCGCAGCGCGTCGCGGGAGATACGATCGACCCCAGTGTCTCGGTGCCGATGGAGAAGCCGACCAGCCCGGCCACCGTCGATGACGCGGAACCGGCGGACGACCCACTCGAGCCCTGCTCCAGATTCCAAGGGTTCCGGGTCCTACCGCCATACCACCAGTCGCCCTGGGCCAGCGCGCCCAGCGTGAGCTTGGCGATTAGCACAGCGCCGGCCTCCTCCAGGCGGCGCACGACCGTGGCATTCTCGTCGATCACCTGGTCCTCGTACGGCTTGGCGCCCCATGTGGTACGGTAGCCCTTCACCGCCAGCAGGTCCTTGGCTCCCCACGGAATCCCGTGAAGCGGACCCCGGTACCTTCCGGTCGCGATCTCGCGGTCCGCTCGCGCAGCCTGCCGAAGCGCCAGCTCCTCTGTGACGGTGATCACGGATTCGAGGGTCGGCCCATGACGCTTCAGCCGATCCAGATACATGGTGGTGAGTTCGATCGAGGTGACCTGTCGAGTATGCACCAACTCCGAGAGCAGACTAACCGGCCAGAAGGCCACCTCCTCCAGGTCCGTCGGCCGCTCCACCGCCGGCCGCCTCGACATACGAATCGGTCGCTGCTCGGTGGGGAGCACAGCGCCGGGGAGGACGGGATCGAACCGAATCGCCGGGGGAATCTCGTTTGGGATCCCTTGCTCACGAAGGGAGCGATACGCGCCAAGGTTCTGATTGAGCCCCCTGAGCATGCCCTCACGCTCTTCTTCGCTGAAGTCGAGGCCAGCTACCGCGGCTGCGTCCACAAGAACCTCGGACGTGATCGCCTGACCCTCCTGAACACGGGCCCACAGCACTCCAGGAAACAGGGTGCCGCCCAGTCCGAGACCGGACATGTAGGCCAGGAACGTGCGGCGTTCGAGAGGTGGGGTCGTCGAGGCTGAGACCGGTCGTGTCATGGTTTCACTGCCGTCTGTCGAGGAGTCCGTATTGGACCCACACGGTGCCGGCCCTTCCACACGCGCGCAAGATGTTACATTGCGGTTCCGCCAGGGCCTCGAAGGATGGGCCGCGGCGCGCCACCGGGGTGGGCTGAAACGGGCTCGGCCGGGGCTCCCAGAGAAACAGTGAAGCGCAGAGGAGAACCATCTTGACGCTCGGAGTGGGCCCATGAAGGTCGCCGTTCTCGCTGAGACGAGCCCGGATGAGAGCCGAGTGGCGCTCGTGCCCTCGACCGTACCGGAAATGGCCAAAGCGGGACTCGAAGTCACGGTCGTTGCCGGAGCCGGCACCCGGTCGCACTACCTCGACGAGGAGTACCGGGAGGCAGGCGCGACCCTGGCCGCTGACGCGGGTTCGGCACTTAAGGGCGCGGCCATCGTGCTCAAGGTGCAGCCACCCACCTCCGAAGAGGTCACCGCGCTCCCGAGTGGATGCCGGCTCGTCAGCCTGCTTTCTCCGCTGACAAACGCCGACCTCGTTGAATCGTTGGCCGAAGCGGGAGTCACGGCCTTCGCGCTCGAACTGATCCCGCGTATTACGCGAGCGCAGAGCATGGACGTGCTTTCCTCGCAGGCTACCGTGGCCGGTTACAAGGCCGTGCTCATGGGTGCGGATGAGTTGGGCAAGTTCCTGCCGATGTTCATGACGGCGGCGGGGACCATCCGTCCGGGCAAGGCGCTCGTTCTGGGGGCCGGAGTGGCTGGGCTCCAAGCCATCGCGACGGCGAAGCGGCTGGGTGCCAAGGTAGAAGCTTTCGACGTGCGCCCTGCCGTCAAGGAGCAGGTCGAGAGTTTGGGAGCCACATTCCTGGAAACCGAGCACGAGGTCACCGCCGAGGGAGAGGGTGGCTACGCCAAGGAGCTTTCAGAAGAGCAGCACGAGCGAGAGCTCGAGTTGATTGCGAACCACATCAAGGACGCGGACCTGGTCGTTACGACCGCGCAGATCCCAGGGCGTGCGGCGCCACTCTTGATCACGGAGGACATGGTGGCCTCGATGCGACCCGGCTCGGTCATCGTGGACCTGGCATCGGAGTCGGGCGGGAATTGCGCGGTGACTGAAATGGCCACGACAGTGGTGCACAACGGGGTCAAGGTGATCGGGCCCGTGAACCTCGCGGGTGCGATTCCGGTCCATGCCAGTCAAATGTTCTCCAAGAACGTGGTGACCTTCCTGAAAGAGATGCTGGACGAGGGAGAACTCACGCTCGATTTCGAAAACGAAGTGATCGATGCCACCTGCGTGAGCCACGGGGGCGAGGTGCGCAAATGAAACTTATCTCGATGAGCTCCGAGAGGAGATCCAATGGGTGAGATGGTCGTCGGCCTGTACGTCTTCGTACTTGCCGCTTTGGCGGGGATGGAGGTCATCTCGAAGGTGCCCCCCACACTCCACACACCGCTCATGTCGGGGGCAAACGCCATATCAGGGATCGCCGTCATCGGCGCCCTAGTGGTCTCCGCGCAGGCCAACAGCCCGATCGTGGGAATCCTGGGAGTGGTCGGAATCGCCATGGCGATGATCAACGTGGTTGGCGGCTTCATGGTCACCGATCGCATGCTCCAGATGTTCAAGAAGCGATAGCATGGACCTCTCGTTCCTTTTCGACCTCGCGTACATCCTGTCCGCCACCCTGTTCGTGGTGGGCCTGAAGAGGCTGCAGTCTCCCGCGACCGCACGCCAAGGTAATGCTCTCGCCGCGTTGGCCATGCTCATCGCCATCGTGGCGACGCTGCTCGAGAACGATGTGCTCTCCTGGACCGGCATCCTGATCGGCGTGGCCGTGGGCTCCGTGATCGGAGCGCTGGCCGCGCGCATGGTGAAGATGACGGATATGCCGCAGATGGTGGGGATCTTCAACGCCTTCGGCGGTGGCGCGTCCGCACTCGTGGCCGCGGGCGAGTTCGTTCGCATCCAGCAGATGGGAGCACCGATGGCCGCCAGCACGGGGCTCTCCATCGGGCTGGGCAGCCTAATCGGCGCCATAACCTTTACAGGAAGCTTCGTGGCGTTCGGGAAGCTTCAGGGCTTCATCAGCGGAAATCCGATCACCTTCCCGCTCCAAAAAACTTTCAGCGCCCTACTTTTCCTGGCAGCTCTGGCGCTGGGTGCGGGCATGAGCGGCGCGTTCGCCGTGGGCGAGTTCACGCCGCTCACGGTGTTCATGATCTTTACCGGCCTCTCGCTGCTTTTGGGCGTGCTGTTGGTGATCCCCATCGGTGGTGCCGACATGCCGGTGGTCATTTCGCTGCTGAACTCCTACTCGGGACTCGCGGCCTCCGCTGCGGGATTCGTCGTGGGCAACATGGTCTTGATCATCAGCGGAGCATTGGTGGGCGCGGCCGGGCTCATCCTGACCATCATCATGTGCAAGGCCATGAATCGCTCGCTGGCCAACGTGGCGTTCGGTGCCTTCGGAGGTGAGAGCGTTACCGCGCAGGTGACTTCGGGGGACAAGCCGGTCCGGAGCATTGACGCCGAGCAGGCCGCCATGGTGCTGGCATACGCGCAGTCCGTGGTGGTCGTGCCGGGTTACGGACTCGCGGTCGCACAGGCACAGCATGAACTCCGCAAGGTGATGGAGAACCTCGAGGAGCGGGGGGTGGACGTGAAGTACGCCATCCATCCGGTTGCCGGCCGCATGCCCGGGCACATGAATGTGCTGCTCGCTGAAGCGGACGTGCCCTATGACAAACTCTTCGATCTGGACGAGATCAACGACGACTTCCAGCGCACCGACGTTGTCCTCGTCGTGGGCGCGAATGACGTGGTGAATCCTGACTCCCGCAATCCCCAAAGCGTAATTGCTGGCATGCCGATCCTAGACGTGGATCGCGCGAAGAATTGCATCATCATGAAGAGGAGCCTCTCCCCGGGCTTCGCCGGTATCGACAACCCCCTCTTCTATCTGGAGGGCACGATGATGTTCTTTGGTGACGCGAAGGTGTCGATGAGTGATCTGGTGCGGGAGGTTCGCGACGCCTGACGGTTGGGCGGTGACAATCTCGCGCCGGGCGGCTTTAGGCGCGGAGCGCTGCCACCGCCGATTCGGTCGCGCTCAGGCTCCCACCACGCCCCTCAACTCCTCTTCGATGCCCGCGAGTTGATGGCGAATCTCAGTGGCGACCTCGGGGGTGATATGGCTTGGGCGCCCCCCCCCCTGAAAGAGGTCGAAGAACAGGCGGTCCGTATGGCCGACGCTGGCCTGCATCACGCCCGCATCGAGGAATCGGTTGAGACGAAGAACCTCGTTCCCGAACGAAGACGCTCCGCTCGAGGGTGGAGGTTCCTGGAAAACCATGCCGATCAAGCCCTCGCGCAGAAGCTGGAACTCCTCGACGATTTCGCCGGCCGCCAGTCCTCTCGCGACACCGAATGAGCCGTACAGTTCGGCCGCACTCTGCCACACAGGGTCCAACTGCCGCCGGTGCGGGCCCATGGCCGGCGGGAGCATCGACACGAGAAGCCTGAGGAAATCGCCGAGAAGGGGTGCTTGCGCAGGCGCGGCCCGATGGTCTCGGTCCAACACGGCTGAAAGCCACCCGGTGGCAAGCCTGTCTACGCGAAGGCGCAACCACTCGGAGAAATCCTGGAATTGGCCACCCGCGTAACGCGATGCGGTGGACGAAGGTTTGCGGGATTCGGCTCGAGGCCCGAGGGGGGGTGCAACGGAATCCCGCATGGTTCTCCTTGCTCGAGAGCAACACCGACCAGATGATTGAATTTAATCACTGGGCACGTCCGCGCCAGTCGACTCGGCGTCTGCCACCCGTTGTGCCTCCTCCCCCCACGGCAGCAGCCGGACTCGCACCTCCGTGCCCTCGCCGCGAGCGCTCTCGGCCGTCACCGAACCGCCCCAGGATCCCACCAAGCGTTCTACAATGGCGAGGCCGAGTCCAGTCCCCGCGGATCGCGTGGAGAAATGTGGCTCGAAGATCCGGGCGAGGACGTCCTCGGGTATGCCGGTACCATCATCCGTAACCCGTACCTCGACCTCGGAGGTGCTCCAGTCCGACGCTACGATGACGCTGCCGCCCTCCTCGATCGCCGCCCTGGCGTTCTCGAGAAGATTGATCAAAACCTCCTTCAGCTCCGATGCACGCGCCTGCACCAAGGGAGTGTCGCCGGAGATCGTGCACCCAAAGCGAACGGAATCCCGCTGCTCGCCGCTCCGGTAGAGGGCAAGCACCTCCTCCGCCACTTCCAAGACGTTGACCGGTTCGAGCGGTACGCTGCCGGCTTCCTGCGGCGCCCCGAACCGGGAAAAGGCACTCGCGATGGACGAGAGGTGGTCGATCTCTTTGAGAATGGCTTCGACGTTCCTGTTGAGGATAGGATCGAAGTCCCCCTTCTTGTCGCGCCAGGCACGCCGGATGTGCTGTACGCTGAGCTTGATGGGCGTGAGTGGATTCTTCACCTCGTGCGCGACCTGGCGAGCCATCTCACCCCAGGCGAGGATCCTCTCGGTCCTCAACTCGTCGGTGATGTCCTCGAGGCTGAGTACCGCCCCAGCCGGCCCTTCCTGGGAAACCGGCCTCGATCGGACGCGGATGCGGCGATCGCCGAACTGGACCTCGGTCGTGCCCTCTCTAGACTCCTGCTCGAAGCAGCGTTGTATCCAAAGGGTGAGCCCTCTCAACGGTTCACCCGAAGCCGGTAGCGGCTCGCCGACTTCCACGCCGCCGCCGAGCAACCGCTGCGCCATCGGGTTGATCAGGGTGACCTGACGATCGGCGTCTAGCGCGACGACCCCGGTCGCCGCCTCTTCCATGATGGCCTGGGTACGCCGCGTAGTCCGCTCCAACGCCCTGCGTGCCCTGCGTAATCGCAACACCATGCGGTTGAACGCATTGAACACGGATCCGAACTCGTCCGGCCTGTCCGATGGCAACTGGACCGTGAGGTTTCCGCTGCCAACCGCTTCGGACGCGATCTGAAGGGTTTGGATCGGACGGGTTAGCGTGCGCCCCACTAGAAAGGCCAGGCCCAACGACAAAATACCCCCCAACACGATGACGAAGCCCACAATCTCGCCGACCTCTCCCTCGTGCAGCGCAGTGGCACCTGCATGCAGAGGTACCGGAGTAGCCACGACATCACCATCAGGTAGGCGGCTGTACGCCATGAGATACTCCCAGCGTCCAATGGACGTGTGCTGAGTCGCAACCAGCACCTCGCGGCTCTCGAGCCGCCTGTTGATCTCCATCGGAATCCACCCCTCGTGAAGGCCTAGCTCCACGAGTTCGTCCACCGATCCACCGCGAAGCTCACCCGCCCGGTATTCCAGCAGGTCGGCGCCGACACGATCAGCCAAGAGGCTCATCCTTCGGTCCGCGTCGAAGTAGAAGCTGGAGGCGTCCGCGGCTACACGTTCCGCGAGCGCCGCTGCGGTCCGTTCCGTGGCCAGCGCAAGCGTACGAACGGCCAGGGTGCCGAGGATCGCAGTGGAGAGGAGGAAGAATCCGATGAGGGAGAGTGTCACCCGGGCGCGAAATGACGCCCACGGGGCCCGCCAGTCCTGGAAGAAGGGGCGCCGCCCGAGGAGTGTCCACTGTCCCAGTGTCCAGAGCGCCAGGACGATCAGGATGTCGAGGAGAATCAGAAGGCTGGCCCGAGCCACGAGCACGAACCGTGACGCGAGCTCGAGCGCGTAGCGCGCGTCGAAGACGCCATCCGGGTAGGTCAGAGTGAGCCTGGCTTCCCACCCCGTAGCACTATGCTGCCAGTTCAAGCCTGGCTCCGGGAGAAGGTCTCCCTCGAGCAGGGGCACCAGCGTGAGCGGATCCCGGTCGGCGAAGCCCAAGCGTCCGAAGAGGGGTCCGAAGGGTGAGGGACCCCGAAGGTCCCTCGGTTGGGGAACGACAGCCGTGAGAATCTGGCCGTCCCTCAGCGGTACCTGCACGAGATAGTTCGCGTCTCCGGTGCTCAAACGCTCCACGAACGGCCCCTCCACATCGGCTGCCCGAAGCAGGACGTCGTCGGCTACCGCGGGTCGTCTTCCCCCCGTGCCGATCCGCAGTTCATCGCCCGGGATTCCATCACTCGACCATAGCGTGAGCCAGACTCCACCGCCGTAATCTGCCAAGCCACTATCCACCCAACTCTCGTAGAGCAGCTCCACCGGCTCGACGTCCGTGGCGTCCAGAGCTTGCACGACATCCACCAGGCGGTAAAGGAGAAAGTTCAAGTACGGGTGCTCTTGAGACTCCAGGTGTCTCAATTGCTCCTCCGCGGACACCATTCGGGCTTCGACCCGGCCTGACCAGGCGGTAACGAGCGCTGCGGATGAACCGAGCAGTCCCGCCAGTGCCCACGCCGCCAGAGCCTGCTTCCATCCCCTCAAGCGCGACAGCACCAGTGCCGCCGTCGCCGCTGGAAGAGACCAGAAGGCGACCGCCCACCACGGAAGCGAGACCGAGAGCCAGACCCGCGTGGCGGCTAGCGCGGCCAGCACTACCACCAATCCCACCGTTGCGGCGAGCGCCAAGGTAGGCGTGGACCCTTCGCGTGGTGATACACCGACCCGGAACGCCAGCACGGCGATGAGGGCGAGGATCAACGCCAGCGTCGCTTGGTAGGAGAGCCACAGGGGAATCGTACCGGCGAGGAACTGTGCGGACGGCCCACCCTGCATGAGAAGCGTCGCCGCCGGATATCCGACGACGACCAGCCCCATAGTGGCGGCCGTCCCGACCGCTCGCCGGCTCCGCGGAGGGTGCGCGAGAAGAAGTGCCAATGCAGCGGTCACCACAGCGACCCGGCCCAAGGTCACGTCACCGAGACCGGGTAGCAGGAAGTAACCGGCCGAGAACAAATCCCCGAGGAAAGGCACCAGGCCGAAGGGTAGCGTTGTCGCGAGCACCACCAGCGCAATCGAGCCCGCGATCTTGTCACGACGACGACCCGCAGTCCCCGCCGCGAGAATCAGCCAAGCCAACAGCGACAGGCCGCCCACAAACTGCGCCCAGAACGCTCGCACGGATGCCAGCCGGTCCGATCGTGTGGGTTCGACCACGGCGACGTTGAGCAGCACCTGCTCCCGCCAAACATACTCGAGTACGCCGCGTTCCTGGGGCCGATCAGCCCGCAGGATCCTGACACGCTCTCCGGTGCGGTCTTCGAACCGCGAGGCGAAGCTCACCACCTCGGGCTCCGGTTGGCCCGGCAGGTTCACACTGATCACAGCGGCTACCATGGCGGTGCCACCGCCGGCGACCGGCTCCGTGAAGTAGAGGTACGAGAACAGTGGACGGCCCTTATAGAGGTAGGGCGCCTGACCGAGTTTGACGCTCTCGGGAACCAACCCACGATGACTTCCGGCCCACGACTCCAGTCGGCCGTCTACGTCGTAAATGGCGGCAGCCGCCATTCCCGAACTCTCGATCGCCGCTTGCAGAGCCGACCCATCTTCCGCCTCCGTTCCACGGTCCGCCATGCGAGCGAGTTCGGCTGCTGCCTCCTCGCCGCTCTGGAGCAGCTCGTCGAGCCCATTGATCAGTTCCGACTCGGCCCGTGCCAGCCGGTCCTGCCAGTATGCGGTCCAGTCACGTTTTATTTGACGGAACTCACGGTGGCCCGCGACGCCGCCGATGATGCCCGCAACGCACATGAGGCCGGCGAGGCTGCGAAATCCCGGCCGCCAGCCTAAGCTTATCAGAGTGCCGAGCGTGCCGACCGATGCGGCGATCACCCAGACCCAAGAGGGTGAGCGAGCCCAAAGCGCGAGCGAGGCTACGGCCGCCCACAGGCCCAGGCGTCCCCAACGCCGGGCCGTCATCAACATGGAAGGAGAATGAGGAGTCGATGGAGACTCGGTCATTGGCGTTGCATCACATGTCTTCCGACGAGATCGCGGAAGTCTTGCGGCGTGATCCACGCTTGCTCGTACCTGTGGGTGCGCTCGACCAGCATGGTCCCCACCTCCCTCTTGGCGCAAATACCGTGATCGCGCAACGGGTCGCCGATGACCTTTCGCGCCTTCTTTCCATTCTCGTAGCCCCACCCCTTCCCTACGGGATCGTCCACCCGGACGGCGGAGCCTATGCCGGAACGGCCGGTCTTCGGCGAAAGACCTTCCACCGGGCGGTCAACGAGTTGTTGGCAAGCTGGGACGATCACGGCGTCACCGAGTTGGTCGTCATTACTGCGCAGCGTCACGAGCCTCATCTGGAGGCCCTCCTTACCGCGCTCACACCGCAGGCTTCCACGACGGTCGTCGACCTCATGACGCTCGACGTGGCCGATCTTCTCGACGGCAACCCACGAGAGGAGCGAGGAGGCGAACTGGAGACGTCACTGATGCTCCACCTCGCCGCGGATCTCGTGAGAACTGACCGAATCGTGGACTTCAATCCTCCCCAAGAGTCCTTGAGAAGATACCTCCAGGGCAAGGTCGCCACACCCCTCCCCGAGTTCCTGGGCTCCGTGGGGTACGCAAGTCGGGCGAGCGCCGAAAAAGGCAAGAACGTGTATGAGCGCTACCTCCAGATCCTGACGGATTCGTTCAGAAATCCACAGGTCGACGAAGATCTCAAACCCCCGCTCCCTGAATCGGCGGGTTCTTGAGATGGTCGCCACGCGGCATATGTCTTGCACGTTACGCTCGGCAAGAGCCGTTCCGCACTTATCCCGGACCTGAAGCAAGGCACCGATGCACACTCACATACGGGAGTAAATGATCCTGAAACGCTTTCTGACACTCGCGATAACGATCGCCTTGGCTCTGGTCGGAGCTCGATCGGGTGAAGGGCAGAACGTCACTCTCGACGAAGGTGCCTTCGTTATCGACGTAAACGGCCGACAGGTCGCGACGGAAACCTTCAGGATCCGCCGTAGTGGCCAGGGGAGCGCCGCAGTCGTCATCGCCCAAGCCACTCTTTCGTTCACGGGGGGGGATATAGAGAGCATCACGACCCTTCTCCAGGCTCGAGGGCGTGACTTGGAACTCACCGGGTATCAGGCGCGAGTGTCCACCGGCGAGGTCACCAGGCTCCGCGATAATGGACAGCGCCTCGAAGCCGTGACCACGTCCGGCGCTGGGCAGCGGGAGAGAGAATACCGGGGAGGGCCCCAGGTCGTCGTTCTCGAAGAACTCTTGGCCCATCACTATTACTTCCTCGGCAACCGGGCCCGACCGGAGCAGACCACTGTCTCCATTATCGTGCCCCGCGCCGGAAGTCAGGCCCGGGGAAGCCTCGTCCAGGGGAACGTGGAGACTGTGCAGGTGGCCGGCACCCGAGTGTCCGCCCAGCGTCTTACACTGGACGTGCGTGGGAGTAAGCACGACTTCTGGGTCGATCAGCAAAACCGGGTCCTGCGGGTAGAGATAGCGGCCGACGCTTACGTTGCGGTGAGGAGAGAGCTTCCCTGAGGACCTCCAGGCCCGGCTCCCACGCCCCATCGAACCCGCCCCCTGGGCGTAACCCCTCATTACTTTTAGTGTATCTGTGAAGGATCGACCAACCCGCACCGTAGTCCAGGCAACGAGTAGCTAAGGCGGATCGTAGACCGTCGGGTCTCGGAGGAGTGAAACCGGGGTTCCCCGTGAGGCGTAGGGTCGGACAGCCGACGTTGACCGCCGGATCGATCACAGAAACACAAAGCTCGGAGGCAACTAGTGCCCTCGTCATTTCTAGGGGTCCGTCGCTGGGTCATCGGGCCCTTGACCGTTTTCATACTTTCGCCCGCGCTTTCAGCCCAGGACGTCGCCGACATCAGCCTCTCACTCGAAGAGGCGATCGTGATCGCCCGTCAGAACAATCCGAGCTTCCAGGCCACCCGCAACGACGAGGTGAACGCCGACTGGGACGTGAAGAGCGCGTACGGCGCGCTCCTGCCTTCGGCGACGTCGAGTGGCGGCATCTCGTGGCAGGGGCCCGGTGAGCAGCGGTTCGGCAGCATCACTGCCCAGGAGCTCGGGTTCGCCAACCAGCCCTCGTTCTGGACATCGCGCTACAGCCTCGGGCTGAACTACAGCATCTCGGGGTCGACGTTGCTCGCGCCAGGCCAGGCCAAGGCTCGTCGGCGGGCCACGCGGGCACAGGTCGCCAACGCCGGCGCGACGCTCGTTTTTCAGGTCACGCAACAGTACATCGCCGTGCTCCGGCAGGCCGAGCAGGTCAAAGTGTCGCAGCAGCAGCTCGAGCGCACCGCGTTCAACCTGCGTCTTGCCCAAGCCCAATACGAGGTCGGGACCGCGAGCGCAGTGGAGGTCGCCCAGGCAGAGGTCGGTGCCGGTAGGGCTGAGGTCACCGTCCTTTTGGATCAAAATCAGCACGAAACGGCTCGAATCAGGCTACTCCAGCTAATGGGAGTGGATCTCGACCTGCCTGTGGTGCTCACGACGCCCTTCCGGCTCACCGAGCCCCTGTGGAACCAAGACGAACTTTATGAATTGGGGCTGGATGGCAACCCGAACCTGCGAGCTCTGCGCGAGAATCATCGCGCGTCCGAATTCGGTGTAAAGATCGCGAAGAGTGCGTACCTCCCGTCACTCTCGGTGACAACCTCCCTGAGCGGCTTCAGCCAGCAGGCCACGTCGACGAACTCCCGGGTTTTTAGCGCCGAAGCACAATCGATCGCCTCGATCAACAACTGCCTGTTCCAAAACGATTTATTCTCGCGGCTGGCGGACCCACTGCCCGCCTCCGATTGTTCCAGGCTGGCATTCTCGGATGCAGACGCACAGACCATTCGGGATGCAAACGACGTCTTCCCCTTCAATTTCACCAGGGTCCCTCCCACGGCTTCACTTTCGATTTCGCTGCCGATCTTCCAGGGACTCAGCCGACAGCGGCAGATCGAGGCTGCCCAGGTTCAACGTGAAGACCTTCGCTTCAGCCTCAGGGAGCAGGAACTCGCGCTACGCGCCGATATCGCAACCGGCCTGGCTACGCTGCGTACAGCCTACCGCAGCGCCCTCCTCGAAGAGAGAAACCAGGCAACCGCTGATGAACAGCTGCGCCTCGCCCGGGAGCGTTTCACGGTCGGGCTGGCCGACTTCGTCGAACTTCTCAACGCGGAGAGCGTCAAGGCCGAGGCAGACCGAGCCAGCATCGCCGCGATCTTCGCGTACCACGATGCGCTGGCGAGCCTGGAGTCCGCTGTAGGACAATCACTCCGCGGCAATGACGCCGCGAATTAAGGAATAGAATCCCACATGAGCCGCAATCGTAAGATCCTGATCGGTGTGATCGTGGTGGCCGTTCTCGCTACGGCTGCCTCGCTCAGCGTCTCTCAGACGCGGGAGCGCGGTGTAGAGGTGCGTTTCGGTACGGTGGACCGGAGAGATCTGGTCGAGACCGTCACGGCGAGCGGCAACATTCGTGCGGGACGCGTGGTGGACATCAGCTCGGACGTGTCGGCACGCGTAGCTTCACTCTACGTCCAGGAAGGTGACGATGTCGTAGCGGGACAGACCCTGCTGCGCCTCAACCCCACGCGTTTCGACGCCCAGGTGTCCCGCGCCCGTGCGTCTCTCAACCAGGCGCGGGCCAACGCTGCGCAGCAAGAGGCCAACAACGTCCGCATGGAGCGCGAATTACGTCGACTTAGCGCGCTGTTCCAGCGTGACTCGCTGCTCGTGAAGCGACAGCTCCTGGAAGATGCCGAGACCAACCTCGAGGTGGCGGTGCACCAGCTCGACGGCGCCGGCTTCGGGGTCGCCCAGGCCGAGGCCTCGCTGGACGAAGCCGAAGAGCAGTTGTCGAAGACGGTTTTCGTGGCGCCTATCGCCGGAAAGGTTACCCGCCTCAACGTCGAAGAGGGGGAGACGGTCATCGTGGGAACCATGAACAACCCCGGCAGCCTCGTCCTCACGATCAGCGAGCTGGCGACGGTCGAGGCGGTGGTGCAAGTCGACGAAACGGACATTCCCTACGTGTCACTGGGGGACTCCGCCGTTTTGGAGTTGGATGCATTCCCGAACCAGGTCTTCGCGGGTGTGGTCACGGAGATCGGCAACAGCGCGATCCGGCCGCCCTCATCGACCGCAGCCTCTGGACAGACGGCAGCGATCGACTTCGAGGTGGTCATCGTGATGGGAAACCCGCCGGGAGGAGTCCGCCCAGACCTGTCCACCACCGCTGACATCATTACCTCCATGAGCGAAGACGCGTTGGCGATCCCCATCATCTCGCTCACTGTGAGGCAGTCCGATGACGAGGATGCGCCGGCTCCGGACCCCAACGCCCCGCAGCGGGAGGCCGGGCCGGCGACCAAGCGCCCGGAAGACAGCGATGTCGAGGGGGTGCTACTCGTCCGCGACGGCGTGGCCACGTTCACCCCGGTAGAGGTCGGCATCACCGGACAGGAGTACTTCGAGATCATCTCGGGAGTACAGGAGGGTGACACGCTCGTCGCCGGTCCATACCAGCGTATTCGCGAGCTCAAGAGCGGCGATGCGGTGCGTGAGCAGAAATCCGAGAAGTCGGATGACGGGAATTGACGATGGCTAGCCCACGGATCGACGAAGGGGTCGCACGTGCAGTTCGCTGAGGGGGTGAGGCTGGCGCTCCACCAACTCCGCACCCAGAAGCTCAAGACGTTCTTCAGCCTGCTGGGCGTCATCGTCGGTGTCATGTTCCTCATCGTCGTCGTGAGCATCGTCGAGGGCATCGACCGTTACATCCGTGAGGATCTCGCCGCCGTGATGTGGGGCGTCAACACGGTCACCATCCAACGCTTCCCCGACGGCCCGGACACCAGCGGCCAGAACGCACGAGCCCGGCGGCGGCGCCCTCGCCTCGAGTATGCCGACTGGGAAGCCCTCCAAAAACTGGTGACGACCCCCTCGCTGGTCGGCGCCGAGAGCGGCACGGGTGGCGCGGTAGTAGCCGACAACGGGCGCCGCATCGAGCAGGTTCGCATCAAGGGAGTAAGTCCCGAGATGCTCACGATCCGAGACTGGAACGTCGAGCGAGGCCGCCCGTTCACGGACCAGGAAGCGAGCCGGGGCACTGCCGTCGTCATCATTGGCAAGGACCCGGCCGAGTCGCTCTTTCCGAGCGCCGATCCGATCGGCCGAAGCGTGAGGATCAGAGGGTTCCAGTACCGGGTTATCGGTGTGTTGGAGGAACAGGGCAGCCTCTTCGGCCAGTCCCTGGACAACCTAGTGATCGCGCCGGCGCAATCCGCCATTCAATCCGTTACCGCCCCGCACGGGGTGGTCGAGCAGATCATCATCCAGACCCTGGACCCCGCCGACCTACGCCAAGCCCAACTCGAAGCTGAAGAGATCATGCGCATCCGCCGCCGCCTGAGGCCCAGCGAGCCAAATAACTTCGCCGTCGAGACTGCCGATGACACCTTGAGCTTCTGGGACCGTATCTCCAAGGTGCTGTTTCTGGCATTGCCGGGCCTTGTGGCGATCTCCCTGGTGGTCGGGGGCATCGTCATCATGAACATCATGCTGGTGTCCGTGATGGAGCGGACCCGAGAGATCGGCGTGCGCAAGGCGCTCGGAGCCCGGCGCCGGGACATCCTCACCCAGGTGCTCATCGAGAGCACCACGCTCTCGGGCTTCGGCGCAGCCTTTGGCGTGAGCATCGGGATCGGGTTGACGTACCTCGTGCGGGCCGTGTCGCCACTGCCGGCCGCGGTCGCACCCAAGTGGGTCGTGCTCGGTGTCGTTCTGGGGTTGGCCGTGGGCATCGTCTCGGGTGTGTATCCGGCCTCGCAGGCCTCCAAGCTCAATCCCGTCGACGCGCTGAGGCACGAATAGCATGAGCCGGCTCAATACGCTGGACGAAGGGATTCTCATCGCGCTGGACTCGATCCGAGCGAACAAGATCCGCTCCAGCCTTACGATTCTAGGGGTGGCCATCGGCGTGGGTGTCGTGGTGACCATGGCCGCGCTGATCACGGGGATTCGCTCTTCGATCGTCGAGGGGTTCGAGTCCGCCGGCCCGGACAACTTCTCGGTCGTGCGCTTCGACTTCACCGGCATTCAGTTCAACTCTGGTGGCTCCCGCCCTCCTTGGTGGAACAAGCCTCGTCTTGAACCGGATGAAGCGGAGCGGCTGGCCGAACTCCCCGGCGTGGAGGCCTCCCTCTACAACTTCGCGTTTTCGACGACCATGATCGCCGGCGAGCGCAGGGTAACCGGGATCCAATCCCAGGCGTATTCGGCGGGGTGGGTCCAATACGCACAGGGGCACTTCAGCGCCGGGCGTGATTACACGCCTCAAGAGGTGCGCCAGTCCAAGCCCGTCGTCGTGATTTCGACCGACTTGGCGGAAACGCTCTTCGGTGACCGCGACCCGATCGGGCGCAAGGTCCGCGTCAGCGCCGGCCGCAGAGGAGTCAACGAGGCCTTCCGTGTAATCGGCGTGTTCAAGGCGGACGAGAACATCTTCTCGGCGGTCATCAAGGACTTCGCCGTCTTCCCCTACACGACGGCGATGAAGCGCATCAAGGCGTCGAACTGGCAGGCCGGAATTTGGATCGTCCCGGAAGAAGGCGCGCGACAGGCCGACGTGGTCGACCAGGTTGTGGGTGCCATGCGCGGTATGAGGGGCCTTCGGCCGCAAGAAGGGGACGACTTCGCCATCCTGCGTTCGGATCAACTGCTGGAAACGTTCAACCAGCTCACGGCGGTATTCTTCCTGGTCATGATCGCCCTCTCGTCCGTAGGACTTCTGGTGGGCGGCATTGGCGTGGTGGGCATCATGATGATCTCCGTCACGGAGCGGACCCGTGAGATCGGCATTCGCAAGGCGGTGGGGGCCACGCGGCAGGAGATCCTGTGGCAGTTCCTCGTCGAGGCGGCGGTATTGACCTTGCTGGGCGGAGCTGCCGGGTTGGCTCTCGGCGCAGGCCTCGCAGAGTTGGTAGCCTCCAGGACCCCCCTCCCGACCGCCATTCCGCTGTGGGCGGTAGCGACGGCTTTGATCATGGCCGTCGTCACCGGGATGCTCTTCGGGCTTGTGCCGGCGTATCGGGCGTCGCGTATGAACCCGGTGACCGCCCTGGGCCACGAGTTGTGAGCATGGACCTCGACGTCCTCGCCATCTTCGCGCATCCGGACGATGCCGAGCTGTTGTGTGGTGGCGCGCTCCTCAAGAGCGCGCAGATGGGCGAGCGTATTGGTGCGCTCGATCTGACGCGGGGTGAGCGAGCCACCCTTGGATCACCCGAAATCCGAGAGAGGGAAGCCGAGAAGGCGGCCGACGTCCTCGGCTTGGCCGTACGCCGGAACGCCGGCTTCCCCGACTCGGCCATCCAGAACACCGAGGAGTCGCGAGCCACCCTCGTCGAGATTCTACGAGACCTACGGCCGCGGGTGGTCGTAACCCACGCGCGCGAAGGCCGTCACCCCGACCACCGGATGGCCGCACAACTGGTCTACGATGCGTGCTTTCTATCGGGGCTCAAGGGTTTCCCCGCACCGGGCGAGGCACATAGGCCTGAGAAGTTGGTGCACGCCATGACCTTCCGAGAGGACGTGGTGAAACCCACCTTCGTGATCGATATCTCAGATCAAATGGAAGCCAAGCTCGAGGCCCTGGCCTGCTATGAGTCGCAGTTCGTGGAGGGATCGGTGCAGGCCGGTGAGGTTTTTCCGGGCGGCGAACGGACGCTGGCAGATCAGATCCGCGTGACATGTGCGCACCACGGGTCGCTCATTCGTGTGGCCTACGGGGAACCGTTCTGGGCCCGTGAGACGGTGGAGATCGAGAGCCTGGGCCAGCTCGAGGTCGCCACCTTCTGACCACGGCCGATCCGGCCGTCACCCTACCGCGCAGGACACCTCGAGTAGAACCCTGCGCCAACTCGGCACCTCCGATCCGTGCACTTCGAGTGCCCGCGCCGACGCGCCACCGCCCCGTAGGATCCAAGGAGCCAACCAAGCCCCGATCTCCGGAGGCAGGTGACCGATCGGATCACCTCCCGTCACGTGAACCCAGACCTCCGGCTCCTCCTGGCCCGGGGGATCGGGTAAGAGGTAAAGAGTGTCCCCTGCGCTCATGTGGTCGAGAAGACGGTCCCGCCCGGCGAAGACGGTGCCGTGCACAGTGGCCCTGAATTGGCGGGGGCACCCTGAGGGGAGTGACGGAGGCCCCTTCATCGGCTTCTCCTCGTGTGAGTGCGGTGTGGGGACGCTCTTGCCATATTATGGACACTCGCCGGCCAACGAAATGGCCTCCCAGATATTCAGCGTGCCGATGCGGGCAGCCTGACCATGAATCCCATCTATCTCGACTACGCGGCAACGACTCCCGTCCGGGATGAGGTGCGTGAAGCCATGGAGCCGCTCCTGTCCGATGAGTTCGGCAACCCGTCCAGCCGGCACCGCTGGGGCCGTGCCGCGACGGCCCGCCTGGAAGAGGCTCGTGAGCGCAGTGCCGCCGCCCTCGGCGTGGCCCCGCCGGAGGTGTTGTTCATCCGCGGTGGTACCGAGAGCGACAACCTCGCCATCCTGGGGCGTGCCGCAGTGTGGAGCGCGCGCGGTGCCCAGCCCCTGGTGGTGGTGTCGGCCATCGAGCATAAGGCGGTGTTGGAAGCCGCCGAAAGCGTGGCTCGCTCGGGCGGCGAGTGCATCGCCGTGGGCGTGGGCCGGAACGGTGCGCTCGACGAGGACGCCCTTCACTCCGCCCTCGAACGGCAACCGGCCGTGGTCTCGATGATGTGGGTCAACAACGAGGTGGGGGTGATGCTCCCCGTCCTCGAGCTCGCGGAGATGGCACATGCGGCCGGCGTCGTCTTCCACACAGACGCTGTGCAGGCGGTGGGCAAGATTCCTGTCCGATTGGGAGAGACACCGATCGATCTGGCCACCGTCACGGGCCACAAGATCTATGGACCCAAGGGTACCGGTCTGCTCGTGGTCCGCCACGCCACGGAGATCGCTCCACGGGTCTTCGGAGGCGGCCAGGAAAGGTCCCTCAGACCGGGCACCGAGGACGTAGCCGGTGCCGTCGGGATGTCGGTGGCGGTGGAACTGGCTACCCGGGAGGCCGAGTCCGAGGCAGCCAGGCTGACCACGCTTCGCAGACAGCTGGAGGACTCCCTTATCGCCGAACTCGGCTCCATCTCGATCCACGGGGCGGAAGCGAAGCGCGCCCCACACATTCTGAGCATCGGGATTCCCCAAGCGGACCAGGAGGTCATGTTGGCCGGCCTGGATCTGGAGGGCGTCTCGGTCTCCGGGGGATCGGCCTGTGATTCCGGTGCGGTGGTCAAGAGTCATGTTCTGCTCGCCATGTACGGTGACGACGCCCGCGGCGCCACCGTGCGTTTCAGCCTCGGCCGCGGCACGACGGCCGATCACATCCACATGGCCGCCGCCGCAACGATCGCGGTGGTTCGCCGGGCTGAGGCCGCCGCATCGTCATGAGCGGACGCATCCTGGTCGCCATGTCGGGAGGTGTCGACTCCTCGGTGGCGGCCGCTTTGTTGGTCGAAAAAGGCCATGAGGTGGTCGGCGCGACCATGAAGACGTTCTGCTACTCGGAGGAGGCCGGTCCCTCCAAGACGTGCTGCGGCCTCGACGGCATAATGGACGCCCAGCGGGTAGCACGGACGCTGGGCATACCCCATTACGTGTTCGACGTGGAGGAAGCCTTCACACGGGACGTCATCGACGATTTCGTGAATGAGTACGCCAACGGCCGCACGCCGAACCCCTGTGTACGGTGCAATTCCAACACGAAGTTCAAGGACCTGCTGGCCCGCGGCCGTGCGCTGGGCTGCGACGGTATCGCCTCGGGACACTACGTGCGGATCGAGCATGAGGACGGGGAGTCCGCCCTCTTTAGGGGGACCGACCGCGACAAGGATCAATCCTACTTTCTGTGGGGCCTCCCGGGTGACATGCTACCGCTGCTTCAATTCCCCTTGGGCGACCTGACGAAACCCCAAGTGCGGAGTCGTGCGCATGAACTGGGTCTGGTGACCGCGGACAAACCAGAGTCGCAGGAGATCTGCTTCGTGCCTACGGGCGACTACCGCGACCTGCTCGAAAGGCGGCTCGCCCCTACCCACCCGGCTCTCGAGCCAGGGCCGATCGTTGATCTGGACGGGCGGGTGCTCGGCCACCACGCCGGCTACGCCGGCTACACCGTCGGCCAACGCAAGCGCCTGGGCGGTGGCTTTTCCGAGTCGATGTTCGTGGTCGCAGTGCGCACCGCTACGCGTGAGGTGGTCGTAGGCCCCAGCGAAGCCTGCTTCTCTGAGGGGGTCGAGGTTGGCGAGTTGAATTGGCACAGGGCTGCGCCGCGAGAAGGCCGGGAGATCCAGGTGCAGATCCGGTATCGCGCCCCACCGGTGAGCGCAACGATCGAAGCGTGCGGCGATTTGCTCCGTTTGATGTTCGAGGAGCCGCAGCGGGCGGTGACACCCGGTCAGTCGGCAGCGGTTTATGAGGGCGAGCGTCTCTTGGGCGGTGGAAGGATCCTCGTCAGTGTTTGAGCCCTGAGGCGCTACCGAATTCTTCCATCATCTTCTGCTCTTCCTCGCTCAGCCGGTCGGGGATGGTCACATCCACTTCGACGTATTGATCCCCCATACGGCCGTCACGGCGCACACCCTGGCCGCGAATCCTGAACTTCGTGCCGCTTTGGGTTCCAGGCGGCACCTTCAGATGCACCTTCTTCCCGCCCACCGTATTGACAGCCATGGTCGAACCCAGCGTCGCCTGAACGACGTTGATCGGGACCGTGACGTGGATGTCGAGACCCTTCCGGCGGAAGAAGGGGTGTGGCTTGACCTTGAACGTGATGAGGAGGTCGCCGGGCTTTCCTCCCTCGCTTCCCCGCTCACCCTGTCCTGACAGGCGGACCTTCGAGCCACTATCCACGCCGGCCGGGACACCCACCTGAATCCTCCGGGTCTGCCGAATGGTCCCGCTACCGTTGCATGACGTACAGGGTTCTTTGGGCACCTCGCCTCGGCCAAAACACGCCGGGCATGGACGGTTCACGGCAAATCCCCCATGGCCGAAGCTTACCGTGCCGGAGCCCTTGCACTCCTTGCAGCGGCTCAATTCGGTGCCGCGGGCCGCACCGGACCCGTTGCAGGTAGCGCATTTCTCGGTGATGGACACATCGATGGAGATCTTGCCGCCCTTCACCGCCGTCTTGAACGGGATCTCGACGACGTATTCGATATTGTCGCCCCTCGCCGGACCCTTCTGTCGCTTCCCGGGCTCCGGCTTTTTTTCGCGGTCGAAGATCGACGAAAAAATATCACCGAGTCCGCCCAGGCCTGAGAGATCCTCGAAGGAGAAGCCCCCAGACCCCGGCGGGGGCGCTCCAGTCGACGACGGCCGACGGCCGAACCCGAGCGACGCAAAGCGACGCATGTTGTCGTATTGTTTGCGCTTCTCCGGATCGGAGAGGACCGCATATGCCTCACCGATCTCTTTGAAGCGGTCGGAAGCCTTGGGGTTTCCCGGGTTTTTGTCCGGATGGTACTTCTTGGCCAGCTTCCGGTAGGCCTTCTTGAGTTCGTTCTGTGAGATCGACTCGGATACGCCGAGAATCTTGTAAAAATCCTTCGTGGGGGTGCGCATCACCCTAACTTCTTCACACTCACGCCGGCGGGACGCACGAGGTGCCCTTTCAGCGTGTATCCCTTCTGCATCACATCCTGGACGATGTCGTCTTCTTCCTCCGACTCGGTCGGGACCCGCATCATGGCCGCCATGGTATTCGGGTCGAACTTCTCGCCGACAGGATCCAGCACTTCGACGCCGGCGGCTTCGAGCGCCTGGCGGAACTTCCGCTCGACCAGATCGACTCCCTCGACCAGCGCCTCCACCGTCGCGGTGTCCGGCTGCCATGCACCCACGCGCTGAAGGTCGTCCAGTGCGTCTACGAACTGGCGCAACATGTCCGCCTGAGCTCGAGACCACATCTCCAACCGCTCCCCTTCCGCGCGGCGTTTGTAGTTGGTGAACTCTGCGGCAAGACGGAGATATCGGTCGTTGAGTTGGTCGAACTCCCCTTGGAGGTCGGGTGTGGGCTCAGCGACGTCAGCCACCTCTGCCCTCCCGTCATCATCCTGCTCAGCCGGTCCTGCTTCACCTGCACCGGCATTATCCGTATCGGCGACGAGCTCCGGCGTGGCCGCCCCCGCATCGACATCAGCCTGTTCTTCGGTCTCGGCGGCGTTTTCCGTAACCTCGGCGTTCGCGGCCTCAATCGTCTCGTTCGATGATGGCGTGGTTTTTTTCGTCATTCGTCCCTGAGCGCTGAAGTCGGTTGATTCACGATCCAACCAGCAAATGTATTCATATGACAGACCGTTTCCTACCGCATCAGCTCTCGGTCGATCCAATCGCCGGCGGCCAAGAATACGTCGCTCCGCTCGGGCTCGTTATGCGGTTCGTGGAGAAGTCCCGGAAACGGGACCACCGTCGCCCTGCCATCTTGGACCGCCTCCGCGAAGGCCATCGTCACTGAAGGCACCACCAGCGGATCTGCCTGCGGCACCAGAAATAACCCCGGAGTGGCGAACAGGTCGGGGTTCTCCAGAGCCGCCTTCTGCTCTTTCAGCACGACGTGATACAGACGTGGGGAGATTCGATCGTGCACCAATCGATCCTCCCGGTACGCCCGAAGTCGCTCCGCATCGCGCATGAGAGCCTCGGGGGCCATGCCCGTCGAAAGCGCAAGCCATGGTGCGATCCTGTCCAATATACGCGCCAGGCGGCGTTTCCATTCTGGGACGGGCGCTCGCGTGGCCAGCCAAGGCGAGGTAATCACAGCACCCCGAACATCGCCAGGGTCGGCTTGAAGATGCCGAATCACCAGCAGCCCTCCCATCGAATGACCCCACAGGAAGACCGGTAGTCGCCCGCTCACGGATCGAGCCTTCCGAATGGCCAGCACCAGGTCCCCCCGGAGCTGGCCGAACGACTCCGCATGCCCTCGGATTCCCTGCGAGCGACCATGCCCCCGTTGGTCGAACCCGAACACGGTGAACCCTCGAGCCACCAGCGATTCCGCAACCAACTCGTAGCGTCCGGAGTGGTCGCCGAGACCGTGGACGATCACGACGGTGGCTGTGGCCTCCTCAGCCTCCCAAAGACGCCAGGAGAGTCTCTTGGCCCCCACTCCCTCGAAGGTACCTTGGATCATCGCTTCATCTGTCCTCTACCATCCGGAGCAGGAGGGCCATCGTAGCCTGCGCCGCCCTCTCGCGAACTCCGGAGCGATCCCCGTTGAAGCGCTCCCGGCGCACCTCGCAGCGGCCGTCGAAATATGCGGCGAAACACACCGTGCCCACTGGCTTCTCCTCGGAACCGCCCCCGGGCCCCGCGATGCCGGTCACGCCCAGACCGGCATCCGCACCCATGGTTCGCGCTATACCGCGGGCCATGGCAACCGCCACCCCTTCCGAAACCGCACCGTGAGCCTCAATGTCGTTACGGGACACACCCAACGTATCGATCTTGATGCGATCGTCGTACGCCACCAACCCTCCCACGAAGTACCTGGAGGCACCGGGAGGATCGGTCAGCCGCTTCGCAATGAGACCACCCGTGCAACTCTCAGCCACCGCCACGGTTAGCGATGCGCCCACAAGAGCGCTGCCCAGAGCGTCCGCCAGGTCGCTCCGGTCGGAGTGGTGCCGGAATCCCTCGATCGCCGGGTCCAGCGCTACTTCGATCGCATCCAACCAGCGGGCCGCCTCGGCACTGTCCACTCCCCTGGCCGTGAGCCGGAGCTCCACTCCCCCCAGCCCCGGGAGGTAGGCTAGTCCGACCGGGCCCATGTCCTCGGGCAGGGCTGAGTCGACCATCTCAGCCAGAACCGATTCCGGAATTCCCGTCGTATGGATGCGGCGATGGTGGAGAGGACGAAGCCTGCCCTCAAAACGTTGAGACAGGAGAGGAACCACCTGCTCATCGACGAGTCGAACCAACTCGCTCGGTACGCCGGGAAGGAGGATCACCAGCGAATCCTCGATCTCCATGACCTGTCCTGGCGCCGTTCCCAGGGAGTTCGGCAGGACCCGCGCGCCCTCTAGAACCTGAGCTTGGGACACGTTCCGCTCCGGCAGCACCTCATAGCCACGGGCTCGAAAGCGACCCTCGAGCCCCGCCAGGAGATCTCGGTCCACTCGAAGCGCTGCGCCCGTCATTTCAGCCAGGGCCTCTCTCGTGCGATCATCAGGCGTGGGCCCCAGGCCCCCAGTGATCACCACGACGTCGGCTGACGCGATGGCTGCCGCCACCGCCGCCGCGATGTCGGCCGGGTCATCTGGAATCGTCCAACCGCAGGAAACCGGCATTCCGAGATCCGCGAGCCGCCGTCCGAGCCAGGCGCTATTGGTGTCGACTGTGTCGCCAAGGAGAAGCTCGTCGCCGATCGCGACGATGGCCGCTGTCGGGACTGAGGCTCCCACGGATCAGTCCCGCACGCCGATGAGTGCCCGGTAGCTCCAGAAATAGTCGATCATCGAATACACGGTCAGGATGATCGCTACGCCGAGGGTCAGTCCGACCCACGTCGCGTGTACTGCGGTGAAGGCTCGCCAAGGCACCGAGTTCCAGCCCACATCGCGAGCTATGCTCTGGAGCGGATACCAAAGCAGCAATCCGCCCGAGAACAGGTTCTGCACGAGGGTCTTGTACTTGCCCGATACCCCGGCAGCGATCACGACTTCGCGCCTCACAGCCCACTGCCGAAACAGTGTCACAACGAGTTCCCTTCCCAGAACTACAATCATCACCCAAAGCGGAAGCGTGGTCCACCACGGGATCAGCCCGGCTGGCCCAGGCCTGTGCGAGATCATGTAGAACGGCACGAAAGTGGAGAGCAGCAGCAGCTTGTCGGCCAGCGGATCGAGCAGCTTTCCGACGTCCGTGATCAGGCCGTGTTTACGGGCGACATAGCCGTCCCAAAGATCACTAAAGGCGGCAGCGAGGAAGAGCACGAACGCGGCGATCTGGGGTCCGAAGGTCGGCGCGAGCGCCAATAGGAAGATTGCTGGGCAGGCAGCAATCCTGCCAATGGTGATGGTGTTGGGGAGGTTGAGGCGGCTCCAGGCCATGGCCTGGGCTTCAGCTAAGCGACTGGACGACCAACTTGCTCACCGAACCGAGCGTCTCGAACACCCCCTTGCCCTCGATCGCAACCCCCTCGTAATCGGGCACGCCGGCCGGATTGAGCTGTGCCCTGAGTTCCTCGACCGCCATCGCGTTCGATAGATCTCGTTTGTTGTACTGGATCGCGAACGGTATTTGTGTGAGGTCGTAGCCGTACGATTCAAGGTTCTCATAGAGGTTGTGCATGGCCTCCACGTTCGCTTCCATCCGTTCGGCCTGCGAGTCCGCAACGAAGATCACTCCGTCGACACCTTTCAGGATGAGCTTCCGACTCGCGTTGTAATACACCTGCCCAGGAACAGTGTACAGGTGAAAGCGCGTCTTGAAGCCTCTCACCTCGCCCAGGTCGATGGGAAGGAAGTCGAAGAACAGGGTCCGTTCGGTTTCCGTGGCCAACGAGATCATCTTCCCTTTGGTATCCGGATTAACCCGGGAGTAGATGTACTCCAAGTTGGTGGTTTTGCCACCCAGTCCGGTACCGTAGTAGACGATCTTGCAGTTGATCTCTCTGCTGGCATAGTTGATCATGGACATGATCGGCTATGCTCCTACCCAGGGGGCCCTACGGGCCGGACTATGAGAACGATCTGTCACGATCTGTTGCCCTCTCCTGTTCGGCTGGGCACTGCATTCGACCGCTGACGGTGAGCGGCCACGGTTATGGGAGTCCTCATCCCCCCGAGAATAGCGAACCTAAGGTCGGGTCCCCAGTGAGAATAGGCAAGTTAGCTACTGCGCGCTGCGTCCCGTTCCATCCGACCAATGATCGCCGTCGCCCGGTTACGCAAGCTCCGACGGGGCTCCCACGCGACGAAGTCCTTCAAGAGGTTCACGTTGTCCACGCTGGCCTCAGCACGGGCCATATGCCCGAGCGCCGCAAGCCGCCGAAGAAAGCGAGGGCTGAACAGATTCCTGCTATGGCGGGACATCTGATCGCGTATCACCAACGCGGCTACCGCGCCGGCCGCAGCGGCAGCAAGCATCGCCAGCGACGTTCTGCGTAGTCCGTCGTCCACGAGCCTACATCTCCCGACGACCCGCCAACGCTTCGGCGATCGTCGTCCCGTCGACGTATTCCAGGTCACTCCCCACCGGAATGCCGCGGGCGAGCCGAGTGACTTTGACTCCGAGAGGACGGATGGCATTCTCGAGGTACACCGCGGTCGCCTCTCCCTCGACCGAAGCGTTGGTCGCCAAGATGACCTCGCCAACGCCATCGGAGCCTACCCGCTCCAGAAGATGTGGGATGCTCAACTCTTCAGGGCCTACTCCGTCGAGAGGAGACAGCCTCCCCCCCAAGACGTGAAACACGCCTCTGAACTGTCCGGTCCTCTCAATGGCACTTACGTCGTACGCTTCCTCGACGACGCAAAGGAGCGACGTATCGCGGCTAGGATTGGAGCAGATCTCGCACAGTTCGGACTCGGCGAAACTCCCACAGCGCTCGCACGGTCGGATAGTCTCGGCTACTTCGCGAATGGAACCAGACAGGCGAAGGGCTTCTTCCTTGGGCCGCTTCATGAGGTGGAATACGAGGCGAACGGCGGTCTTGCGCCCGATTCCCGGAAGCCTGGCGAAATCCTCCGTCAGCCGTTCGATGACCGACATCCGGGTCGCTATCCCCGCCGTCAGATGAGTCCTGGAAGTTGCATCGGAAGCCCGCCCGTCGCCTTCTTCATTTCCTCTTCGTACAGGACGCGCGCCTTGTTCTGCGCCTCAGTCACCGCCGCCAGGACCAGGTCCTCCAGCATCTCGACATCACGAGGGTCGACGACCGTGGGGTCGATGACGACCTTGGTTACCCCCCCCTTGCCGTCGACCGTCGCGGTGACCATGCCGCCACCGGCCGAGGCGGTGATTTCCTCGCCGTCGAGCCGCTCCTGCAGCTTCACCATCTTTTCCTGAAGCTGCTGTCCCAGGCGCATCAACTGCTGCATATCAGTCATCCTATCAAATCCTTGCAATACACCATCTTAGGTTTCATTCCATGAGTTCGAGATCGAGTTCTTTTACCGCCTTCTCCAGGAGCGGTTCCCGCTGCATCAGTTCCTTCAACCGATCGGAACGTACTGTACCGGCGCTGATACGTTCGGCTGCCTGTCCGGGCGTGCCTGGCACCTCCTTCACCACGACTTCGATCGACCGTCCCAAGAGGCCACCCAAAGCCTCGGAAAGCCGGCGGCAGGCCACGGGTGTACCGAGCCGTTCAAGGCCCGGCCCGGCCGGCAACTCGATCATCACCGAGCCATCAACCGACTCGCTCACCTGGGCTCCCAGCAGGAACGGCCTCATACCTGCCGGAACCGCTTCTCCAGATTCCAGGATCCGCTGCCAGGCCCCGGTCACTGATCCGACCTTCGTGGCTTCGGCAGGCCGCACAGCGGCCGGTTCCGACTCGGCGGGCGGCTCCGAATCGGAGGGTACGCTCGCTTTGGATTGCTGTGGTTCTTCCGGTGCCGCCGGTCGTCTTGGGGAGCCCTCTCCGGTAAGTGGCGGCGCGCCCCCGAGGCCGCGGATCAGATCCTCGAGCGCCACCGTACTGTCCAGGTAGCTGAGTCGCAACAGCAGCATCTCGAGCAGCATCTGGGGATTCTGGCTGCGCCGGAGACTCCCGTTGCTCTCTAAGTCCGTAGCCATCGCAAGCATCCGGACGAGATCGCCCGGCAGGAAGGCGGCGGCGCGCTCGGCGAAGGCCTCCGTCCTGCTTCCTGCAACCTCCCCGGCATCACCTGCAAGGACCAACCTCAGCAGCAGGCGGAGTGTCTCGACCAGTCCATGATAGAACTCGACGAGGTCGTACCCCTCGTCCAGCAGGCCCTCTACGAAGCCAAATACGTCACCCCGCGCGCCCTCGAGCATTAGATCGAGCAGCTGCAGGTAACGCTCTTCCTCAACGAGCCCGAGAACGCTCCGCACGGAGTCCTGGGTCACATCGCCGCCAGTCAGCGAGAGTACCTGATCGAGCAACGAGAGCGCATCGCGCATACCCCCGTCCGCCTTCTTGGCGATGACCTCGAGGGCCCCCTCGGCCGCCTGGGCGTCTTCCAGAGCGAGGATGTCACGGAGCCGCCCGACGATCTCTGAGGCTCCGATGCGGCGGAAGTCGAATCGTTGGCAGCGTGAAAGGATAGGGGCCGCGACCTGCTGGATTTTCTGCGGCTCCGTGGTAGCGAAGATGAAGATGACGCGGGGAGGCGGTTCCTCGAGGATTTTCAGAAGCGCGTTCCATGCCTCCTTGGTCAGCATGTGGGCTTCGTCGACGATGTAGATCTTGAAGTGCCCCTCCTCGGACGGGGCGTACATGGCCCTTTCCCGAAGATTCCTGGCGTCGTCTACCCCGCGGTTCGATGCCGCGTCGATCTCGATGACGTCGAGGGCCGTATGGCCCCTCCAAATCCGAGAGCAGCTATCGCACTCGCCGCAAGGTTCGCCCTCTTCCGTGCGGCCTGGACAGTTCAACGCCATCGCGAGAACACGCGCGAGCGTGGTCTTTCCAACGCCCCGAGGACCACAAAATAGGTAGGCGTGACCGACTCGGTCGGTGCTCACAGCTCGCCGGAGCGTCTCCGATACGTGGTGCTGCGTGGCCACATCCGAGAACGTGCGGGGCCGGTATTTTCTGGCTAAGGCGATGTGGGCCAAGGGCTTGTAGCTAGCGTGGTCCTATTACGGGACGACGGACGGCAGTTGAGAAAAGAAAAAGTGCCCCAGGCCACCCGCAGCTACGATCGCCGCACTTACCGCTGCTACCGGCGAGGTCCTGACGGAGTTCATGAGCTCTCGCCCTACGGACCTGGGGCACTTTCACAAGGTATCGGTGACCCCACGGGCCGTCAACGGACGAGGGACCGAAACGCCTTAGTTTGCGCGCATTTTCGTCCGTATCAAGGGTCGGCGCTCATCGCGATAGCCGCCACGCGTCCGGCGTATGCTCTACGGTAGGAGGTCGACCGGAAAACTCCCGCACCGCGACGGCATCGAAACGGACAATGTCCCATCGCCCTGCGTTTTCGTGGATCCAATGTCGAGCCACCTGCGAAATCTCGCGCTGCTTCCGCCAGGTTATGGCTTCGAGGGGATGGCCGTACGCCTCCCCCCGGCGCCCCTTCACCTCGACAAACGCCAGAGTGCGGCCGCGTGCGACGATGAGATCGATCTCCTTTCGGCCGAAGCGGTAGTTCCGGGCAAGAATGGTCCAACCGCGCGCCAGAAGATGCTCAGCCGCCAACGCCTCGAACCGGCGCCCAACCAGATGCGTGTTCATGGTGAAGCGTCGCACGTGGTGGAGGGCGGTGGAATACGGACTTGGGACCTTGGACTGCTTGGGTCTGGCGAGCGGGGAATCTCCCCCTCGGCGACTTGTTTTTACAGGTTGGGGGGGGGCCGCCCCCCTCAGGTGCGGCTCGCCACAGGAGCGGGGAGCGGCGGAACGAGACCGCGCCCGATGGCTTCGGCAATGACACCGATCTGCCCCATGAGCTCGGCGAACTGCTCGGGATAGAGCGATTGGGCTCCATCGGAGAGAGCGCTCGGAGGATCCTGATGCACTTCAATCATCAACCCATCCGCACCGGCCGCAACCGCGGCCCTGGCCATGGGGATCACCTTGGCCCGGATTCCCGTGCCGTGGCTGGGATCGGCGATGATCGGCAGGTGCGAGAGAGACTGCACGACCGGAATAGCGGTCAAGTCGAGCAGGTTACGCGTATGGTGGTCGAAACTTCGGACACCCCTTTCGCACAAGATGACGTTGGGGTTTCCCTCGGCCAAGACGTACTCCGCGGCCAGGAGCAGTTCCGTAATGGTGGCCGCCATTCCACGCTTGAGAAGGATCGGCTTTCCGGACCGACCCGCCCGGCGCAGCAACGGGTAGTTTTGCATGTTGCGGGCGCCGATCTGGATCACATCGGCGTGCTCGGCCACCGAATCCACTCCTTCGGGATCGAGAGCCTCCGTAACGATCGCCATTCCGGTTTCTTCTCGGGCCCTGGCCAGCATCACCAGACCCTTGCCTCCGAGTCCCTGGAAGGAGTACGGAGACGACCGAGGCTTGAACGCTCCCCCCCTCAGGATCGTGGCACCCATGGACCTGAGTTGGTGGGCGATCTCCAGAATCTCTGCCTCACCTTCGACCGCACATGGCCCCGCCATGATCGCTAGCGCATCCCCACCTATCTCGGTCCCGTTTGCCAGACGCACCACGGTGTCATTGTCACACCATTCCCTCGAGACCTGCTTGTAGGGGCGCGTCACCGAAATGAGTTCGCGCACTCCGGGCATGCCTTGGAGCCGTCCTTCGTCCACACGCCCGTCATTGCCGACCACTCCCACGGTGGTGCGTTGCTTGCCCGGCATGGGGCGCGCCCCATACCCCATAGCCTCGATCTGGGCCGAAACGGCCTCGATCTGGGCATCGGTTGCATCATGA
Source organism: Longimicrobiales bacterium (assembly GCA_048061375.1). GTDB lineage: Bacteria > Gemmatimonadota > Gemmatimonadetes > Longimicrobiales > Gaopeijiaceae > JACZXQ01. The sequence continues at coordinate 7,512 of JBGMRK010000005.1, read as the reverse complement.
TTCATGACTACGAGCATGGGCACTTCACTAGTCGAGGCCGCGCCGGCCTGGAACACTCGTTTCGACTTCAGACCTAAGTCTAAGGGAGGGAACAGATGTAGTCTACCGAAGGTGCGCTTTTCCACCGGCCAGGGTGATTACCAGGCCATCCTCGGCGACCCGGACACGGCCAGCATACCCAGCCTGGGCAAGAAGGCCGGGCACGGCCTCAGGGTCTAGGTCCGGGTATACGTGGGTCACGACCAGAAGGTCAGGAGAAGCCTCTTGGGCAAGCGTCGCGAGTCCAGTTGGCGTGAGGTGAGTCTCGACTCTCGGGGGGTCGGGATACGAACACTCCGCAATCATCAACTCCGTTCCCTGCAAGAAGTTACCAAGTCCTGTTTGAGGTCCGGTATCACCTGTGTACGATACGATACCGGTGTCGGTCTCGAGGCGATACGCGACCGAGGAATCGGTATGCCGAGTCGGATGGGTCGAGACTCCAAGACCGCAGGATTCGTCGAACCAGATCGATTCGCGTGCCAACTCCAAGACCTCCAACGGAAAGCCCGGGTCGAGAACGTAGGCACCGAACGCCTCGGCCAAGCTGTCGATCAAGCGGCGAAGACCTGGCGGGCCGATAAGCGTGAGGGGGTCCGTCCGTCTCGGACTCGAGCCGTAGCTGAGGGCGAAAAGCAACGGGGCCAGGTCACCGATATGGTCGGTGTGAAAGTGGGTCAGCAGAATGTGGGATATCCGATCCCACGCGGTTCCCCAACGTGCCATCCCGTGGAGGGTGCCCGAGCCGCAGTCCAACAACACCCGAATCGAGTCGAACGTGATAAGATGACCAGCCGACCGCCGCGTGGCGGAGGGTACGAGAGTGCCGGAACCGAGGATCATGACCTCGAAAGCCATGGGCTGTTACTAGGCGGCGGACCCGCTCGCCGACGCCTCTTCACGAAGCCGGACCCCGACCACCGAACTCACGCCCGCCTCCTCCATGGTGACGCCGTAAATCCAGTCCGCCGATTCGATCGTGCGAGGGTTGTGCGTAATCACCACGAACTGCGTCTGTGCCTTGAACTCTCCGAGAAGCCTGATAAAGCGGCCGATGTTGTTCTCGTCGAGCGGCGCGTCGACCTCGTCCAGCACGCAGAATGGGCTCGGCTTGACGAGATAAATCCCGAAGAGCAGCGCCAGGGCTGTCAGCGCCCGCTCCCCACCCGAAAGGAGGTCGATGCGCTGGGTGCGCTTGCCTTTCGGCGATGCGTGGATCTCGATGGGAGACTCGAGAGGATCGGACGTATCCGCCAACCAGAGATCGGCTTCCCCGCCCTCGAACAGTCTCCGGAAGGTGAGCTGGAAGTTGCCGCGGATCTTCTGAAAGGTGTCTTCAAAAAGCGAGATCGCGGTTTCATTGATCTGCTTTATGGCGGCCCGGAGATCATCGCGGGCCTGGATCAGATCGGTTCGCTGATCCGTCAGAAAACCCAATCGCTCACTCTCTTCGGCGTGCTCCTCGACAGCCAACATGTTCACCAAGCCGATACGCTCGATCTTGCCCACGATGTCGGTGAGTTCCGCCTCGAGCTCCTCGGGCTCACCCTCAACGGGCTCGGCCTCGTCGAGAAGGCGCTCCAGGGACCGGCCCCACTCGGCCTCGAGGCGCTCCTGGATGAGGCTGACTCGGCTGCTCGCTTCCTGCCGCGCCAACTCGAGCCGATGCCTGCGCTCCGTGGCTTCTCGCTCCGCTGAGCGAGCCGTGCGAACTTTACGTTCGATCTCGGTGAGCTTGGCAATGACCTTCGCCAGCTCCTCGTCCTTTTCGCGCAACAACGCCTCTGCCCGCTCTCGCTCTCCGAACAGGCGCTGCGTGGCATCGCCTCCTTCGACCCGGACCCGTTCAGCTTCGTCGAGATCCTCCGCCAACGCCGCTTCTTCCCCGTCTAAGGCCGCGATACGGTCCGCCGCGGAAGCCTTCTCCAGACGGAAATGCTCCAAGCGCTCACTCAGCCGGCCCACTTCCGATTCGGCCCTGGCAAGCTCGACGCCGAGCCGGTTTTCCTCAGCGCGCGCCGCTTCCCACTCCACCTGAACTTCCGAGTGGGCCTGCCGCGCCGCATGGCCATGCTCTTGGACCTTCCCTTCCTCGGCAAGCATGAGCGTCCGGTCCTCCCTGGCGCTCCTTGCCCGTTGCAATAACCCAGCCCGGCCGGCCTTCGTACCTTCGAGTTGGCGAGTGAGCTCGTCCCGGTTCCGGTCCATGCGCGCCCGACGGTCCACTTGGGCAGCTGCCTCGGAAGAGGCCTCTCTGAACCCATCTTCGGCCGCCTGGAAGGCGAGACGGGCCGCGTGCAGCCTCTGCTCGGCCTGCTCCACCGCCGTGCGGGCATGCCCAGTCGACTGACGAGCCGTTTCTGCCTCACGATCGACTCGAGTTTGTTCGGCAGTGAGAGCCCTGATACGCTCCTTGCGTTCCAGGGCGCCGCTGCCCCCAAGGGGGCTGCCTACCTGAACCACGCCGCGGGCATCGACCAGCCCTCCCGTGAAGCTCCCCTCGGCTGCCCCGACCAAACCGACGTCCGCGAGAAGCGCGTTAACCCATGGGGCGCCCACGCCATCAACGGTAATCGACTCCAGGAGAGCGCCACCCGGGGACGAGACCGTGGGAACCTCATCCAACGGCAATAGCACGAGGCCCCCACCCCCATCCCACTTCTCACCAAACCAATCCACGAGGCGCAGAGCTACAGCCGTACTCTCGACGACTAGGCCGTCGGCAAGAGGTCCCAACAGGCGTTCGACCGCTTGCGCGGCTTCGGGCGGCGCCTCGATTGAATCTGCGAGCGGCCCGAGCACACCGGCGTCACCCAGCGCCATGGCGGCGCGAAGAACCACGTCACCACCCTCCTCACGCTCGGCGAGCGCTCGGAGCGCTTCCAGCTCTACCGCGACGCGCTGCTCCGCCATGGCTGCCCGCGCCTCGCTCTCTTGAGCCTCCGCGAGACTTTCGCGGAGATCCGAGAGCGCAGCAGTAGCCTGCCCGAACGCCGTCCGCTCGTTCTCAACGTCCGACTCCAACCCACTGAGCCGGTCGGAGAACAGGTCACCCTGGCTCTGTATCTCCGAAAGGGCACTCGACGCGTCGCTCAGCTCACGTACGATTCGCTCTATTCGCCGTTCCAGCTCGGCCGCCTGCGACTCCGATGCATCGGCATCACCTTCTAGTTGCGCCGCAGCGCGAAGCACCTCTCGTTCCTTGGTCTCGGCGGTCTCTACCGCCTGGCGAGCCTCGGCAACGCGAAGATGGACTGCTACGGCCTCGGCCTGTCTCGCCGTGAGATCTTGCTTCACGCCGGCACATTCCCCTTCACGCTCCTTGAGCTCGGCATCCAGCGTAGCTAGTTCGGTCACTACCTCGTCGGCCCGCTTGCGGGCTTCGCTCCGCTCGGTCGTGATCTGTTCAAGGCGGCGTCCTGCGTACGATCTGCGTTCCTCGGCAACTGCGAGGTCTCGCTCCCAGGTCACGAGCTGGGAGCGAATCTCTTCCAGCGCTCCAGCAGCTTGTGTACGAGCTTTCTCGGCGGTCACCCTGCCGAGCGAAAGCGTTTCCTGCTCGGTCTCGGCCGCGGTGAGCTCCGCCGTCATTCCCTCTCCGGTCTCCTTGCCACCGGCCAACTCGCGGTCCAACTGTTCGAGCCGGACGCGCAACTCCGACAACGTGTGGCGTACCACCGCCACCTCGACCGAAAGACGCCGCTCGCGCAGCGTCTTGTACCGTTCCGCCTTACCCTTCTGGCGGGCGAGCGACCGCACCTTGGTTTCCACCTCGGCGATCACGTCCTCCAGCCTTTGGAGGTCGGTCTCCGCATGGCCGAGACGGCGAAGGGCCGACTTGCGACGGTCCTTGTACTTCCCGATCCCGGATGCCTCTTCGAACAGCGCCCGTCGCTCTTCTGCGCGGTCCGAGAGGATGGAGTCGATCATCCGGTTCTCGATGATCGAGTACGCGTTGGCTCCGAGGCCCGTGTCCCGGCAAAGATCTACGACGTCGCGAAGGCGGCAGGACGAGCGGTTGAGCACATAATCGCTCCCACCGTCACGATATACGGTCCTGCCGATCTCCACTTCTTCGAATGGGACCGGCAGAATACCGTCCTCGTTGCTCACCGTGAGGCTCACGGAACCGCGGTTTACCGGTCGCCGGTTCACCGTCCCCTGGAAGATGGTCTCTTCCATTTTGGCACCACGGATCATGCTCGGACGCTGTTCACCCAGAACCCATCGGATGGCGTCGGAGATGTTGGACTTGCCACAACCGTTGGGACCTACGATTGCTGTGACGCCCTCGTGAAAGTCTATGGTGGTGGAGTCTGCGAAGGATTTAAACCCTTCGATTCTCAGAGATCGAAGCTTCATTCCGGGAGGCGGCCTCTGCGCTCGATCAGGGGGATGCCGGACATCCCGCTCTCGGATATCACCGCAGCCAACGGCTGGGCGTCGAATTCGTCGCTGAATGCGCCGGCGTACACCCTGACCGCCGTTCGCCCATCGGCGTAGTCCACATCGAGCGCGTAGGCCGGAATCGCCAGCGCGGCCAGTTCCTCGATTCGAGCGGCTACACCCGCGGCGCCACTGTATTCACCGAAGAAGAACGCGTAGGGCGTAGCTCTCACACGCCAATCGTCCGGATTCTGGCGGTCGAGCACAGCGGCGAGCGGCAGTTTGAGGCTGTCCGCCTGCACTGCGCTGTACGCCGCTCCGGCAAACAGGACATACTGGACACGCTCGTCCATTTCCATGGGCGTGTAGAAGAAGAGCGTGCCCGGGAGCCTCTCGGCGAGCGTGGGCACCATGGCACGGGGCGTCTCGGGGGTTCGGTACAGGTTGATCAGCAAAGAATGGCTGACAATCTGCGTCGTCGGCTGCTCACCGTCCAAACGGACCGGTGCAGGGATCGCACTGCTCAGGCGGCTCGCCGGCGTAATCCCGGGAACATCAACGATCCCAAGAAAGGCGAGACCCCACCCACCACCCCCAAGTACCACGATGGCCGCCACCGTAGTCAGAAGCACCCTACGACGCTCCTGCCACTTTCGGCGACTCGCCAACTTGTCCAAACCGGACATCTTCCGCTCCGGCTGGACTTGGAGTTCGCCATCGTCCTCGACCTCGTCCGTATCCTCGCCGAACTCGGCGGAGTCATACGCCTCCGACTCCGGTTCCGGTTCCTCTGGCACGGCCGGGGTTTCCACCCGCATAGCCTCAGTGGCCGCGTCCACGACGTCGATGTCGCCAGCCTCGAGGTCCGGTGCGTACGGCGCCTCGTCCGCCATGTCGCCGCCGCGCTCAATGCCGGACATCATTGTTGTATCGTCCGGAGCGGCGACATCGGCCGCCAGGGACGAACGCTCGACGTCGAATACGCCGCCGCCCGACCCGAGTCCCTCGAAAGGGTCGTCGGCATCCGCCGGAGTGGGCTCCGGGTCCGGCGCCGGTGGATCGACGGAGATTTCCGGAGCCTCCAGCTCGAGACCTTCTCCAATATCGAACGAGGGCTCCTCGGCGGCGGATTCGTCGTGAGCCGAGTCCCCGTCGTCGGAAATGGGCTCGACCCTGTCCATGGTCTCGATCCCTTCCATCGGCGTAACTTCGACTTCGGGCTCCTCGGGAGCCATGTCATCCAAGCCGGTGGCGTCGAAGGAGGACGATTCTTCATCTCCAGACGGGGCGCCATCCACGTGAGTGTACTGACCTCCGTCGAGGCCATCGAAGTCATACTCGCCACCGCCGACCTCGGCCTCCTCAGCAGGTGCCGCCGGCTCATCCAAGGTGAAATCACCGAATCCGCCCTCAGTCGACCCGGGGGTCGCCTCTTCCACGAGAGCCGGCTCTTTCCCCGGCGGTTCGCCTGGAGCGTCTGCGTCTACCAGAGGCTCGAGCACCTCTTCCTCAGCCGCCTCGGGTTCTTCGACGGCTTGGTCCGCGGATTCGTCATACTCGTCGGTGACCGCTTCGATCACGGCGTCCGAGATCTCCTCCGCGACGTCGATGGATTCGACGGGTTCGTCCACCGGCTCGGGTGTATCGAGAACCTCGTCGGGATACTCGAACCCAACGGACTCGTCCACAACCGGCGGCTCGTCCATATCCACGGGCTCCTCGACCGTCGCGGGCTCTTCAACCGTCTCCGGTTCGTCCACGTCGAGCGCCCCAGCGGGTTCCTCCACGAGCGGACCGAGCACCGCAATCGCACCCTCGACTCCTTCGGCCCCGGATGCATCCGCCGCAAACACCACGACGTGATCGGCCCGCGAAAGCACGCTCGACGCTCCAGGAAGGTCAGCCGGGAGGTGCAGAAGAACGGTTGCGCCTGTTTCACGAAGTCCACGCGTTACGGCTTCCCAGCGTGGGTGGGCCAGAACGGCCTCTGGGTCCGCAACGGGCGTGCCGGCGGTAACCACGAGGAACGATCCCATCTCAGAGGCGAACGCCGCGTGCTGGACCGACACACCGTACAGGAGGATGTCCGACACGCCTTGCCCGTTCTCGTGGCCCAGCACTTCGTGGAGCTTGGGGTCACGCAGGTCGAGGTCGGAGAGCAGGACAGCGTCCCCTGATTCACCCCAAGCACGGGCGATACCGACAGCGGCCTCGGCTCCCCACCAGCTATCGATCCCCGGCATCCTCAAGAGAGCGATGACTCGAGGATCCCCTCCCCCGGCAGCCAGAGCCCCTAGGGCCTCGGGAACGGAACCCGCAATGGGGTCGAAGGGCTGCCAGCTTGGGTGATCAGCACTCATAGCGCACTCTCACCATTGCGAAGATCCATATCGGGCGAGCCAGGGCGTCCGACCCGCATTCCCGCGATAGCCGTCGCTTCGGACCGTCGCGCGAGAAAAGTAACGGCGCCCTCTTCAGGCGGGCAAACCGAGAGTTGAATCACCTAACCATCCTTCCAACTCGTGACCTGAGGCCAGCGTCGGCGAACCCTGCGTTGGCCAGCAGATCACCCATCGCGGCTGCTTCATCCTCCCCCTGGTAAGCGCCTGCCAGAACCGCATAAGTCGGCCGGTCTACCCCGCTCTGGACAACGATGTAGGCATAGACTCCCAGGGACTCGGCCCGGGCTACGACCGTGCGCGCTTCCTCGACGTCGGACACGGCGGCCAACTCGAAGGCCAGCGGAGTCCGCCGCACGATCCAGGCACTACTGTCGTCTCCAGCGGTCACCGATCCGATGCTATCCCTCAACGCCCTCGCCTCATCCACACCAGCGGCGACGGCGAGCAAGCGGTGATAGGTGGTGCCATCGACGCGGACCGGAGCCACTATGAACGCCACTCGGGGGCGTAACCGGCCCAGTGCCGCGGCTCGACGTAGCGCCGCTCCCGGGTCGCGATAGGACGCTAGCATGAGCGAGTATTCGAGAGCCGGATCATCGTTTGAGTTGGCGAGGACCGGAGCGGGGGCCGCCGGGACCGACGTTTCCGGAGGTGGCTCGCTCGGCACGACCTGCACGGATTCCTC
>JBGMRK010000004.1:14911-44908 GCA_048061375.1 Longimicrobiales bacterium | reverse complement strand
CTCGTGATCCTGCCGACCGATCAGCGTAGCGCCCACGTCGTGCACAAGGAACCGCAAGGCTAGTGCCCCATAGATCCTCCGAGGGGCTGATCGTCTTCGCCCTCTGGCTCCTGGTCTTCAGCGCCAGCAGTCAGATCATGATCATCTCGCCGATCCTGCCCCAGATCGGCGAGGAACTCGACATCGCGGACGCGGTTCTCGGCACGCTCGTATCGGCGTACTCCCTGATGGTAGGAGTCTTCGCCATCATGGCGGGGCCCGTGTCCGACAAGATCGGGAGACGCCGGATTCTGCTCCTCGGATCCGTTGCCATGACGGTGGCCCTTACTCTCCACCACTTCATCTCCGGGTACGTGTCGTTCCTGGTCTTGCGTGTGTTGGCGGGGATGGCGGGCGGAATCCTGAGCGGCGCCGCCGTCTCGTATGTGGGTGATTACTTCCCGTACGGACGGCGTGGGTGGGCGACCGGCTGGGTCATGAGCGGCACGGCATTCGGTCAGATCGCAGGCATCCCGATCGGCATACTTCTAGCCGGCGCATTCGGATTCAGGGCGCCGTTTTACCTGTTCGCCGTCACGATGGCGCTCACCTTCATCTTGATCTGGGCGAAGGTGCCGCAGCCCGACGTGAAGCGGACGGAGGGCCGCCTGACGTTCAAGCGGGCCGTGGCCGGTTATGCGGACCTGCTCGGCCAAAAGGAGATTGCGGCGGCAGTCTTCGCGTTCTTCATGATGTTCCTGGGAGTGTCGTTCTACGTGGTGTACTTCCCCACTTGGCTGGAACGCAACCTGGGTGCCACGGCCGGAGGGATCGCCGTCTTGTTCATGGTGGGCGGCATCGCGAACGTCATCGCGGGTCCGCAAGCCGGAAGACTCTCGGACCGAATCGGGCGCAAGAAAATCGTTATCCTCTCCTGCGTGGGGCTTTCGATCACTATGCTGCTCACCACGGTACTCGTTCGCGAGTTCTGGATGGCTTACCCGCTATTCTTCGCCGTCATGATCCTGGTAGCGATGCGCATAAGCCCCTTTTCAGCGCTTCTTACCGCACTGGTGAGCGACGAGCGTCGGGGGTCCCTGCTCAGCCTGACGGTCGCGCTGGGACAGGTGGGCTTCGCATTCGGCGGTGCCGTGGCCGGGCCGCTCTTCGCCAAGTACGGATACTGGAGCAACACGATCATCGCGTCCATCTCGGTGCTCGGGATGGGCATTATCGTGTGGCTGATGCTGCCCGAGCCAGAGCTACATCCGGCGATGGCGCCCGCGGACTGACTACGACCGCTCGGCCGCCGGTCGATACTGTTGCGGTGTGCGCCAACGTAAGGTCCGGGGGAGTGACATCCGTACGTGCGCGACGATGGTTCCTATAATAAATTAGACCATCCACAGGCCGTGCCGACATGTGCCAACCGAGGAGCGTTCGTTCGACGTGACCGCATCACCTGGTAAACCGAGAATCCTGCTGGTCGAAGACGCCATGGACGAGGCTCTCCTCGTCAAGACGGCTCTGTTGCAATCCGGAGACTTTGAGATCGTGCTTGTGCAGGACGGTGATCAGGCGATCAGGGTCCTGGCGAAGGGTGAATGGACTCTGGCCCTGGTCGACCTGAATCTGCCGGGCAAAGACGGTATCGAAGTCATCAAGGAGGCGGTGAGACTGTACCCGGACCTGCCTGTGATAGCGATGACCGCCTACACCGGTCAAGTCTATCACGACCAGGCGTTTCGGGTGGGCGCCAAGTACGTGCTCAGGAAGCCGTTCGACAAGGACGAGTTGCTCTCCAAGGTATCGGAGTTCATCGACCTGGGTGGGACACGGGAACTCACCGGTACGGAGTCCGTGATCGCGGTCGGCGCCCGGCCCGGAGACATCGAGATCGGGTGTGCGGGAAGCCTCATCTACCACGTGGAGTCAGGTCAGGATGTCACGATCCTGGTGGTCGCGGGAGGCTCGCTGGACGGGAGCGACTGTCTCAGCGACGCCGCCAAGGAGGCCGCGGACCGGATCGGCGCCAAGCTCGTGTTCGGTGACATCGTGGAGGCGGAGGGCATGAATATCCAAGGAGCTGCCAAGATCCTCCTCGCGCTGATTGAAGAGATGAACCCGTCGGTGCTCTACATGCCCTCTGAAAACGACCGCGAGCAGAACCGCATCAACACATTCCGCGTCTGCACGACCGCCGGAAGCGACGTCACCCAGCTCATGGCATATGAGGGGCCCACCTCGAGCATGGAATACGAGCCGACGATGTTCCGGCCCGTGAGCTCCTATCTGAAAGCCAAGATGGACGCGGTATCCGCATACGAGAACTGTCGCCTCAAGAACGTAAGTCGAGACTACGTGATGGCCGCGGCGCGCTACTGGTCTCGCTTCGACGACGAGCCGCTCGTGGAGCCCCTGGAGGATGTGAGAGCACGCGGATTATGACCCGCGGCTTCCACCGAACGGCCGCCGCCGCGGTGGTGGTGACGGCCCTCCTGGGACTCGGAAGTGTGCAGCCCCCCCCGGCGGCCGTTCCGGGGATCGACGTACTCGGCTACGACGTGGAGCTCTCGCTTGAACGCTCCGAGGCGTTCTTTCAGGGCCGCGTGTCGATTCGGTTCGCCCTCCAAGAGCCACGGCCCTCGGAGCTGCCGCTGGATCTGTCCGGGCTCGAGATAGAGTGGGTCCGTATAGACGGTGCCGACACGCGGTTTCGGCGAGACCGAGGCACCCTCCGGATCCCGATTCCGCCGAGCGCCGAGGTCGGTGACGAGTTGGCCGTCGAGATTCTCTACGGTGGCTCGCCCGTCGACGGGCTGATCCTCCGGAACAACGTCCACGGTGTCCTCTCCGCGTTCGTGGACAACTGGCCCGATCGCGCCCGCTACTGGCTGCCGTCCATCGATCACCCGTCCGACAAGGCCACCGTCCGGTTCACGGTGCATGCCCCCTCAGCCTGGAGCGTCGTGGCCAATGGCCGCATGGTCGGCGAGCCGACACCGACGGATTCCGCCGCACTGGGAGGCGCGGGCGGCCGCCGCACATGGAGATGGGAGAGCGCTGTGCCGGTCTCCACCTACAACATGGTGGTCGGCGCGAGCGAATTCGCGATACGCAGCGTGGGGACTGCAGCCTGTGGCCGGGCCCCCGCGACTTTGCGCGACGATGGGTGTGTGGACGTGTCGTACTGGGCCTACCCGGCGGACACCTCGTTCGCCGCGGAGCTCTTCGCCCGAGCACCACAGATGGTCGATTTCTTCGCCGACCTGATAGGCCCCTTCCCGTTCGAGAAGCTGGCCAACGTCCAGTCGGCCACACGCTTTGGCGGCATGGAGAATGCTTCGGCGATCTTCTATTCGGAGGAGAAGATCGCCCGGGGCACCATGGCCGAGGGAACCGTCTCGCACGAGATCGCCCACCAGTGGTTCGGGGATTCGGTAACCGAGGCCGAGTGGTCGCACCTTTGGCTCTCCGAGGGTTTCGCGACCTATTTCGGTGCGCTCTTCTTCGAGTATGCGGACGGTACGGACGAATTCCGCAGGCGCATGGAGGAGAGCCGCCGCACCTACGTCTCTTCGGACGATGTCGGCCAGCCGATCCTACGGTCCGAGAGCGACCTCATGGACCTGCTCAACCGCAACAACTACGAGAAGGGCGGGTGGGTCCTGCACATGCTTCGGGGCATACTCGGCGACGAGGACTTCTTCACCGGAATCCGGGAGTATTTCCGTCGCCATGCCGGCGACGTGGTCCTGACCGCCGACTTTCGGCGAACGATGGAGGAGGTATCCGGTCAGGATCTGGAATGGTTCTTCAGCCAATGGGTGCATGAGCCCGGGTATCCACGCATCGCGATCTCGACCGAGTGGTTCCCTGGAAGCAGCGAGCTCGAGATCCGGATTCGCCAGGAACAACGCGAATCGTGGCCGACATTCCGCTTTGCCGCCGATGTGGAATTCGACTTGCCTGGCGGTGCGCTGAGACGGTCGGTAGAGGTTCGAGACAGGGATCAGACCGTGAGGGTCGCATTGCCCCAGGCCCCGACCGCCGTCACCTTCGATCCCGACGGGTGGATCCTCAGGGAAATCATCGGCGACGGCTGGTGACTTCGAACGGGCCACCCATGGCCCGGGCCAACGAGAGTTGGTTACAATACTCTCGCTCCCACAGCCGCCCGAACTCGCCCAACGGAGGTTTGCTTGGCTGCTTCCCCAAGGTTGGAATTCGAGAAGGACATTCTCGAGATCCAAGGCCAGATCGAAAAGTTGGTGGCTATGGCCGAAGAGAGTGGTTTCGACGTGACTGAACAGCTCGAAGACCTGACGACCAAGCTCGAGACGCTGAAGGAAGACACCTACCAGAACCTGACTCCTATCGAGCAGGTTCAGGTGGCTCGGCATCCGCGGAGACCCTACACGCTCGACCATATCGAGCGTGTTTTCACGGACTGGATCGAGCTTCACGGCGACCGGGCGTTCCGCGACGACGAAGCCATCATCGCCGGATGGGCCCGCCTAGACGGCCAGCCGGTCATGGTCGTGGGCCATCAAAAGGGCCGCGACATCAAGGAGAACCTGCGCCGCAATTTCGGAATGGCCCATCCGGAGGGTTACCGAAAGGCCCTCCGGTTCATGCGTCAAGCGGAGAAGTTCGGACGACCCGTGATCACGTTCATCGATACGCCGGGTGCGTACCCGGGCCTCGGGTCCGAAGAAAGAGGTATCAGCGAAGCGATCGCATTCAATCTCCGAGAGATGGCACGTTTGCGTGTGCCGCTCGTCTCGGTCGTCGTCGGTGAGGGCGGCTCCGGAGGCGCGCTCGGTTTAGGTGTGACCGACCGTATCCTCATGCTCGAGCACTCGATCTACTCGGTGATCTCCCCGGAGGGGTGTGCCGCGATTCTTTGGCGCTCGGCGGAGCATCGGGAGAAGGCTGCCACTGCGCTGTGCCTCACCTCGAAGGATCTGCTGGGCCTCGGGATTGCAGACGAGGTGATCCCGGAGCCGCCGGGCGGCGCGCATTCGGATTGGGACGCGACGGCGTTCAGTGTCCAAGAGGCCCTCGTCAGGCACCTGAAGGAGCTGAGCAAGCTTTCGGTAGACAAGCTCCTGAAGGCCCGGTGGAGCAAGTACGACGCGATCGGCGAATGGTCGGACACCGAGGCCGAGGAGAGCTAGAAGCCTAATGGCCGACTTCGCCGAGGTACGCTTCAAGGGCACCCGAAAGGCTTATTACTCGTTCGATCGACTCGAGCTTCAAGCCGGCAGCCACGTGATCGTGGAGGTCGACCGGGGTGAAGACCTCGGTGAGGTCATGGCCTTGGGCTCCATCGCCGAACGCCGCTGCGGAACATCGGGTGGCTGCGCGACGCCGCTGCCGGAGAGTCGCGTCCTTCGGCTCGCCCGTCACGAAGACACCGCGCGAATGGACACGCTGCGGGCCGATGAGGACGAGGTTCGAGCCAAGGCCCGCAAGCTAGTAACCAAGCACCGACTCAAGATGAAGGTCACCGAGGCCGAGTGGCAGTTCGATCGCAACAAGCTGATCATCTACTTCACCGCCGAGCGCCGAGTAGACTTTCGCACGCTCGTCCGTGACCTGGCGAGCACGTTCCGGACCAGGATCGAGCTCAAACAGATCGGCGTGCGCGACGAGGCCGCGCTGCTCGGTGGGGTCGGACGGTGCGGGCGTGAACTATGCTGCTCGACTTGGCTCGCGGAACTCCGACCCGTCAGCCTCCAGCTCGCTAAAGACCAGCACCTGTCCCTCAACCCGGCGCAGATCTCCGGATGCTGCGGCCGGCTCATGTGCTGCTTGATGTACGAGCACAAGACCTACGTCGAGGCACGCCGACGCTTCCCCAAGGAAGGAAACACGATTCGTACGGAGCGGGGTGAGGAGCTCGTGGTCGCCGTCGATATCTGGAGGGAGACGGTATCGCTTAAGGACGTGGATGGGGAGCGCCGGACGGTGGCGCTCGAGGAACTGCGCAAGGATGTCGCGAACAGGGGAGGACAGCCCTCCGCAAAGGACCCAGACGCAGAGTGACCGCACCGAGATTCCTCACCACACCGATCTACTACGCGACCGGGGAGCCCCACATCGGCCACGCGTACACGACGGTGCTCGGTGACATGCTGGCTCGATACTACCGCCAGACCGGCGCGGATGTGTTGTTCCTTACGGGCATGGACGAGCACGGCCAGAAGGTGCAGGAGGCGGCGGCCGAACAAGGCCTCGATCCCCAGGCGTTCGTCGACCGGCTCGCCGCGACGTTCGAGGCCGCGTGGGGTCAACTGAACATCTCGTACGACCGTTTCATTCGAACCACCGAGCCCGAGCATGTCGCCGTGGTTACGGCCTTCCTCGAGCGCCTGTGGGACAAGGGATTGATCTACGACGCGATGTACGTGGGCTGGTACTGCATCCCCGACGAGCGCTATTGGACCGACAAGGACGTGGGTGAGGAACGCCTGTGTCCGGACTGCCAGAGGCCCGTCACCCACGTTGAAGAGCGGAATTACTTCTTCCGCATGAGCAACTTCCAGGAACGCCTGATCAAGCACATCGAGGACCACCCGAAGTGGATCGTTCCCGAAACCAGACGCAACGAGATCTTGGGCTTTCTGCAAAAACCTCTCCAAGACCTATCCATCTCCCGACCTAAATCGCGAGTTCGGTGGGGCATCCCGATGCCATTCGACCCGGACCACGTGTGCTACGTGTGGGTGGACGCTCTCACCAACTACGTCACGGGGTCGGGCGTCATCGACCCGGAGAAGGAGCCCGATGACCGGGGATTCGGTTCCGACACCAGCCACTCCCCTTGGCCGGCCGACGTCCACCTGGTCGGCAAGGACATCATCACCACGCACTGCGTGTACTGGCCGACGATCTTAATGGGAGTGGACCTACCATTGCCGAGACAGGTGCTCGCGCACGGATGGTGGGTCGCGGGAGCGACCAAGATGTCCAAGTCCCTGGGCAACGTGGTGGATCCGCTCGCTTTGCGAGAGGATTTCGGCACCGATGCCGTTCGATGGTACTTGTTGCGTGACATGCCCACCGGCTCCGACGCGTCGTACACACCGGAGCGTTTTCTCCAGCGCTACGATGAACTCGCTAACGTGTTGGGTAACTTGGCGAGCCGCGTGATCTCCATGATCGACAAGTACAGGGAGGGCACCATCCCCGACGCGCCGGGAACAGGCATGGACGGAGAGATCGAGCGAACGCTCAAAGCGGTCCACGAGAACATGGACGCTTTTCGCGTTCACGACGCCCTGGCGGCGGCCATGGACCTCGCACGGGCCGCGAACGGGCATGTCGAGGACCGCAAACCCTGGGCACAAGCCAAGGATCCCGAGGGGGCAGACGACCTGGACGAGACGCTGGCGACGTTGGCGCGCGTGCTGACCGTGCTCACCGCGGTCTTCGAGCCCGTGACACCGGAGAAGATGGCGGACCTCGCGGGCCGACTAGGACTGTCTACGCCGCCCACACTGGTCGAAGCCACCACGGTACCGCTGTCCGGAAACGTGGTCATCATGGGCGACCCACTTTTTCCCAGACCGGAGCTTCTCGCCAAGGGCGATCTTCCTTGACACTGGCAAGAAACGTGGCGTAATTTTTCTTTGCACATGAGAGCACGACAATTGCGAAGAGCCCCTCCACAGTGTACCCTCCCGGCGAGCGTGTGGCGGGGTTTTCGATGATGGGCCGAGACAGGCAAAGGGCATGAGCCAACAGCGTTGGACCTTCCTGTTCATCAAGGACGAAGCAAGTCCTGTTCGGCAATTCAGTGTACCCGCACGCGCCGGACACTACGTGGCGTCTGCCATCGGTGGTGGTCTGCTCCTTCTTACCAGCCTTATCCTGATCGTGGCGACCGATGGCTGGTCTCGCTTGGACAAGCTGCGCCTGACCGGTGAGAACGAGGCCCTTACCTCTGAAATCACCGGCATTCAGTCCCGCGTGCGCCATCTGGAGGGGACGATCGACCTCCTTGCGGAGCGGGACGCGCGTTACCGCGTGCTTGCCGGCCTGGAGTCACTCGACGCGGAGATTCTACAGGTGGGGGTCGGCGGACCTGGGTTGGCGACGCCCGAGTCCGGTCCGCTATGGGAGACGAACCCCGAGGCTGGAAAAGCCATGTTCGCCGCGTCCTATGATCTCTTCGCTCTCGAGCGGCGGGCGCTTCTGCTCTCCGAGAGTCTGGTCGAGGCCACGGACAGCCTGGAATCTTACCGTATCGCGCTGCTTTCGACGCCATCGATCCTGCCGGCAGCGGGGCTGCTCAGCAGCGCCTTCAGCAAGGCTCGATTCCACCCGATCTACCAGAAGGAACTCCCGCACGAGGGCATCGACCTTTCCGCCCCTCTGGGAACGGCGATCCTGGCCGCGGCCAACGGCACCGTGACCTACGCCGGGTGGCGGTCGGGCTTCGGAAACACGGTCGAGATCGAGCACGGATTCGGCTACATGACCCGCTACGCCCACGCCTCCAAGATCCTGGTGCAAAAGGGCCAGAGCGTCGAGCGTGGTCAGACCATCGCCGAGGTCGGGCGGACGGGCGTCGCCACGGCACCCAACCTGCACTACGAAGTCTGGGTGGACGGAGAGCCGGTGAATCCGTTGAACTACGTCATCAGCGGTGCGATTCCCTGACCGGTGTGAGGTAAGCTCCGCCGCCGAGGGGCGTCCTGTCGGCGCCCTTTTCCTTGACGGGTCCGACCGATATGGCCGAAGTGTGTAATCTTGTTGGAAGTGAGGTCCGATAGTACCTTCGGGCCACTTTTTTGGGACTGTAACACGGAGCAAGAAAACGATGCGGTCGAAGACTCTCCTCAGCACGTTGGGAAGCGCCATTCTGTTGTCGGCATGCGGTGGCGCCCAGGCCGTGATCACAGCCGAATTGGAGGTGGAGGACCCGGACCAGGGCGCGGTGCCGCGAGCGATCTCGGACCTGGAAATCCGGCTCTTCCCGTTCGACCGCGATGCGGTATTCGATTCACTGACTCAGGCCGCGTCCTTGCCCGAGCCAGTCATCCCGGATTCCGTGCTGGAGGCCCAGGCGCAGGTGCAGGCCGCTCAGGCAAGGTGGCGAGGCCTCGAGACACGCTGGAATACGCTCCGAGACACCCTGCAGACCATCTCCGAAGCGATGGAGGGCCTCAGTCGCGGCCAGGCGCGCTACAGGCTGCTCTTCAACGACTTCCAGGATATGGAGGACCAGTACAACCGGGTCGAACGCCAGAGAGATCAGGCGTTCCGTACCTTTACGTCGCTTCAGGAACAGTCGATCGCGGCCGCCGATGCGATCCGGATCCGCCGAGAGAACTGGGCCGACGAGGCGTTCGTGGATATTGGTACGGTGATAGGGGACAAGCTACAGACATCGGGTAGGGAGATCATGTACGACACCACGGACGCCAACGGGCTCACGCAGTTCGAGGTGGCGCCCGGCGAGTGGTGGGTCTCCGCTCGCTACGAGCTTCCGTTCACTGAGTTATACTGGAACGTGCGCATTGATCTGTCTCGTGGCGAGCCCTTACCGCTAACGCTGACACGAGCGAACGCGGAGGAGCGTCCGAAGCTCTAGCTTCCGCACGGCTGCCGGTCCAAGATGGGGAACAGTCATGCCGACGACGCAGGTGCAGGGATCCGCTAACCCGTCCTTCGAAGTGGACGACGACGGGATTGGATGGATCACCTTCAACGACCCTGACCGCAAGCTCAACATCCTTGATGAGCCCGTCATGCGCCGTCTGGCCGACGTGCTCGATTCGGCCGCCATAGGGGTGGCGGACGGTTCGATGACCGCCCTCATCGTGCGAAGCGGCAAGGCCCGCGGCTTCGTGGCCGGAGCCGATGTCGCCGCCATCCAGGCCGTTGAGGATCCCGCCGAGGGCGAACGAGCCTCGAGACTGGGGCAGGAGATCTTCGGCAAGCTCGAAGCGCTGTCGGTGCCGACGATCGCGGCCGTCCATGGTCTGTGCTTGGGCGGCGGCACGGAATTAGCCCTCTCGTGCGACTATCGGCTCGCCTCAGATTCGCCCAAAACGAGCCTCGGCCTACCGGAAGTCATGCTCGGCATACTCCCGGCATGGGGGGGGACGACCCGGCTCCCGCGGCTCGTAGGACTCCAAGCCGCCCTGGACTTGTTGTTGTCCGGCGGGCGAGCCCGGGCCGGCAAGGCCAAGCGAATCGGGTTGGTCGACGAGATCTTTCCGCAGGAACTCTTCGACGAGAAAGCGAAGGCCTTCGCCTTGGACCGGGCCAACGGCAATCCTCCCCGGGCACGACCCCGTGGCAAGCTCGTGACCCGCCTCCTGGACGGGACGTACCCGGGCCGGGCTATCGTGCTCAGGATGGCACGAAAGCAGGTCATGAAACGCACCGGGGGCCACTATCCGGCGCCGCTGAAGATCCTCGATGTGGTGAAGAAGGGTGGCCGGGTCCCGCAGGCCACCTCACTCGACCTCGAGGCCGGTGCAGCCGGAGAGCTCATCGTATCCTCGGTCAGCAAGAACCTGATCCACATCTTCACTCTCAATGAAGCGGCCAAGAAGGACCGGGGGGGGCCGGGCGCTGAGGCCACCCACGTGACTCGTCTGGGAGTCCTTGGTGCAGGCGTGATGGGTGGAGGCATCGCCCAGTTGGCCGCATACAAGGGCATCGTGGTGCGCATGAAGGACATCCACCACGAAGCCATCTCAGGGGGCCTTCAGCACGCGAGGGGCCTTTTCGACAAAGCGGTCCAACGCCGCCGCTTACGCCGGCGCGAAGCCGGTCAGCATATGGAGTTGATTAGCGGCGGCCTCGACTACCAGAGCCTCTCAGGGTGCGACCTGATCGTGGAGGCGGTTGTCGAGCGCATGGACGTGAAGCGCATTGTCCTTAGGGAGACGGAAGACGCCGTTCGCTCGGACTGCATCATCGCATCCAATACCTCCTCCCTTTCGATAGACGAGATGTCCGAGGGTCTCGAGCGGCCGGAAAACGTCGCCGGCATGCACTTCTTCAATCCGGTGCACAAGATGCCGCTGGTCGAGGTGGTCCGTGGCTCACGGAGCAGCGACCGCGCTGTGGCGACCATCTACGCGCTCGCCCTCGAGCTCGGCAAGGTGCCCGTGGTAACAGCGGACGGTCCTGGCTTCCTGGTGAACCGAGTGCTTGGCCCCTACCTGAACGAGGCGGGACATCTCATTGCGGACGGCGCGTCCATCGAGGCCGTCGACCGCGCCGCCACGGATTTCGGTATGCCCATGGGTCCGCTTCGCCTCCTCGACGAAGTCGGTATCGACGTGAGCACCCACGCCGGCGAGTCACTCCATAAGGCCTTGGGGGACCGCCTCGATCCATCGGCTCCGCTCGTTGCGATCGCGAATACCGGCCGGCTCGGCAAGAAAGGCGGCGCCGGGTTCTACCGTTACGAGAACGACAAAGAGGCCGGCGTCGACCAGTCCGTCTACGCTGCGCTGAAGTCGGCCGTACCGTCCGAACGCCGAGCCTTGGATCAGAAGGAGATCCGCGGACGGCTCGTGCTGGCCATGATCAACGAGGCCGCAAGGGCTCTCGACGAGGGCGTGGTCGCCAAGGCGGCCGAGGTGGATTTGGCGATGATCATGGGCACGGGGTTTCCACCCT
This sequence comes from Longimicrobiales bacterium, assembly GCA_048061375.1. Classification (GTDB taxonomy): domain Bacteria; phylum Gemmatimonadota; class Gemmatimonadetes; order Longimicrobiales; family Gaopeijiaceae; genus JACZXQ01. Next base: position 33,277 of record JBGMRK010000004.1, on the reverse strand, counting down.
TTCGCGGGGGCTTGATGCGCTTCGCCGACACGATCCATCTGAAGACGCTTCTAAGCCGCCTGCATGAGATGGAGGATTTGCATGGCCAGCGGTTCACACCCGCCCCGCTGATCGTGCGACTTGCCGCCGAGGACAGCAACTTCTACGACACATTCGGTGACTAGTACGGTCGCGGGAGTCGTACCGTGTGCCGGCGATTCTTCCAGGATGGGCGCACCAAAGTCCCTCTTACATGCCGAGGGCTCCACGTTTCTGGACAGGGTCACGGATGCGTTGCAAGAGGGCGGATGTGCCCCCGTCATCGTGGTGGTGCCCGATCTCGACGGACCCGTGGCTGAGCGCGCCCGCGCCGCTGGCGCTCGGGTGGAGGTCAACACGAAACCCGCGGATGGGCCCATCACGTCGTTGCGCGTTGCGCTGCGAGCCCTCAGCGATGACGTGGAAGCCTGCGTGTTCCTTCCGGTAGATCATCCGCTTGTGCAGGCTGCGACGGTGGCCCGGCTCATCGCGTCACTCGAAGCGTCGCACGCCCCGATCGTGGTGCCATCTTACGGGGGAAAGAGAGGGCACCCGGTGCTCTTCCGCCGTTCCGTCTTCCCTGAGTTGTTCGAGGATGGCCTGGCCGAGGGCGCGCGCACGGTAGTGCACCGGCACCTGGGGGACCTCAGCGAAGTCGCCGTACCCGACCCGGGTGTGCTGGCAGACATCGACACACCGGAGGAATACCTGCGGCATTTCGATGAGATCACCCCCGCGCTCGACAGTTCGTGACCGCGGCTTACCTGGATGCGCCGGCGGCCACGGAGCTCATCCTGTCGGCAGCCGAGATGGGCGAGGTGGTGGTGGTGATGGTTCTGATGCCGCCCCCGGCTGAAGCGGGGGGTCGGATTGTGTTCCTCCGCACGCCGGACGGCACCCTGGCCCGGGTAGGAGGATCGGGGGATGAGGTCCTGGATTCGGCCTTGCAGGAGCTGGCCCGGAACGCGATGGAAGGGGCCGAAAGCGCCCAGGAGGGTCTTCATTCAGTAGGGGCTGAGGATGGCCCCGAGGTGCGCTTCTTTCTGGAGGTACACCGGCCCCAGCCCGAGCTTCTGATCGTCGGGGCTGGCCACATCGCGCAGCCGCTCTGTTCGATGGGCGCGCTCTTGGGGTTCCGTATCCGAGTGCTCGACGACCGGCCCGAGTTCGCTACGCGCGAGCGGTTTCCTGAAGCCGAAGAGGTGGTACGGATCGACATGGCCGACCCTTTCGGCCAGGTGCCCCTGACTCGCGAGACTCACGTCGTCCTGGTCACCCGCGGCCACAAGTACGATTACGCATGCCTCCGGCAACTGCTTTCGGGGGACAAAGAGGTAAGGTACATAGGCATGATCGGAAGCCGTCGACGCGTTCGGGCAGCGTTCACGGAGTTGGTCGAGGAGGGGTTCGAGCGCAAGCGCATCGCCAAGATTCGGGCACCTGTAGGCTTGGATCTACGGGCGGAGACGCCCGCGGAGATCGCGGTCGCCGTGGCGGCCGAGATCGTCCTGTTGTGGCGAGGAGGTTCGGCTCAGCCATTGGCCGACAAGGAGCGCATCGTGCCGCGTTTTTTCGAGGCGAGCCAGGGAGTGAAACGCAGTGATACGGACTGAGGACGACGCCCTCTACAGGGCTCTCGATGAGAAGGCCAAGGCCGGGCGGCCCTGTGCCTTGGCGACGGTGGTGGCTACGCGCGGGTCAACGCCTCGCAAAGTAGGGGCGAAGATGCTGGTCGACCCTGGGGAGGGCCTCGTGGGAACCGTAGGTGGGGGATGCGGGGAGGGCGAGGTGCTCGAGGCCGCAGACGAGGTTCTGCGAACAGGCGTTCCCAAAATGGTGCGAATCGACCTCACCAAGGATTTTCTCTCGTCGGATCCTGCCGTGTGCGGCGGCACCATGGACGTGTTCGTCGAGGCCATCAGGACACGAACGGATGATGGGTAACAACCCGTGTCGCGACCGTCATAGAAAAGGCGGAGGCCGGTGCATGGCCCCCGCCCATATCCGAGGAGCGGACGCTGAAGAAGTCGTTCAGCGTTCGTTGAGCAGGCCGCTCAAGCCTCCTCTGCGCGCGCGTCCACCACCTGCGCCGAGCACAGGCGGTCCGTATCCAAGAACACGCGCTTGAGTACGTCCGGTTCTTCCCGCAGACAATCGATCAGACGCTCGTAGCGGCCGAGCGTGTCCGCCGGTATTGAAATGTCTTCGTGGTGATAGCGCCCGCTATCGACGAACAGGAGGCGAACCGTGGTCTCCTGGCTCAATTCTGGTCGCCCGCTTCCCCGGCCCCATCCGTGTCGGCGAGCAGCGACTCGACGATCTCCTGAAAGGCCGAGAAATCACCCCAGCGGGAGACGCGGGTGGCCATTCCACCTCCGCCGCTCACGAAGATGGTCGGCGTGCCGCTGACCCGCATGAGTTGGCCGAGTTCGATGCCGGCGCTCACCGTGACCGAGTGACGGTCACTATTCAGGCAGCCGTTGAACTCCTCCTCGTTCAGCCCCAGCCCTTGTGCGTAGGACTGGAAGGCGGCGATGGGCGGTACAGTGCTCGGCGACCATGAAGACTGATTGATAAAGAGTTGGTCGTGGTACGCCCAGAAACTCTGCCCCCCCTGGTCCAGCGCGCAACGAGCCGCTCGCGCCGCAAGGAACGCATGGGGATGCTGGGCCAACGGGAAGTCCTGGAACACGAACTTCGCGACCCCGTTGTCCACATAGGCGAGATCAAGCTCGGGCTTTACGCGGGTGGCGAACTGCAGGCACGCCGGGCATTGGAAGTCGGCGAACTCCAGGATCGTGATCGGTGCGTCAGGATCCCCACGCTCCACCCCCGCAGCCAACTCAACGAGTTCCTGAGGGTTTTCGTATTCGATAGGGATCGCCACCAGTGCAGCTTCGGTGAACCCACCGCCCACGAGCGAATAGCCCACGCTCCCAACGGCGATCACGGCCACGATGCCCAGAATCCAATAGAACGACGTCATGCTGCTGCCGCTGCTCGCGCTGGATTTCTTCTTGGTTCCTTCATCCCTCTCGTTGCTCGCCACTTGCAACTCCCCCCCCGGAGTGAACGCCGAGACCCTTGAAAACAAAGAATCTGATCTGGTACACGATGGGCCCGACTTTGATTCCCCTCAAGGCCTCATGACCGGCACCAGCTCTCTCATCACCTCATCTGTGTCCAAGAGATCTTGGAATACCCTGTCCGCGCCTGCAGCCCGCAGCGACTCCGCGTCGCATCGGCCAGTGGCCACCGCTACCGTTCGAGTTCCTGCTCGCTGGCCACACACGACGTCCCGCGGTGTATCTCCGACCACTACCGTGCGCTTACGGGCGAACGTCACGCCACACGCTTCCTCGGCACGGACGATGGCAATCTGAGCCAGCAGATTGCGATCTTCGTGGTCGGACCCAAATCCCCCGATGGTCAAGGTTTGGGCGAGTCCCACGGACGCGAGTTTGAGCCGGGCACCTCTTACGATGTTGCCGGTCACCAGCGCCACCGCCACATCCGGGTGGGCCTGCAGTCGATCGAGCAACTCCGGTACCCCAGGTAGCAGGTACATTGGCTCCTCGGTCAGCCGGGCCTCGAGTTCGGCGAGGTAGCGGTCCCACAAGGCCGGAAGCGAAGCATCGATCCGCTCGTCCGTAAACCCCGCGTCCGCTAGCAACTCCCGGGCGATCTGAGGATCCGTCTTGCCGGAAAAATCGAAACCCTCTATGGCACCGCGTGTCTCGTACACTGCCATCATCGCAGTCTCGAAGGCCTCTTTGGCGGGCCCTCCGGCCACGAGCGTTCCGTCGATGTCCAGGAGTACGAGAGTCGTGGCCGTCTCAACCATGTTCCACCAGCACCGCCGGGTCCACATTGCCTCCGCTGAGCACCGCCACGACCTTGCGGCCGGTTACGTCGACCCGTCCGCTAAGGATCGCGGCCACGGTGGCAGCTCCCGAAAACTCGACGAGGAGCTTTCGCTCCGCGGCGAGCAGCAGGGCGGCTTCCACGATAGCATCGTCGTCGACAAGCAACACGTCGTCGGCAAGATCGCGGATGTGCCTGTACGTATGGTCCCCGGTTCTTACGGGAAGCAACCCATCGGCGATGGAATCGACGCTCGATAGCTCCACGGGCTCTCCGGCATCGAGCGCAGCCCGCATCGAAGCTGCTCCAGTGGGCTCGACTCCGAAGATCCTGGCGTCGGGACGAAGTCGGCGCACGGCCGCGCTCACTCCGCTGGCGAGCCCGCCACCACCAATGGGCGCGAGGATCGTGTCCACCTCGCCCCACTGGTCGACGATCTCCAAACCCACGGTACCCTGGCCGGCGATGATGTGGGCGTGGTCGAAGGGCGGCACCATCGCCAAGCCCCGCTCATCGGCGATGGCCTCCGCTCGGTCGCGCCGTTCCACTGACGTCGTGCCCTCGAGTACGACTTCGGCTCCGAGCCGCTCAGCCCCCTCGCGCTTGACCGCCGGCGCGTTGACCGGCATGACCACGACCGCATGGGCACCAAGAAGCTGAGCCACCAAGGCGACCGCTTGGGCGTGATTCCCGGAGGAGTATGTAATCAGCCCGGCCTTTAACTCCTCGGCCGGAATACGCGAAGCGAAGTTGAACGCCCCGCGGGCCTTGAAGGACCCCGAGCGCTGGAGGTTCTCACATTTGAGGCGGACCTCACCCCCCAAGCGTTCGGATAGCTCCGGCCACGCCACCAGCGGCGTGCGTACAACCACACCCTCCAACCGCGCTGCGGCTTCCCGGATTTCATCCAGCCCGACAAGGCCTCCGGGATCGATCACTCCTCCTCGGCGGAGTCGACGGTCTCCACGGTGTCGAGACTGTCCGCGTTGTCGGCGTTCTCAACCGTATCCACGTCTTCAACGCCTTCGAGGCTTTCGACATCGTCGTCCGGGATAATCCGAGCGACATCCATGACTTGGTCGCCCTCGTCCAGGTTCACGAGCCGGACTCCCTGTGTGGCTCGGCCGATGACGCGAATCTCGTCCACACGCTGACGATTCACTACGCCGTTGCGGGTGATGATCATGAGTTGGTCCTCGGGCACTACCGACTTGATCGCCACGACCTTGCCGGTCTTCGCGCTGGTCTTGAGGTTGATGACGCCTCTGCCGCCCCGGCCCTGCAGCCGATAGGCGTCGACTTCCGAGCGCTTCCCCATGCCGGCCTCGGAAACGACCAGGAGGGTGGCATCTTGACGGCGGATCACGACCATGCCAACCACGTAGTCACCGTCGCGCAGCCGGATACCCCGCACTCCCTCGGCGGCCCTACCCATGGGGCGCGTGTCCTCTTCCTTGAAGCGGATGGCCATGCCGTTGCGCGTGGCGAGGATGACGTGGTTCAACCCATCCGTGATCTGCACATCGATGAGCTCGTCACCCTCCCGGATGTTGATCGCGTTGAGCCCCACGGCCCGCACGTTGCCGTACGCGGAGAGAGCGGTCTTCTTGATCTTCCCGGCGCGGGTGCTGAACAAGAGGAAGCGGTCGTCACTGAATTCCCGCACTGGCACCAGCGCCGCGATCTCGCGCTCCGCCTCGATGTTCAGGAGGTTTACGATGGGCTTTCCGCGCGACTGTCTTTGGGCATCAGGAATCTGCCAGACCTTGAGCCAATAACATTGACCGTCCCGCGTGAAGACCATGAGGTAGTCGTGAGTCGACGCAACAAAGAGGTGCTCGACCCAGTCCTCCTCCTTGGTTCCCATGCCCTTGAGGCCTCGGCCACCGCGGCGCTGTGCCCGGTAGGTGTCGATCCCAACGCGCTTCACGTAGCCTTGGTGCGAGACCGTGATCACCACCTCCTCGTCGGGGATCAGGTCCTCCATCTCGAGCGATGAGACATCTCCGATAATCTCGGAGCGGCGCTCGTCGCCGAATTTCTCCTCTATCTCGGTCAGCTCATCAGCGATGATCCCCATGCGAACATCCTTGCTGCCAAGGATTCGCTGCAGCTCGGCGATCGCGTCACGGATCTGACCCAGCTCTTCTTCGAGCTTCTCCAACTCCAGGCCTGTCAACCGGGCAAGACGCATGTCCAGAATCGCCTTGGTCTGCAACTCGGACAGCCCGAACGCCTCCTGGAGTCCGGTGGACGCGGCCTCGATATCCCTCGACCCGCGAATGATCTTGATGACCGCGTCGATGTTGTCGACGGCGATCTTCAGGCCCTCGAGGATGTGCTCCCGCGCCTCCGCACGAGCGAGATCGTGAGTTGTACGGCGGACCACCACGGTGTGGCGATGGTCGATGAAGTGCAGAAGCATCTCGCGAAGCTTGAGCACCCTGGGTACGCCGTTTACGAGCGCCAGCAGGATCGTCCCGAACGTCGACTGCATCTGCGTGTGCTTGTACAGCCGGTTCAGCACGATCTCGGGCATCACATCGCGCTTGAGTTCGATGACGATGCGCATGCCGTCGCGGTCCGACTCGTCACGAAGATCCCTGATATCGGACAGCTTCTTGTCACGCACGAGTTGCGCGATCTGCTCGATCAGGCGCGCCTTGTTCACCATGAAGGGGATCTCCGTCACGATGATCCGCTCACCGTGGCCCTCCACCTGCTCGATAATAGCCTTGGCCCGCATGACGATGCGGCCTCGGCCGGTACGATATGCCTCTTCGATCCCGGTCCGCCCGCAGATGTAGGCTCCGGTCGGGAAGTCGGGGCCCGTGATGATGCTCTCGAGCTCCTCCTGTGGCAGCTCCGGATTGGCGATGAGCGCCTTCGTCGCCGCCACAACCTCTGTCAGGTTGTGGGGAGGAATATTGGTGGCCATACCGACCGCGATACCCGAACTACCATTGATCAGGAGGTTCGGCACTCGCGCGGGAAGCACGGTGGGTTCTTCGAGCCGGTCGTCGAAGTTGGGGACGAAGTCGACGGTCTCCTTCTCGATGTCGTCGAGCAACTCGGTGGCCAACGCCATTAGGCGGGCCTCGGTGTACCGATAAGCGGCGGCTGAATCGCCGTCGATCGATCCGAAGTTGCCCTGGCCGTCCACCAGCGGATAACGCAAGGAGAAGTCCTGCACCATCCGAACCATCGAGTCGTACACCGCCGAATCGCCGTGCGGATGGTACTTACCGAGCACCTCCCCGACGACCGTCGCGCTCTTCTTGAACGCCCGTCCGGGCGTTAGCCCGAGCCCACTCATCGCGTAAAGAATGCGCCGGTGGACCGGCTTCAGGCCGTCGCGCACATCGGGTAGCGCGCGCTGCACGATCACGCTCATCGAATAGTCGATGAACGACTCCCTCATCTCGTCTTCGAGCAACCGCTCGAGAACCGTCTCCCCAGTGGGTCTCTCGTCTCCGTTCATCCCGCCCGTCGATTCTCCTTTTCGATGCTTATAAATCCGGCAGCGCTCTCCGCACCCGGATCCCTAGTCTCGGACCGCCAACCCCCTCCATCCGCACTCGACGCAGCGCCGCCGTGCTAGCTCAACCCCTAACATCGAGCCCAACACACGATGACGGATCCTCCGCATCACCCGCCGAGTCTGGCCTCCGCAACGTGAGCACAGATGGCCCCTCGAGAGTCGCGTGCCCGCGTACCTCGCCCACAACGCAAACCCCCACCCACCGATCCCGAAAAGGATCAATCCAACCCCCCCCACAAATCGCAGAGACGGAAGGCTCGGAACGTCGGCCGCGACGGTTCTGGAGAGGGTCTGAGTGAAGCGGTCTAGCGTAGTGGAAAGGGTCCCCGCAGCCAGCTCGAAGCCAGCGAGCACGAGGGCAACGGAGAGCAGTTTTATGGTACGCCTCAACGACACTCCATTCGGGCACGTACGATGTGCTTTAAGTTGTTGAAAAATAACGAATAACGGGGCATGAAGCGAGCCCTGCGGCGAGCGTCAGGGAGACCTCCGTTTGCAACCCCCCGGGGAGGACCGCCGGAGTGCCACAAACCGCCGGAATCGGAGCTCTCGGTGAAGGGATTCCCCTGCGGGATTACGCCACCGCGACGAAATCCTCAGTCTCCCGCCACCCCGCCTGGGTCAGGCTCTCGCGAATCTCTGCGCGGGCACCCTCCTGGCCCACCGACGCCACACAGAAGGAGCCCGTGAAGGAACGGATTACTTCAGGACCGAAAACTGTCGCTCCATGGATCGTCTGGCCCACCTTACGCGGGTCCAGGTCGATGAAGGCTCGAACCTCGCCGCCGGCCGACCGCACCTCCCTCGCGAAGGCCTTGCCGAGCGGCCCCGCGCCCCAAACAACCACCCCGTCTTTATTCCCCGCGAGGGTCTGGAGCAAATAGTGAACCTTGCAGCGCCGGAAGGCGTCTTGGGAGTAGGTGGGATCGACGCGAGATAGCCGATCACTCCCCTCCCTCCACCGTAGCAGCGTGCGAGGGACCACACCGAGCCGCCCACCGCGCTCCCAGAGGCGCATCAGCAGATCGTAGTCCTCCGGCCAACCACGGTCGGCGTAACCCCCCACATCCCGTACCGAATCCGCCCTCAGGAAGAAGGTGGGATGTGCCAAAGGGCACTCCACGAACAGGTCTCGCTCCACATGGTTCGGTGTCTCGAGCGAATTGAGCCACTTCTGATACCGAAAAGCCCCGCCTCTAACGCTCTCGGGCGGAAAGTACTCGACGTGGCTTCCGCACACCGCCCAATCCAGGTTCGCCTCCATGAGCGATAACTGGGCCTCGAAGCGACCGGGAAGCGCTACGTCGTCAGCGTCCATGCGCGCCAAATACCGCCCCCGGGCCTTAGAGCGACCCGCCTCGAGCGCGCCGACGATTCCGGCCGGACCATGCCGCACCACACACACCCGGGGGTCACGCGCCCTCCAGGCGTCCAAGATCTCGGCCGAACCATCGGTCGACCCGTCGTCCACCGCCACAACCTCGAAGTCCGTGAACGTCTGCGACTCGATGGACTCGATCGCCGCCGGCAGGGTGGCCTCGCCGTCGCGAACAGGCAGGAGCACGGAGACCGTAGGCACGACCTGAAGGCCTCTAGGAACCCGAGATGAACTCGAGCTGCATCACGAGGGGCTGGCCCCGCGTCTCGAGCCGCAAAACAATGTGTGGGGCCTCGGTGCGAGCGTACAGGATCTGCTCCCCAGCTTCGCTGACCATCTCGATTCGGAACGCCTGGAACGTGCCCGCCGGCACCTCGATACTCGTTACGTCGAGCACCTGCGCACTCATGATCGTCGTGGCACCGGACTCCACCTGGGTCACAGGGATGCGGATCCTCCTGCCAGGCGCAGGGTCGAGGAGCCAAAGGGCCAACTCCAACATTTCGCCCATCACGGCTCCGGCCGTAGCCGGCGCCTGGAACTCCTCCACCCGTCCGTCGGGGTAGGTGCGCGAACCTTTCACGAGTCCATCCTCCACGGTCGCCCGGGCGTCGATCCCGCCACCCGGTGCCGCGAGACTGAACGACGCAGCGACCGGAGCGAACGTCGAAGCTCGGAATGTGACCTCCTGGCGCAGCGTCTGCGGACCGGCGACCATCGTCGACGTCAGGGTGATGGCGTCGGGATCGGCCGGATCCAAACGGTCGAGCGTTCGCACCATCTCGCCCACCCGCTCCCCGTCCACCGTCAAGCCGTACACCCAGGACCCGTCCTGGAGGCCCGACGCGTCCAGCTCGAGGGCCGTCGGCTCCTGCGACGTTGCGAGGTCGGCGAGACCCAACGTACGGCCCTCCATGTCGATCACCGTCACCGGCCCGAACTTGGTGAGCGGGCCGCGCAGCACCGATGCGTCACCCACCACCGCGATCACGGCCACTTGCGGCAGCAGGCGCCTCGACGCAGCGGCGCGCAGCGCGGCCCCATCGAGGCCGCGCACGAGGTTCGGATATTCATCGAGTCGCTCGGCGGAAACCCCAAGCAGCCGGTCCCGGGCCACGCGGGCAACAATCTGCTGGGGCGTTTCCACTTGAAGAAGAAACGACCCGGCCATGAACTCCTTTATGGGCTCCAACTCCGCGGGAAACACCTCCTCGGCGCGAAGACGATCCATTTCGCCGAGAATGAACCCGACCGTCCCCTCCACGGCCTCAGCGGGAACCTCCGCTCCGGCCACATAATAGCCCTGCTCCACCCGACGGTTCACGGCAGACGACACGCGGCCGAGCCGTTCGCGCAGCACGAGGTTTGCGACTTCCAGCGCCACCCAATCCGGGTCGAATCCCGCTGGAAGCAGATGCCCTACCCTGATCGTGGCCCGAGCCGCTCCCGCTACGTGGACCAGCACAACCTCGTTCGCTTCGGGCTCAGGGGGCTCCACACCGGGCGGGACCGTGCCGAGGGCTCCGGTCCAAGCTCCAAAGTATTCCTCGATCTCCGCCGCTATTTCGTCGAGAGTTACACCACCGGAGGCCACGAACGTAGTATTTCCGGGCAAATAGTTGGCGGCGTGGTACGCCCCGAGCGCCTCGGAGTCCAGCTCCCCGAGCTTCTCCTCGCCCGCGCCCCGGCCGTATCGGTGCTGGCCATACACGCGGCGCAAAAGTGCGCGTATGGCCATGGTCGGCGGATCTGCCCCACTCGCATCGGCCCCACCCGCAAGCCCGTCGAGCAAACGCGCAAGTGCAGCCGGATCGAACGTTGGCCTCATCACCACATCGGCCAGTAACTCCAAGCCGGCGCTCAAGTTGGCTCGAGCCACGCCCAGAGTGATGATGGCGCCGTCGGGCCCCGCCCGCGCATCGAGAGTGGCCCCGAGCCGATCGAACGCCCGGGCCAGTTCGTCCGCATTCCTCGTGGTCGTACCGGCGGTGAGAAGGCGCGCCACCACCGCTGCGAGCCCCGGGGTCTCGGAGCGCACAGGCACGACGTCGCGGACCGTTACGCTCACGGTGACGAATGGAATCTCGGCTCGCTCGACCACGACGAGGTCCGCACCGATCCCAAGCATCCGAGAGTCGATACGAGGAAGTCGTGTACCGCTCTCGGGAAGCGCCCCAGGGGGGCGGCTTTGGGCCCCAAGGCCCGGGGGGGCACCGGTACCCAGGAGCATGGCCAGCACGATTCCGAGCTGGCGAGCGATGTGACGGGCGGACCGCGGTAACCAGATCATTCCCGCGCTCCTCGCGCGCCAGTCCGCGAGGGGGACACGACAACAGCCCGATTCTCGGCACCGAGGTACTTCGCAGCGACCCGCTGGATCTCTCCTGCCGTGACTGCTTCGTACCTCTTGACCTCCTCATTGATGCGGTACGGGTCACCGAAGTAGAGGAAGTGCCGCTGGAGAGCTTCGACTCGTGAACGAGCGGAGAGCCTGCTGTTGATTTCGGCCGCCTTCCATTGGTTGAGGGCCGCACTCAGCTCCTCATCCGTAACGGGTTCCGCTCCGAGCCGTTCGACCTCACTGAGGATCTGTGCTTCGAGGGCGTCGAGAGACACCTCCTCCCCTGCCACCACATCGATCGCCACGGCGCCGGGCCCGCGCCTGCGACTGAGGGTCGCGGTGAGCCTTCTTGCCAACGACCGCTCATGAATGAGCGCCCGATGCAGGCGACTGCCCCGTCCAGCGCCGAGAATCCTCACGAGGAGCGCCAGGGCGTATTGATCGTCGTGCGCGGCGCCCGGAGTCGTAAACACCATCGACAGGAACGGGTGCGTCGAGAACTCTTCGCTCACCCGCCCTCTGCGCTCTCCATCCCGTCGCGGGGCGTCAGGAAATTCGGAGGGCTCGAAAACGCCCGGCCCTCGCCGAATCCCGCCGAACATGTCTTCGACGAGCGAGCGGATTTGCACGGGATCCACGTCCCCGGCTACGGCGAGCACCCCGTTGTCCGGTGTGAAATACCGCTCGTAGAACCGCCGGAGCCTGTCGCCGTCGGCTTCAGCGGGCACGGCTCCGGCAAGTCCCGCCGAACGCTTGTAGGGCGCGAAGTCGGTGGCCAGCGTATCGGCGGCAAAACGCGCCCGCGCATGGGGCCGACTGAGAAGCGCGCCGTCTCGCTCGCTGGTGAGCCGGGCCATCTGAGAGCGGAGACCATCGTCGGAGTAGACAAGTCGGCGCATGCGATCCGCCTCGATCCAAAGCGCGAGGTTGACCCGGTTCGACGGAACGACCTGTAGGAAGCCCGTGCGATCCGCGTCCGTTCCGGCTAGCTGAAAACCACCGGCCCGAGCGATGAGTCGCTCGGCCTGGCCCGCTGCGAGATTCTCGCTCTCCTGAAGCGCCAGGTGCTCGATCAGATGGGCGAGTGCGTTGGCGTCGGGCTCCTCCGGCGAATTGCCGACTTGGTACCAGACACTAACCGCGGCCACCGGAGAGGAGTGTGTCTCGCCCACGATGACGAGCAGGCCGTTCTCCAGGCGGAACGTATCGACGGGGATATCGGGCAATCCGTGTTCCTGGGCAGACACACCGCCCGCGAACAGCCCGGCCAGGGCCAGCGCTCCAAGCAAAGCACCTGTCTTCACGTGTACGCCTCAACATCCCCGAGGACGTCCGCCAGGTAGCGGCCCGTTATGCTCTCCGGCACAGCGGCCACCTCCTCCGGGCGTCCCATGGCCACCACCCGGCCGCCCTTCGCGCCCGCACCCGGACCCAGGTCGATCACCCAGTCGGCGGTCTTGATCAGGTCCAGGTTATGCTCGATGACCAACACGGTATTGCCCGCGTCAACCAGCCTGGCCAACACCTGGATCAACTTGCCGACATCCTCGCCAGACAGCCCCGTGGTAGGCTCGTCGAGCAGATAGATCTTCCGGCCCTTCTTGCCCGCCGCGCCCGACAGCTCCCGGGCGATCTTCAGCCTTTGGGCCTCGCCGCCGGAAAGCGTCGGGGCCGGCTGCCCCAACCTCAGATAGCCCAACCCCACCTGTTGCAGATGCCACAACGTCTGCCCGAGCTTGGCTTCGCGGATGAAGAATCGGATGGCCTCGTCCACGGTGAGCTCGAGCACCTCCGCCACGTGCTTGCCCTTTACGGTCACGTCCAGCATCTCGGGCTTGTAGCGTGATCCCCGGCACACGTCGCATCCCACGTACACGTCGGCCATGAAGATCATCTCGATCTCGACCCGCCCCGCACCCTTGCACGCCTCACACCGTCCGCCCGAAACGTTGAACGAGAAATACTTCGCCTGGTAACCCCGCTCCCTGGAAAGCGGCTGGGAAGCGAAGATTTTCCGCACCTCGTCCCAGGCTTTGATGTACGTCACAGGGTTGGACCGCGGCGTTCGCCCGATCGGTGACTGGTCGACCAGTACGACGTCGTCCAGCGCGCTCGCGCCCTTTAGGGTCGCGAACTGACCGACCATCTCCCCAAGGTGCTCCTTGGCGGAGGTCTCTCCACCCTTGAGCGAGCGTTCCAGCCCCCGGTACAACACATCGTGCACCAGCGTCGACTTTCCCGACCCCGAGACTCCCGTCACGACCGTCATGGCGCCAAGTGGGATCTCGACGTCCACGCCACGCAAGTTGTGAAGCTCGGCGCCAATCAGGCTGAGCGTACCCCTATCCACGCGCCTGCGCTTCCTTGGAACCTCGATCTCGGTGGCGCCTGACAAGAAACGCCCTGTGGCCGTGTCGCAGCGCAATAGCTCGTCGGGTTTCCCCTGGAAGACCGCCATGCCTCCGTTCTCACCCGAGGCCGGACCGAGTTCCAGAACGTGATCCGCGGCCATGATGGCCTGCGTATCGTGCTCCACGACCACGACCGCGTTGCCCGCGTCGCGCAGGCTGCAAAGCAGTGACAGTAGGGCCTCCGTGTCGCAGGGATGGAGGCCGACCGTGGGCTCGTCCAACACATACAGTGTATCCACCAGGCGCGAACCCAAAGAGTTGGCGAGGTTGATCCGTTGAGCCTCGCCCCCGGACAGGGTCCGGGTCTGTCGGTCCAATGTGAGGTAGCCGAGTCCGACGTCCACCAAGAAGGTCAGTCGCGCCCGGATCTCTCGCATGATCGTCTCGGCGATGCGCGTCTCCATCTCGCTGAGTTCCAGTGAGTCGATCCACAATCGCAAGTCCTCCAGAGGCACCGCGCTGAGTTCGGCGATAGAGCGGCCCGCGATCTTTACGCACAGGGCCTTCGGCTGAATACGCGCCCCTCCGCACGCACGACATACCTGCGGGCTCTGATACTGCCTGAGAAAGACGCGGATGTACTGTTTGTATCGTTTCCTCTCGCGGGAGACGAGGAAGGGCACAACTCCCTTGAACCCAGAGCCTCCGTAGAGGACGGCCTCTCGGAATTCCTCCGGCAACTCCCTCCAGTGGTGGTAGAGAGACACCCCCTGGTCGAGCGCGAACTGCCGGAGGCGCGCATGCTCCTTGTGGTAGCGAGGCTTGGTCCACGGGTCCACGGCACCTTCGTCGATGGAGCGGTCGAGGTTCGGGATGATCAGATCGGCGGTGTAGTCGAGCGTGGCGCCGAACCCGGTGCACAGAGGGCACGAGCCATACGGGTTGTTGAACGAAAAGAGCTGAGGCGTCGGGTCCAAGAACTCGACCTCCGGGTGCTTTGGACACCGGAAGTGCTCTGTGAACTCCATACGCTCCGGCAGGTCGCCTGCCCCGGCTGCCCCACGATCCACCAAAACGACGGCCTCGCCCTCTCCCTCCGCGAAGCAGGTACCGACCGAGTCGGCAAGGCGGTCCTCGAGCTCAGGGCCAACCTTCACCCGGTCGACAACGACGAGCGGATCGGCTACCTGCGCCAAGTCGACGCCTAGTCCCTCGACGTCATCCGCGCCCGGGGCGGACAGGTCGAATTGCTCTCCTCCCGCCAGGACGCGCACAAACCCCATCGCACGGAGGTTATCGGCCACGAGCGCATGTTTCACCAGGCCGCTCAAGTGGAGCGGAAAGGTCACCTGCACGCGAGTGCCCTCGGGAAGGGCCATGACCGCGTCGACGACTTCGCTGACCGTGTTGGGGCGCACGCGATCCCCGCACTCGGGGCAGGAGGTCCGGCCCACTCGCGCCCACAGCAGCCTCAGGTAGTCATAGACCTCTGTGGCCGTGCCCACCGTGGATCGGCTCGACTTGGTCGGGTTTTTCTGCTCGATGGCCACCGCCGGTGCAATGCCCTCGATCGAGTCGACATCGGGTTTTTCCATGCGCTCCAGGAACTGCTTCGCGTACGTGGACAGGGACTCCACGTACCGTCGCTGCCCTTCGGCGAAGAGAGTATCCAAGGCCAGGGACGACTTTCCAGAGCCCGACGGGCCGGTGATTACCGTTAGAGCACGGCGGGGAATATCCACATCGATGTTCTTGAGGTTGTTCTGGCGGGCCCCCCGGATGCGGATCACGTCGTCCATCCCCGATGATAGCAGACTCCAGGGGAGTCCGGAACTCCCCTTCCCAGCAGGGTGTACCCCGAGCCCCTGCGCCCATCCGAGGAGCATTCGTGAACGCATCCCAGGACCACATTCAGGAAGAAGAGGCCCTGGGGAAGGCGTACGACGCGCGGCTCATGAAGCGCCTCCTGGCCTACCTCCGGCCGTACAAACTCCACGTGGCCCTGGCCATCCTCCTTCTCATGGTCGCGTCGGGCCTTCAGGTTGTCGGACCGAAGCTCACGCAACTCGCGCTGGACGAGGCCATCCCCGACCGCGATGGCAGCTACCTGGGCATCTTGGCCGGCGCATACATGGCCGCCGTCGTGGGCGCCTTTTTCCTGATGTACGGGCAGGCCCTGCTGATGACCTGGCTCGGCCAACGGGTCATGTACGACCTGCGGACCGAGATGTTCGCAAAGATGCAGCGCCTGGATCTCCGGTTCTACGATCGGAATCCGGTGGGCCGACTCATGACGAGGATCACTTCGGACGTCGAGACCCTGAACGAGCTATTCAGTTCCGGGCTGGTGGCCGTGTTCGGTGACATCTTCACCCTGGTCTTCATCGTGGCCCTCATGCTCGACATGCACTGGCGGTTGGCCCTCGTGACGTTCACCGTGCTGCCGTTCGTGGCGCTCACGGCAATCCTGTTCCGCGCCAAGGTGCGCACGGCCTACCGGGATATCCGCGTGAGGCTGGCGCGCATCAACGCGTTTCTCCACGAGCGCTTTACGGGCATCCGCATCGTTCAGTACTTCAATCGCGAGCAACACGACGCGGACACCCACGCCGAGATCAACCGCGACTACCTCGAGGCCCACCTCCGCTCCATCACGTACTATGCGCTCTTCTTCCCGGTCGTCGAGGTGTTCACCTCGATCGCCCTGGCCATCATCATCTGGCAGGGCGGCGCCCTGATCCTGGGCGGGGCGATTCAGGTAGGCATTCTCGCGGCCTTCATCCAGTGGGCACGGCGTTTCTTTCGGCCCATCCAGGACCTTTCCGAGAAGTACAATCTGCTCCAGGGGGCCATGGCGTCGTCCGAACGCATCTTCGAGCTCATGGATCGCGAAATCGTGGTCGGTGACCCGGAGGACCCACTTCCCCTGCCCTTGCCTCTCCAGGGTGAGATCGAGTTCCGCGACGTGTGGTTCGCGTATGGGAGGAACGAAGAGGACGAGTGGGACTGGGTCTTGAAGGGCGTGAGCTTCCACGTAAAACCCGGCGAAAAGATTGCTGTCGTAGGGCACACAGGAGCGGGAAAGACGACCCTGGTGAACCTGCTGATGCGCTTCTACGACGTGCAGAAAGGCGAGATCCTACTCGATGGCGTGCCCATCGACCGCCTGCTTCTCAAGGACCTCAGGGATCAGATCGGCTTCGTGCTTCAGGACGTCTTCCTGTTCAGCCAGGATGTCGGCTACAACATCCGCCTAGGCAACCTCGACATACCGGACGACCGAGTGCGGGCGGCGGCGCAACGGGTGGGCGCGGCCCACTTCATCGAACGTCTCCCTGACGGCTACTCGCAAGAGTTGGGGGAGCGCGGCTCGACGTTATCGGTGGGCGAACGGCAGCTCGTGTCGTTCGCTCGGGCCCTGGCGTACGACCCGGCCGTGCTGGTCCTCGACGAGGCCACCAGTTCGGTGGACTCCGAGATCGAGGCTCAGATCGAGGAGGCCACGAGCCGACTCATGCTGGGTCGAACGTCCTTGGTCATCGCGCACCGGCTGTCCACGGTTCAGGGTGCGGATCACATCGTCGTGCTGCACCACGGCGAGCTTTGCGAAGAGGGCACGCACCAGGAATTGCTCGAGCGAGGCGGACTCTACGCCCGGCTACACGAGCTGCAGTTCGCGCCCTCAGCGGCCTGAGAAGCGGCCCGGCTCAACCGTCGGGCAAGCACTCCTCCAGCAGGTCAACGGTGCGCTCGGCCGCGCCCCGGTGCTCGAGCACGTAGTCGGCCGCCGCCCTCTCGGCTTCTGCGCGTGCGCCCGAATCGTCCAACCATCTGGTGAGAGCCGGAGCCAGCCCGTGGGCGTTCGCGGCGACCACCGCGCCCCGTTGAACCAAATCCGCCGCGGCGCGGGAGTCGGCATACCTGGGGCCGATCAAGGTGGGCCGCCCCGCGGCGGCCGGCTCCAGCACATTGTGGAGGCCGCCAGCGTGGAACCCTCCCCCGACGTATGCGACGCGTCCCACCGAGTAGAGATCCGCAAGGACGCCGACACGCTCCACGACGATCGCGTCGGTGTCCCCGACGTCACCATCACGCTCCACCTCTCCCAGCGTGGCGGTGCGCCAACCTGCCGCCCCCAGCACCGTTAGCAGCCGGTCCACCCTGGCCTGGGACGGCTCATGGGGCGCAATCACCAGTCGCAGGGAGGCCCGCTCGGCGCGGACACTCTGCAAGGCGGGCAGCAACACCGCCTCGTCGGGCTCCCACGTGGAGCCCGCCACAACTGTGGGACGGTACTCGCCCTGGAAGGGCGCGAGGTGGGGGGCGCACAGATCAACCGCGCTGGCCCGGGCCCACGCAGAGTCCACACTGGGGTCGCCGGTCACCCGTACGGCGCCGGGCCGCGCCCCAATGCTCAGGAAACGGTCTCCGTCGGACGAGTCGATGGCCGCCACCAGGTCGAGCTTTGCCAGGGCCGGACCGATCACGGGCCGGGCCCACCTCCTCATTCGACCCGCACCCTCGGGTAGCGTGGCGGCCACCAGCGCGACCCCGACACCGGCGCGCACGGCCTCACTCGTAAGCGTGGGCCATACCTCCTTCTGGGTGAAGACGAGAAGGCTCGGCCGCAACGCATCCAGAGCGGCCCGGGCGTCGTCGGCGATGTCCCAGGGCAGATAGCCCGCTACGTCGACGGGCATCCGCACCGCCACAGCTTCGGCCGACGGAGAAAAGTGCGTGAAGGCCACCTGAAGATCGGGCCGCCGGGCCCGAACGACCTCCAGCACCGCCCTTGCCTGCAAGGCCTCTCCAACGGACGCGGCGTGGAACCAGACGAGGCGGCGCTCCGGGTCCCTACCTCCTGCTGCCCATC
>JBGMRK010000004.1:13260-14811 GCA_048061375.1 Longimicrobiales bacterium | reverse complement strand
AGGGCGCGCCGCCCCCTCCCCGAGGTGATTCTGGATCCCGCGACCGACGAGCGCACGCGTGGCAAGCTTACGCTCGTGCGAGAGGCCCGGCGCTACGCTATCGAGGAGCTCGACCTGGACGTGGGCGACTCCTACACGACCTTCTCGCAGCTCGAGAAGGACACTCTCGCTCTGGTGCTCTCGGCCGCACACCGTGATCGGCTCGCGTCGAAGACGTGGTGGTTTCCCGTAGTGGGCAAAATCCCCTACCGGGGCTTCTTCGACGTAGGGGACGCCGAGGAGGAACAACTGAAGCTCGAAGAGCAGGGCTTCGATACGTACCTCCGGCCCACGGGTGCGTTCAGCACGCTCGGGTGGTTCGCCGACCCCCTCGTCTCCAGCGTACTGAGGGCGGACGAGGTGGACGTCGTCGAGACCGTCCTGCACGAGCTCTCGCACAACCACTTGTTCGTGAGCGGTCAGGTCCGTTTCAACGAGAGCTTCGCCAAGTTCGTGGGCCGGGCAGCCGCGGCCGAGTTCTTTTGCTCACGCGAGGGTGGAGGCACCGATACGGTCTGGTGCCAACGGGCCAGAGCCCGCTGGGAAGACGATCAGGCCTTCTCCCGCTTCTTGGACACCTTCGTCGGCGAGATCGAGGCCTTCTACGCGAGCGAGAGCCTCGACTACGAGGGCAAGGTCGCCGGCCGGGACGAGATCTTCTCCCGGTACAGGAGGATTTTCGCCGAGGAGGTCCAGCCCACCTTTCAAGTGAGCACCTTCCAGTATTTCTTGAGCCTTCCTTTGAACAACGCCATAATCCTGGCGCGCCTGCGGTATCACCACCGCCTCACCGACTTCCAGGCACTCTTGGAGGAAAAAGGCAGCCTGAAGGAAGCGATTCGTTACCTGGCAGCCGAGGCCCCTGGCGCGGACGACCCGTTCGAGCTCCTACCCTCCACCGCCGTGGCAACGACGGCCCAACAGACCTCCGGAGCCCGTGACTGATAGCCGAGACAGTGTAGAGGCCGCCGGGCCGGCAGAGACATACCGGCACAGGGCCCGGGCGGCGCACGATCTGGGTGAAACCCTTTCCCGGAAATCTCACGCTCTATCCAACTGGCGCATGATCCTCTTTCTGGCCGGGTCGACCTTCGTCGTTCTCAGCCAGACGCTGCTCACGGGTCTCGCCCTCCCCCTGCTGATCGCAGCGTTCATACTGGCGAGCGCCTTCCTCGTGCTCCTGTTTCGGCACGCCCGCATCCGGAATTCCGAAGCCTGGCAAGCGCAACTCGAGCACGTGAGCAACCAGGCCGGATCCCGACTCCGCCGAGCGTGGGATGAACTGGACGAACTCGATGTCGCCCCTGCCGTCGACCACCCGTATGCGGATGATCTGGACGTCTTCGGGCACGCCTCGCTGCTCGCGCTCCTCGGCGCCGTGGGAACCCGCCCCGGTATACAAGCCCTGCGCGCGTGGCTCATGGGTCCGGCCTCCCCGACCGAAATCCGGGCCCGGCAGGAAGCCGTGGCCGAGCTGACCCCGATGCTGGACTTCCGCGACTCGCTCACGGC
>JBGMRK010000004.1:0-13160 GCA_048061375.1 Longimicrobiales bacterium | reverse complement strand
CTCAGGCGGTATGCCGAGGTGGTCGGGGACATCGCCGCACAGGACTTCGAGAGCCCATATCTTCGTGGCCTGCGAGATGGTCTGACCGAGGGACATGAGCCGGCACCCGGTGCGCTCAGGCGCCTGTTCAGGTGGATCGAGTTGTCGGATCTCCGCCTGTCGGACCTCCACTTCCCCATGAACCTGCTCACACTCTGGGACATCCACGTCTATGCCGCGCTCGATCGCTGGCGCGAGCGCTGCGGGCCGGACTTGCGGCCGTGG
The DNA here is from genome assembly GCA_048061375.1 of Longimicrobiales bacterium. GTDB lineage: Bacteria > Gemmatimonadota > Gemmatimonadetes > Longimicrobiales > Gaopeijiaceae > JACZXQ01. Next base: position 12,896 of record JBGMRK010000004.1, on the reverse strand, counting down.
CTCGACAGCCTCGGGAAGACGGACGCGCTCTCGGCCATAGCCGGGCTCGCACACGCGCACCCCGGTTGGGCGTTCCCCCAGGTGGAGGAGTCCGGCGAGCCGGTTCTCTCAGCCAAGGGGTTGGGACACCCGCTGTTATCTCCGGCCAAATGCGTTTCAAACGACGTGACCGTCGGTCCACAGAACACGTTTCTCCTGGTCACCGGCTCCAACATGTCCGGAAAAAGCACGCTTCTCCGCGCCATCGGCCTCAATACGGTGCTGGCAGGGGCGGGCGCACCCGCATGCGCGAGCTCTCTCTCGATGCCACCCCTCGAGTTGCGTACCAGCATGCGCATCCGCGATTCGATCGAGGAGGGCATCTCCTATTTCATGGCCGAGCTCAATCGCCTCAAGGAGGTCGTCGACGCCGCGCGCGCGGAGGGTCGCACCGGCGGTACGCATCTGCTCTACCTCCTGGACGAAATCTTGCTCGGCACGAACACGGCCGAACGCCAAATCGCGGCGCGCCAGGTGATCCGGCACCTGCTCGATAGCGGTGCGATCGGCGCCGTGACGACGCACGATCTCACGTTGGCCGACGCCGAGGACCTCGAGGCGCAGGCTGATCCGGTGTTCTTCACCGAGGCGGTCGGCGAGGCCTCCGACCACACAGTTCTCCAGTTCGATTACCAGCTACGTCCTGGAATCGCAAACTCCACCAACGCGCTCAAGCTGATGCGCCTTATCGGGCTCGACGCATGATAAGGGACCTTCACGATTCCTCGAAAAGGGTGCCTGGACTGCTCAGCTACTTCGATTCGGAAGGCAACGCTCGAAACCCCGCGTAAACTCCGATTCGTCCGTTGTACAGGACGGTCGCCGCGTGTAGGTTGTTGGGATTCCGATTCTCGACATCCCCGGCTGGAGCTCGGCTCCACCGAGACACACGACCATGAGCACCGACCCTCAGACCCCCTACTCCCCCGCCGAAGTAGAGTCGAAATGGCAGACAACCTGGGACGACCGGGGCACGAACCGCTTTACGCAGGACGCCTTGCGGACCCCGGACCGCCCGTACTACAACCTGATGATGTTCCCCTACCCGTCCGCCGAGGGGCTGCACGTCGGGAACATCTACGCCTTCACGGGCGCTGACGTACATGGCCGTTTCCGGAGGTTGACCGGACACACCGTCTTCGAGCCGATCGGGTTCGACGCGTTCGGGATCCACTCGGAGAATTTCGCCCTGAAACAGGGCATTCACCCGATGGACCTGATCCCGAGCAACGTGGCGAACTTCACGCGCCAACTTCGGCGTATCGGTGGCATGTTCGACTGGGACCATGTGGTCGACACGACGGACCCGGCGTACTACCGCTGGACTCAGTGGATCTTCGTCCAGTTGTTCAAGGCGGGCCTCGCCGAAAGGAAGGAAGCCCCGGTCAACTGGTGCCCATCCTGCATGACCGTGCTGGCCAATGAGCAGGTCATCGGGGGGGCATGTGAGCGCTGCGATACCCCCGTCGAGCAGCGCACGATCGCACAGTGGTTCTTCAAGATCACCAGGTACGCCGAGAAGCTCCTCGAGAATCTGTCCCACCTCGACTGGTCGGACTCGACCAGAAAGGCTCAGGTCAACTGGATCGGCCGGAGTGAGGGAGCGCTGCTGCGCTTTCCGATCCTTCCACCGGGTGGTGTGACTGCGGGTGTCGGTGATGCGATGACCGTCGCCTCAGACGCACTCCCGACCGACGCAGACCAGATCTCCGTCTTCACGACCCGGCCCGATACGGTCTTCGGCGCCACCTATATGGTTCTGTCGCCCGAGCATCCGCTGGTGGATGAAGTGACCGGTCCTGAACAGGCGGACGCCATAGGCGAATATCGAGATTTCGCGGGCAAGATGGACCTGGTCGCCCGGCAAAAAACAGAGAAGGAAAAAACGGGCGTCTTCACCGGAGGCTACTGCCTCAACCCGGCCACGGGCGAGCCCATTCCGATCTGGATCGCCGACTACGTCCTGATGGGCTATGGCACCGGCGCCATCATGGCTGTGCCGGGGCATGACCAGCGGGATTTCGAGTTCGCTTCCAAGTACGGGCTAACGATCCGGCGGGTGGTGGCCGCCCCGGGGGATGACGCAGACACCCCGCTGGGCGAGGCCTATCCTGGAGACGGCTCCATGGTGCACTCGGAGCACTTCGACGGAATTCCCGTGGCCGATGCCAAACGCACCATCGTGGAATGGCTCGCCGGGCGGGAGCTGGCCGAGGCCCAGGTCAATTTCAGGATCCACGATTGGTGCATCTCCCGTCAGCGGTATTGGGGTCCGCCCATTCCGATCATCTACTGCGAGGACTGCGGGGCGGTCCCCGTGCCGGAAGAAGATCTGCCCGTAGTCCTGCCGCGTGTGGAGGACTTCAAGCCGGATGACTCCGGAGTGAGCCCGCTGGCTCGAGTGGAAGAGTGGTACCGCACGGAATGCCCGGAGTGCGGCGCGGTCGCACGCCGGGAGACCGACGTGTCCGATACGTTCTTGGACAGTTCTTGGTATTTCCTGCGCTATCCGTCCACGGACTCGGACGACAAGCCGATCGACGAAGATATCACGCGTACCTGGCTACCGGTGGATTGCTACATCGGCGGGAACGAGCACGCGGTGTTGCACCTGCTCTATGCGCGGTTCGTCACCATGGCGCTCCACGACATGGGCCACGTCGAGTTCGAGGAGCCGTTCCTGCGGTTCCGGGCGCACGGACTGATCATTCGTGAGGGCGCCAAGATGTCCAAGAGCAAAGGTAACGTGGTCGTGCCAGACCAGATCATCGAACGGTACGGCGCGGACACGCTTCGGACCTACCTGATGTTCTTGGGGCCCTTCGAGGAGGGCGGCGACTACCGCGACGAAGGCATTCAGGGTCCGTACGGCTTCCTGCACCGGCTGTGGGACACCGTGATAAACGCCGAAGAGGGTACGCCCGACCCGGACGTCGAACGGAAGCTTCACCAGACCATCGCTCAGGTCACGGACCAGATTCCCACGCTCCAGTACAACACCGCTATCGCCGCCCTCATGGAATACCTCAACAGCGTCAGGGCCGGTGGCCGCACGGCGGTACGGTCCGAGGTGGAGCCCCTGGTCGTGCTCATCGCACCATTCGCTCCGCATATCGCCGAGGAACTCTGGAGCCGCCTCGGGAACGAGGGGACCATCTTCGCAGCGAATTGGCCGAAGCATGATCCGGAAAAGGCTAGGGAGTCGTTCGTCGAGGTGGCCGTGCAGATCAACGGCAAGTTACGGGGGACGGTGCGCGGACCCGCGGACATGACCCAAGACAGGGCCGAGGAGTTGGCCCGCAAGGAGGAAAACGTGGCCCGCTACCTCGATGAAGGCGAGGTAAAGCGAGCCATCTATGTGCCCAACCGTCTGCTTAATTTTGTAGTGGAGAGTGCCGATGCCTGAAGCGCCCAAGGCGGTAAGCCCGGAGTTGGAGCAACTGTGCGTGAATGTGGTGCGCGTCCTATCGATGGACGCGGTGCAGAAGGCCAACTCGGGACACCCAGGGGCGCCCATGGGCCTAGCGCCCCTCGGGTTCCTGCTTTTTACGAGGCACCTTCGGCACAATCCGGCGAATCCGGCTTGGTTGGATAGGGATCGGTTCGTTCTCTCTCCCGGACATGCTTCGATGTTGCTCTACTCCCTTCTACATCTGACGGGATACGATCTCCCGTTGCGGGAACTAACCGATTTCCGCCAGTGGGGGTCGCGCACGCCCGGGCACCCCGAAGCGGGACACACTCCGGGCGTCGAGACCACCACGGGGCCGCTCGGGCAGGGGATCGCGAACTCCGTCGGCATGGCAATGGCCGAGCGCTGGCTCGCGGCACGGTACAACCGTCCCGGACACGACGTGGTCGGGCACCACACCTGGGCGATCTGCTCGGACGGCGACCTCATGGAAGGGATTTCGCATGAAACGGCCGCCATCGCCGGACATCAGAAGCTCGGGCGGCTGATCTGGCTCTTCGATGACAACCGCATCACGATCGAGGGCAGCACGGACCTGGCCAGCTCGACGAACCAAGCGGATCGTTTCCGGAGCTATGGCTGGCACGTCCAGACGGTGGACGACGGAACCGACCTGGAGGCGCTGAGCGAGGCGATCGCAGCCGCCAAGCAGGAACAGGGACGGCCGTCGTTCATTTCGGTGCGCACCCGCATCGCCGAGGGCAGCCCGAACAAGGTGAGCCATCAGAGCTCCCACGGGGCGCCGCTCGGTGAAGACGAGGTCGCCGCCGCCAAGGAAAACCTGGGCTATCCCTCAACCGAGCCGTTCCACATTCCAGACGAAGCGCTCGAAGTGTGGCGCCGCGCGACGGCTAGTGGAGCCCGTCAGGAAGCCGAGTGGGATGAGCGGTGGGCGGCCTACGAGGGTGTACACCCCGACCTCGCTGCAGAGCTCTCGGGCGCCATGGCCGGACGCCTCCCCGCGGGTTGGGACAGCGAAATCCCCGACCTGGCCGGCGAAGCCGACGCAACCCGGTCATCCTCCGGAAAGGTACTCCAAGGACTGGCTGCGGGCGTCCCGGGCCTGATCGGGGGATCCGCCGACCTGGGGCCGTCCAACAAGACGGATATCGAGGGCGCGGATCCGCTGCTTCCGGAGTCGCCGGATGGTCGAATAATCCATTTCGGCGTGAGAGAGCACGCGATGGGCGCCATCATGAACGGCATGGCACTTCACGGCGGCGTGAGACCGTTCGGTGGCACGTTCCTCATCTTCTCGGATTACATGAGGCCGTCCATCCGTCTGGCCGCGATGATGGGACTGCCGGTCGTATACGTCTTTACGCACGACAGCATCGGCCTGGGTGAGGATGGCCCGACCCACCAACCGGTCGAACAGCTCATGTCGCTGCGGGCTATTCCGAACCTGATGGACCTGAGGCCGGCTGATCCTGCAGAGACCGTGGAGGCCTGGCGGGCGGCGATGGCGCGCACCGACGGACCGTCGTTTCTGTCCCTCACGCGGCAAAAGGTGCCGGCCCTGGCTCGTACCGAACAAGGTGCGGAGAGCCTTGCCAAGGGTGCGTACGTCCTCATGGAGGCCGCGGGAGGCGCACCCGACCTGGTCTTGATCGCAAGCGGGTCCGAGGTCGAGCTCGCGATCCAAGCGCGGGAAGCCCTGGAGTCTGATGGAATCGCCACTCGGGTCGTCAGCATGGCGAGCTGGCACCTCTTCCGCGCACAGTCGCAGGCCTACCGTGACGAGGTTCTCACACCGACGGCCGTGCGTGTGGCCGTGGAGGCGGGCAGCACGCACGGGTGGGGGAGCTGGGTGGGTGACTCGGGCGGCGCCGTGGGAATCGATCACTTCGGAGCTTCGGCTCCATCACCAACGCTGTACGCCGAGTTCGGCATCACCGCAGAGCACGTAGCGGGATTGGCGCGAGAGCTGCTGGAAAAAAACGACCAGGAGTCTTTAACGTAGAAGTACTCGCCGGACACGCTTTCCGCCGCATTCGCGAAATCATCGACCTCATAGGATACACGGGAACCGCCGAGCCCCCCCACGGGTTCCTGGGATGCTATGGCAAAAACTCATCTCGAGATCGTGGGAATCGTGCTGTCCGCGGGACTCACGCTGCATGTGTCCGGGTGCGCCCCGGGCGACGTCGAGGCGGACGCTGCGAGGTCTGCCGAGACGAGCGTCGTCGAGGCTTCGAACCCCGCCATATGGGAAGCCATTTCACCCAGTGGGACGTCGGTGACGGTCACGGCCACACCCTATCCGGTGCGCGTCGGGGACATGAGCTTCCACATCGAGTTCGGCCAGGCCGTGCCCGATTCCGTCCCCGTGTCGGTCGACATCGTGTCGCCGGAGATGCCGATGATGGGAATCCGGCGCTACGCGGCCCGGCGTATGGCGAACGGTGACTACATGGTGGCGGCTCCCATCATGATGGACGGTCTGTGGGAACTCTACGTGAACCTCGGCGTCGGAGCCGACGCAGCCTTGTTCGAGTTCGAGGCGGAACCGGGTGAAGAGGGTGCCGGCCACGACGGGCAAGATGAGCGTTGATCGAAATAATCACGGACCGGGCTCCCTACCAGGAACCGAGGGAGCCGTGTTTGAGTTTGTTGTTCGGGGACCGGACAATGGGTCCGGATTCTTTTAGTGTCACTTATCCGCAATCGGAGGTATTCCTGATGCGCAAACTCGCGTTGACTGCTCTCTCGCTTGGCGTGCTGGCCCTCTCGGCCCTGCCCGCTTCAGCGCAGATGATGCAAATGGCTGAGGATGCCGAGGACGTGAGCTTCACCGCTACGGTGGTGGACCTGTCCTGCAAGGTCGTGTACAACCTGAGCGGCGATGATCACCGCATGTGCTCCCAGGTGTGCGCAGACAACGGTATTCCGCTTGGACTGGTTACGGCCGACGGCACCTTTTACCTGCCTGTCAGTGCAGGCATGCCGGGCACCGGCGCCAATGAGCGTCTCAAGCCGCTGGCTGAGCAAAGCGTGAGCGTGTCGGGCAAAGTCATCAAGCGCGCCGGCATGAACACGATCATCATCGAAAGCGTGGAGGCGGAGGGGTAGCACTCCTGATCCTGATGATCTTCGCGGATTTGATGCGAAAGAACAGAGGAGGCCGGGGCTTCGATTCCGGCCTCCTCGTTCTTCTGGCTCTGCTGAGCGCTTGCGATTCCGGACCGGGGCCGGTGAGCGATCCGGCCGAGGGTTACCGTGCTCCCGACGTCACGACGGCGGAGGGTGTGCGCACGGTCGAGAATTTCGGGCCCGCAGAGCATCTCCGTGTCTACGAGAGCCTCCCCACCAAGGGCCTGCGGCTTTTGTTCATGGGCAACCGAGCTGCAGTCCCGCTCCCGGAGGGCGGTGCTGCCTGGCCGGACGCCGACGGCGCACGCATCCTGATGTTCGACGGACGAGGTGTGGTAGCCGGCATTCTGCAGGGAAGGCCGAAGGAGGGTCGCGACCTCACGCAGCCCACCTACGTCTCGATCGACTCACGCGGCATCATGGCCGTCGAGTCGGACGGCCGGGGGTTACTGTTCGAGGGCGAAACCCCCTCGCAATGGATAGACAACGAGGTGCCGGCGCCACTGAGTGGTGAGGCCGGTCGCGGACTCGTCGCGGCGCGCACGGTGCTGGAGTTCAGTCTCGCCCCCATACGATCGCGTGATCCACTCATGTGGATCAGTAACGCCTCCTCGCACGAGCTGCATCCTATCGGGAAGATTACGCGACCGTCGGAGCCCTTTCTCGGGCAGCTCGCGAACACCGGATGGGCGCATGTAGGACCGGACGGAATGATCTACTTCGCGTCATCAGTGCGCCCCGAAATCAACGCGTTCACACCTGATGGCGAGTTGGCTTGGGAGAGCCGTTGGACCCCGCCATCGGCGATCGATGCCCCCGTGCTGCGTCCCATCGACGGGACGCTCGCCCCGGTCTACCACGTGATCCAACATGGACTGACCGTGGGGCCGGACGGAAACATCTATGTGTTGGCTGCGCCTTATGAGGGACGTGGGCCCACCCACGTGTACACGTTCGACACCGACGGCATACTCCTACGGACCGGCGAGGTCCCTGGCGCCGGCGCGGTTTTCGCCGACCGGGGCGGCCATGTGTATGCGCTGAGCATGGAGGACGCTCTCGCCCGGACGGGCGAGCCCGAGCGCGTCTTGTTCCCCACTTTCGACCTCGCTGAGCTGGGCGGCGACGGGCGGGTCCGCCTCGATGACTACTTGGGGAAAGTGGTGGTCTTGAACTTTTGGGCGAGCTGGTGCGGTCCGTGCCGAAGGGAAATGCCACAACTCGCCGAGTATGCCCGCGGGCTCGACCCCGACGAGGTGGTCGTGATTGGCCTGAATGAAGATATCTCGCCCTCCGACGGCCTCGACTTCCTGGAAGACATCGGGCAGGTCGGGTACCGTAACGCCGAAGGTGGTGGGCGGTTGAGAAGCCTCTACAATTACCGTGGCCTGCCCTACACGGTCATCTTGGACCGTGAGTTGAAGGTGGTCCGCCGGCTGTACGGCTTCGGTGAGAACATCGACCCGATTCGGGTAGTCGTGGACGAAGAATTGAGGAGCGGACAACCGAGCGCATTCGACTAGGAGCCCCCATGGAGCTCTGGTGGATCTTTCCCGTATCCATCGTCTTTTCCACGATAGCGATATCCTCCGGCATCTCAGGGGCTCTCTTCTTCAGCCCTTTCTTCATGTTGGTGGTCGGCTTGAGCCCGGCTCAGGCCGTGGGAGCAGGCCTCCTGACCGAAGTCTTCGGCATGGGGAATGGCCTCCGCCTGTACGTTGGGCAAAAAGTGGTGGACTACGGGTGGGCACGCTGGCTCCTCGTAGGTGCGGTGCCCAGCGTTATCGCCGGTGCCCTCATTGCTCACCGGCTCTCCGACAGCGTACTCAGGCTGATCTTTGGAGGAGGCCTTCTCGTACTCGCTGTATTCCTATTCAAGAATCCCGAGCAGCACGAGCATGACACGGAAGCTCCATCCGAGACGATCGAGGGAGACGTGACGGTCATCGACGCTTCGGACGGCACACGGTACACCTACCCGACCTGTGCCCGCGGACCGGGCGTGGCGTTAGCGGTGGTCGGCGGCGCCCTGACGGGAATGATCAGTGCCGGGCTTCCCGAACTCTCCACCACCCAACTCATCATCCGCTGCAAGATCGCACCTCGAGTAGCCGTAGCCACAGCCGTATTCACGTTGGCGATCACCGCTCTCGCCGGGGCCGCGGTTCATGCGCTGTCCTCAGCCCCCGCTTGGGACGTGGTACAGTGGAGCATCCCGGGCGTGCTCGTCGGTAGCTTCTTCGGCAGCAGGGTTGGGAGACACCTCCCCGCCGCCCTCATGGAGAAGACTCTGGCCGTAGTCTTCGCCGGCGTGGGACTCCTGGTGATCTCGCTTCAGCTCACGTCCTGACAGGGGCCCGGAGCACCGCTAGTAGGCGGTTGAAGAAGTCTTTCGCGCCATCCTCATGAGCCGCTCCGCGGGAAACTCGCCTACCAGGGCATGCTCGATCGAGGGCGTCGCCCACGTGATCACGGAAGGCACCGCCTGGCCCTCGAGGCCCCCGGGCAGAATGCTCGACCGCCTCGGCGCACGCTCCTCCACGCCTTCTCTCGGAATGAGGTAGTGCGTCACCTCATGGCCGTTCTGCCGGTACCGAATCATCGCCCCGCGCCGGCCGTCCAGGAAGCACACCTCGGCCCCGGCGAGCCGGAGCCCTTCGATCCGCATCGGCGTGATCAGGAGGCCCAGCTCTTTCACCAAAAAGCGGGAGATCTGAGCCGGATCGGACGTCAGGATGTTGTCCTGTCCCACAGCCCTGCGAAGGTAATCGTCCACAAACAATTCACCGGCGTCGGGCCCTGCGGACGAATGGTTCACCCACATCGCCGCGGTGCCTAGCGCCGAAAGGAGCACCAGCGAAGCTGCGGCCGTTACCATCCAGCGTGGAAGGGCGAGAGATCCCGCCCCAACTTTGGAGTCCCGCTTCAGTGCCGCAGTCGGGCTCCCGGCGCGTTCCCGCGCCAGCGAGTCGAACACCCGCTCACGCACCCTTCGGGGGGCGCGCTCTTCGCGCAGGCTGCAATACGCATCCAGAAGGCGCCGGTCCTGACTGAAGTATTCCTGACAATCCTCGCAGTTCTCGACGTGCTTACGCGCAAGACAAACGCCCTCCCCTGCAAGCCGTAGCTTTTCAGGCGGCCACAGCGCCTCTCTGGCGGTGGAGCAATTCATAGCCATGTCAACTGACGACTCCGGCGGTCCCATTGAGCCCGTTCCTAGGCCTAAACACGGCAGACATGAGCGTATTACGGAATCGAAGGAGGTCCTTCAAGTCTTCAGTATTCGTCTGGAGTGCCGCGGAGGCCTCCTCGTAGGACCACCGCCTTAGGACGACCAGCCACAAGGCGGCGCGGGCACGGGCGGGTACCTGTCCCGCCGCTTCGTGCAGCACACCAGGGTCCACCGAGCCAACATGCCGCGAACGCCTGTCGAGTTCGGCGGTGTGCACCTGGGGCGCCGAGTCACCGTTCGGAATGAGGGCCAGGAACTCGTGGACGAGCCTGCCCTCCAGCCATTGATCCGGGCTCTCACCACCACGCGTCTCGCGAAACACGTGAAACGCCTTGGTGAGGGTCCATAGCAGCAAGTCCTCTGCGGCCTCCTCATCGCCCGCTTGCAGGAAGAGGGCCCCCTGAAAGAGACCGTCTACCTCCTCGCCTGCAAGCTCCTCGAACGTGTGCGACATACGCGTGGACTCCGAATCGTGAACCCTCGGGTCGAATCCCGGCCCACAAAACGAATACACGAGCTGGCGGTTCGGTTCGCGAACCCAGCCGAACGGTGGGGGAGCTGGCCGCCGGATCCCGCACCGTCGATAACCAATCGCGTAAAAGGGTGAAGCCACCCCGTCTCAGCGAATTCCGTCGAACGTGAGGTTCTGAATCGGGTAGCGGGCCCAGTCTCCGTAGTCGAAGTGCCACCACTCGAACTCGTAGACCTCGAAGCCCTCGGCCTCCATGGCGTCCCGGAGAAGATCGCGGTGCCAGCGCTGCCGTGAGGTGCCGCCGGGATATTCCGGGAACGAGCGGTCGGACATCTCGTCGTAGCCGCCCACCATCGTCACCGGCTCACCGGTGGCCAGATCGTACAACGTCAGGTCCACCGCCGCCCCTCGGTTATGGCGCGATCCGTTCGCCGGGTTGGCGACGAAGATCTTCTTGTCGGCCGGCGTGGCGTCCCAGAACATCTTCGTGACGTACCAGGGGCGGTACGCGTCATGGATCAGCAAGCCGTACCCGGCGTCTCTCAGCTTCCGATGCGCGCGGACCAGCGCCTCGGCGGCGGGCCGTTGCAGAAAGGCCCGCGCTTCGTCGTAGAAAACGGACTGCATGAAGTTGTTGGTCGTGGCGTATCGGATGTCGTAGCGGATGGTGGCGTCGAGCGTGCTGAGCTCCACCATGTCGGGGTCCAGGAAGTCGCCCTCTTCCGGCGGCGGACTCGCAGCCAGCGCCTCCGACCTCAGCTCCTCGACGGGCCGGACCGGATCGATCGTAAACGTTTCGCCCGCCTCCGTCCCGACTTTCCTGCGGCGGAAGACCACGCTGGCCGCCTCCACCGCGACGGCCTTGCCCGCGCCGTCCCGCCGGAATACCAGGCGCTCGCCGTGGTAGAGACCCCAGTCGGGGAAGGCGAACACGTCCGGGGACAGCTCCTCGAGCGGGTACTGGAAGAACCACTCGATCAGGGCGTACAGCCGGCCCTCGCGCTCGAGCACGTAGAGCGTGTTGTAGTCCCACCCGTACTCGCCGATGAGCCCCTTCCAGCGGGCGGGCGCCGCAGTGGGTGGAGGGTGGGCGGAGACCCGCTGCCTCAGCCGTCCGTCCACCAGCACGCCTTCGGGCGTGGGCAAAATCCGCATGCCGTACGAGAGACGGTCGTCCACTACGAGCGTGTCTCCGATGGCCCGGAGCCTGAGACGTAATCCCGAGCTCGCAAGCCACGCGTGGGCCTGGCCTCCGCGCACCGTGATCTCGAGGCTCTCGTCGCCGCTCCCGTAGCGGCCGGCCGCCGACTCCGCCAGTCCCTCAGGAATATCGTGAGTGGTTTCGGCCTCGGGGAGCGTCCGACCCTCACGCGCCGCGAGCATGAGCTCCAGCGCGTAGCGCGTGATCCGGCTCACCACCGCGTTCGCGCCATCCATGCTCGTCACCGCGGCCGCCCCCAGCTTGGCGTCGGGGAGTGCGGCCAGATCGGTGGCGAAGCCGTAGATGGCGCCGCCGTGGCCGATGGACCGCTGCCCCCGGAACTCGGAGAGCGCGAACCCGATGCCGTAGCCGGTCGTGGCGCCGGCCTCGGCGAACTGGGGCCGGAGCATGGCCTGGAGCGTGGAAGGACTCACCACCACGCCCCGGCGGCCCCGCCCGTCGGCGAAGAGCGCCTGCATGAACAGGCCCAGATCGGTGACGGGGGCGTACATGCTGCCGGCCGGCGCCATGCCGAGTTGGAAAGTCGGAGCCTCGAACGTGCGACCGTCGTACGTCCACATGTAGGCCGTGGCCAACCGGTCCACCACGTTCGGCTCGGGCAGGAAGGAGCTGTCGTCCATGCCCAAAGGCTCGAGTACGGCCGCCTTCAGGTACTCGGCGAATGGCTCGCCACTCATGTACTCGAGCACGTAGCCCACCGTCGCGATGCCGGCGTTGGAGTACTTTGTACGAGCTTCCGGTTCGTGCACGGCGCGCGTCGAGTTCAGCGACGCCACCGTGGCCTCGAGCGAGGGCGCCGTGTCGTCGAAGTAGTGTCCGGTCGGGGGCTCCCGCACCAAGCCCGACCGGTGGGACATGAGCTGCCTGAGCGTGATGGGCTTGTCGAAGTCGCTCTTAGGAGCAAACCCGGGAAGCAGCTCGGCGACCGGCTGGTCTAGGTCGACGTCCCCTCGTTCGACGGCCTGCATGATGCCCAGGTCGGTGAAGAGCTTGGACACCGAACCCACGCGGTAGACCGTTTCCGCCGTAGCGGGCACGCTGTCCGCCGGGTCCTCCCAGCCGAAACCCGCGGCCCAGACGGTCTCCTGGTCGTCCACGAGGACCACCGAGAGCGCCGGAAGTTCCTTGTCGGCCATCTCATGCGCGATGAAGCCGCTCAGCCGCTCGGCGACCTTCCGGTAGTCGGGCCGAGCCGCCGAGTCGGGCGTCGAGCCGCCGCAGGCGAGCGTGGATATAGTCAGAAGGGTGACGCCTATCCGGCTTGCCGCGGGGTGCCAAAGGGACATCGTGCGCTCCGATCCGGGGTGGTGAGGGAAGACTAGTGAAGCGACGGCGCGGCGGCCATCCCGAGAGTGGCGAGGAGAGT
>JBGMRK010000003.1:2523-48837 GCA_048061375.1 Longimicrobiales bacterium | reverse complement strand
GATCGCCGTGCAGGCGGTTCAGAAGCTTGAGGGTAGCTGCCGCATCCGACGAACCCCCGCCTAGTCCCGCTCCCGCGGGAATGGCCTTTTCGAGCGTCATCCGCGCGCCTTCGGCCACGGCCGCCTCCGCGATGAACGCCGCCGCCGCCCGATACACCAGATTGTCGCGCGGGTCACCCAAGTCCGCACCCTCCACTCTCAACTCCAGGCCGCCGTCCGCCAGCGCCACCGTGAGCACGTCAAAAAAACCCACAGCGGCGAAATGCGTCTCGAGCTGGTGGTACCCCGACTCGTCCTGGCCGAGAACCTTCAGATCGATGTTTATTTTTGCAGGCGCCTCTACGCGGATTCCCCGACGATCAGGGTGCATGGGTAGGCTCCCCCTCTCCGACCTTGAGGTCTTTGAGCGAGAACCCGACCCGCCACGCGTAGTACAGACCGAACAGCGTAATCGGGACGAACCCTCCGCCGTAGTAGCCGAACGCGAACGCCAACGTCTGCGGTCCCGGCATACCGTACACCTCGATCAGCGCCAGGGCGGCCCCCGCCTGGAAGGTCCCGAAAAAGCCCGGAGCGGCAGGTACGGCGACGGCGAACGCCACGACCGCTTCCGTGAATATCGCAGCGCCAAAGCCGGCCTCCACGCCAAAGGCCTTGAATCCCATCCAGAACGAGAGGCCGTGCCACAACCAGAATCCATAGCTCCATGCGAGAGCCTTGAACACCAGAACCGGACTGTGAAAGAGTCGCATCGCCTGAAGGAACGACTCGAGGGCCTCAACGACACGATCACTCCATCGACCCGGCAACCGCAGCGCCATGCGCCCGGTCGCCCGCACCACGGGCTCCGGGAAGAACAGCATCGCCATTAGCAATACGATCAGGATGCCCAGGAACACGAAGGCACCTCGGACCAGCAACCCGATATCACCCTCAAACAGCGCCACCGAATCAGGAAAGCCAGGCGTGAGTACGGCGATGAACAGGAACGACAGCATGACCACGGTGTCCAGGAATCGCTCCACCACCAGGGTCCCGAACACACCTGAAAAAGACAGCCGCTCCAGCCGCCCCAGCGCGTACGGCCGCGCTAGCTCCCCCACGCGCCCCGGAACGAGGTTGTTCACCATGAAGCCGATGCTTATTGCGGCCCATCGGCTATGCAGGGTGGTGTCGGGCTTCAGCGGATGCAGGAAAATCTTCCAGCGCATGGCCCGTATGAAATACCCCGACGTGCCTACGAACACGGAGCCGAGGAACCACCACAGGTTACCGGTCGCGATCTGCTGTGCGACCTCGGCGATCTCGACGTCCCGCAGGACCCACCAGATCAGGAGGGCGCTGACAGTGATGCCGAGGATCCAGCTCCAGGCACGCTTCAACGGGATTGGATTCCCGCACGGGCGGCCGCAATCAACTCCCACATCTCCCTGACAGCGCGCTCCATTCCAACCAGCACGGCACGAGACACGATCGAGTGTCCGATATTGAGTTCCTCGACCTCCGGGACCGCCGCGACCGGAGTGACATTCTCGTAGGTGAGGCCGTGCCCGGCGTGGACGGCGAGGCCCAGTTGGCCGCCGAGCCGGGCCGCCGCCGCGAGCCGCTGGAGCTGTGCATCCTCGCCGGCCCGCTCGGCATTGGCGTACTCGCCCGTGTGTAGCTCGACCGCATCTGCTCCCATCTCGGCCGCCAGCCGCAGGGAGTCAGGGTCGGGATCGATGAAAAGCGACGTGCGGATGCCGTGGGACATGAGACGTTCGGCGGCCGCGCTAGTGGCCTCCCTGGTGGCCTCGCTCGCGAGATCCAACCCGCCTTCGGTGGTCACCTCTTCCCGCTTTTCCGGGACCAATGTTGCCTGCATGGGCAGCAACTCACACGCGATGTCGAGGATGTCGCTCGCGGCGGCAAGCTCCAGGTTGACGCCGGTCCGTACGGTCGCCATGAGAAGGCGAACGTCGCGCTCGCTCACGTGCCGGCGATCCTCGCGCAGATGGACGGTGATGCCGTGTGCCCCTGCCAGCTCGACGAGAACAGCCGCGCGGACGGGGTCGGGCTCGTCTGTGCCCCGCGCCTCGCGTACGGTCGCTACGTGGTCCACGTTGATGTAAAGCCTCATACTTCTTTCTCCATGAGCGTACGGATCTCCGAAAGGGCGGCGCTGTCGAAGCCCGTACCCTCGATGAGGTCCGCAAGCTCCATACCAAGCGCAGCGTACAACGCACGCTCACGCGGCTCCAGGCTCCGCATGTGGAGCCCGATGGTCTCAACGTCTCCACGGATCACCGGCCCAGTGATCGCCCGTCCCAGTTCCGACTCCTCCAACGCACTCAGAGTGCCCCTCGCGAGCGGCAGGAGAGCGGGCAGGGCCTCATCCTCGGGTAGGCCCGCCTGTACCATCAGGCGCGCAGCAGCAGCGAGCAAGGTGGCAAGGTAACCGGAGGCCATAACCGCGGCGGCGTGGTATATCGGCCGGACACGCTCTGGCACCCTGATCGTGGGCGAGCCGAGGGCCTCGAGGAGCCGGCGAGCCGCGGCGATGGCGCCCGGCTCTCCCGCCACAGAAAAGTACGACCCCGGAAGCCTGGCGGCCCCGGTAATGGCGTTCGCCACCGCTTGAAGCGGATGCAGCGAACCCACCGCGTAACCGCTCGCGTGAAGTGGAGCCAGCACTTCTGTGCTGAGCGCTCCCGAGAGGTGGAACGCGGCGCATCTCTCTGGTGCGGGTCCTTGGGCAGCCACTAGCTCGGCCACCCCGGCGATGGCGTCGTCCGGCACCGAAAGAATCACGATCGTGGGACCGAGGTCAACACCTTCCAGACCGAACGAGTACGCGGCCAGGCTCTGTGTGAACAATGGATGTGTGGGCGGCTCCGGCCGCCGGCCGAAGTAGGCCAACGAGGCTAGGGCATCAGCCTGCCAGAGAGCGTAGCCGAGGCCAAGCCCCATACGGCCGGGTCCGACGAAGTGGACATGGTCACCCATCGGTGCCTAATCCGCCTCAGCCACTAGAGCGACGTCCAGTTGGCGCAGCCGTCCGATCGACGCCACGGGCAGCCGCACGGTGATCGTGACCGTTTTCCCATTGTCCTCCCGTCGCAGCACCTCTCCCTCTCGGTAGAGCGTGGCAAGTGCAGCTCCGTCATGCGATGGAACACGGACCTCGACCTCAGTGAGGTTAGCTCGGATGCGTGCCTTGAGCGTCTCCTTGAGGCCGTCGAGCGACTCCATCTCTAGCGCCGAAACAAACAGAGCCGGGGTCGAGTCGAAGCTACGGATCCTCCGCCGCATGGCGTCTTCTTCGGCATGGGTCAGTCGGTCCACCTTGTTGAAGGCGAGAATCTGCGGGGCCGATTCCAGCCCCAACTCCACCAACACCTCTTCGACAACCTCCTTCTGCTCTTCCCAGTCGGGGTGTGACGCATCGATGACGTGCACCATTACATCGGCCTCGCCGGCCTCTTCAAGGGTGGATCGGAACGAAGCGATCAGGTGGTGCGGGAGCTTTCGGATGAAGCCCACCGTATCCGTGACCAAAGCCTGATGGCCCGAGCCTAGGTCGACCGAGCGGGTGGCGGAGTCGAGCGTGGCGAAGAGGCGGTTCTCGACAAAGAGATCCGAGCCCGAAAGGGTCCTGAGCAGCGACGACTTCCCAGCATTCGTGTAACCCACCAGCGCCACTCGGTAGTTGCCCCGGCGTGACTGGCGCTGAACCTGCCGAGCCTTGGCGACCTCCTTGAGCTTCCGCCTGAGGGCGGAGATTCTTTTTCCGATGAGCCGGCGGTCCGTCTCCAACTGCGTCTCACCGGGCCCGCGCAAACCGATTCCTCCGCGTATGCGGGAGAGGTGGCTCCACATGCGTTTGAGTCTCGGCAGCAAATACTCGAGCTGCGCCAGTTCGACCTGCATCTTGGCTTCGCTCGTACGGGCACGGGACGCGAAGATGTCGAGGATGAGTTCCGAACGATCCATGATCCGGACCCCCAGGTGCTCCTCGAGATGCTTCCCCTGCCCCGGCGAAAGCTCGTCGTCGAAGATCACGAGGTCGCCCTCGGACTCCTCCACGAGGTCCCGCAGCTCATCCGCTTTCCCTTCACCGATGAAGAATCGGGGATGGGGCGCCCGGATCCGCTGCTGGAGGCTCGCGACCACCTCGCCACCGGCGGTGTCGGTAAGGCGCGCGAGTTCCCGCATGTGCTCCTCGGCCAGCCGCTCATCGACGCTGCGGGTGGGAGCGCCGACGAGGACCGCGCGGTCCACCGGCATGCGATTATCGATCAACTGTGTGGGAATGCTCTACTCCAGTCAGGTGCCACCGTTGCTACCCCGGAGGTGTGTCATCTGGTTCGGGGGGCTCCTGCCGCATCGTGTTGCGCCCGGCTTCCACCCGCCGCTCCTCCACCCACGACATTCTCAGGGCGATCGCGTCCTCGTGGCCTTCGTCGCTCGGCTCGTAGAACCTGCGTCCATCGAGTTTCTCGGGGAGATAGGTCTGAGCCGAGACTCCCTCGGGCTGATCGGGATCGTACTCATAGCCGACTCCGTATCCCTGTGACTTCATGAGGTCGGTGGGCGCGTTCCTGATATGGAGCGGCACAGGTTCGGCGGGAGTTTGCTCCGCAGCTCGGCTCGCGTCCCTGTACGCCGTGTACAGGCGGTTGGACTTGGGAGCCGTGGCGAGATAGGTCGCCGCCTGGGCCAGGGCCAGATCCCCCTCCGGGCTGCCGAGAAAGTGGTACGCGTCCCGTGCCGAAGTCGCAACGAGCAAGGCGCCCGGATCGGCCAAACCAATGTCCTCTACGGCCATCCGCACGAGACGCCGCGCGAGGTACATCCCGTCCTCACCACCCTGAAGCATGCGCGCGAGCCAATACAGGGCTCCATCCGGGTCACTCCCCCTCACCGCTTTGTGCAGGGCCGAGATCAGGTTGAAGTGCTCCTCGCCCCCCTTGTCGTACACGGCGAAGCGGTGCTGCAAGGCCTCCTCCACCAACGCCGTACTCACCGTGCCATCCGGTCCCGCGAGCTTGGCCGCGCCCTCGAGCACACCCAAAGCACGGCGGGCATCGCCGTCGGCGCCCTTGGCGATCAGACGTATCGCATCAGGATCGGCCGAGAGTCCTCGTCCGCCCAACCCGCGTTCCTCATCGGAGAGCGCCAGGTCTACGAGCCGGGCCAAATCCGCCTCGGAGAGTGCCTCGAGCACGTAGACGGGCGCCCTGGACAACAAGGGGCGCACGACCTCGAAGGACGGGTTTTCGGTCGTGGCGCCGATCAGGACGATCGAGCCATCCTCGACATGAGGAAGAAAGGCGTCCTGTTGAGCCTTGTTGAACCGATGGATCTCATCGCAGAAGAGGATGGTGCGACGACCGTTCGCTGCCCTGCGAGCCTTCGCTTCGGCGATGACCTCGCGCACGCGGGCTACACCCTCCGTCACGGCACTGAACGCTACGAACGCTGCGTCGGTGGAGTCTGCCAGGAGACGTGCCAGGGTCGTCTTCCCACTCCCCGGAGGGCCCCAAAGGATCATACTCCCCAGCTCGCCGCTCTCGATCATCGACCGCACTGCCGTGCCCGCGCCCACGAGATGCTCCTGCCCCACGAACCGGTCGAGGCTGTCAGGACGCATCCGAGCCGCGAGCGGCCGTTCATTCTCGCGAGAATTCTCGGTGTGCACAGTCGACCTCGGCTCGGACATCTCACCCGGAAACAGTTCCAATTCGCTCATGAGCCGCCCTTTCCGGCCGGAGCACCCAAGATCTCTACGGCCATGGCCGAGAGCTGCTCGGCGGTGTTGAGCGCAGGGTCTTCGAGAACGCTGTCGAGCATGGACTGAAGCGCACCTCCGAACTTCGGACCCGGCGCGTGTCCGAGCATAATCAGGTCGTCCCCGCTGATCGCCAGGTCGTCCAGGGTGAGCGGCGGACGCCGGCGTCTGGTCGCCTGCACTCCGCGCCACGCTGCGACCGCGTCGTCGGCCGGGCGAGCCAGCACAGCGCGCCGAGCCCGAGCCCGCGCGGCGATCAGCCGCCCCGTCGGTTCCACGAGCTCCGGGCCAACCGTCGAGAGCCACCGCCTTCGGTCGGCCTCCTCAGCCTCGGACGACGGAACCTGCGGAGCGTCGAGCAACCGGGTCACAAACCGAACATCGGCATTGGAGAATCGAAGGCGTCCCATGAGAACCGCGGCCCGTTCACCGGCGGTCCCCGGTCCGTCTGCCAAAACATCCAGAACCGCGGTGAATCGAAGAATGGGTCGCGAGGCCGAAAGACCATCACAGGTGAGGAGGGCCAGGGACCACTCGTCCGCGTACGCGTCAATCTCGGGGTAGAGCGCGGACAAGACGCCCGAGGCAGCATAGAGGGACAGGACACCCGACGGCAGCCTCGAGCCGAGCACCTTGAGCAACTCCTCTCGAACCCGCTCGCCCGACAGGATGTCCAGTTGATCCACAGCGTCGCATAGGGCCACCCACGTATCCGGGTCGACGGTCAGTCCGAATGCCGCCGCAAAGCGCAGGCCGCGAAGCACCCGAAGAAGATCCTCCGAGAAGCGCTCACTAGCGTTGCCCACCGTTCGCAGCACACGCCGGTCCAGATCGTCTGAGCCGGCGAAAGGATCCAGAAACTCCTTGCGGAGCGGGTGCCATGCGATGGCATTGATCGTGAAGTCACGCCGGGCCAAATCGTCTTCGATGCGCTCCGCGAACTCCACCACCGCCCGACGTCCCATTGTCTCGACGTCTTTCCTAAATGTCGTGACCTCGAACAGCGTGCGGTCCTCCCCCAGGACTCCCACCGTGCCGTGGTCGAGTCCGATCGGGACTGTCCTCTTGAAGAGGCGCATGACGTCCCTGGGAGTCGCGCGCGTGGTGAGGTCCCAATCCCCTGGATCGCGCCCAAGCAGATGGTTGCGGACCACACCACCGACCGCCCAGGTCTCGAATCCCTCCTCCTCGAGGCGCTCCACGATCCTCAAGACTTCCCGGGGAGCTTCCGCGATCGCGTGCATCACCCCACCAACACCGCCCCACCGTTGACGTTCAGGATCTCGCCCGTAATGTGGCGCGCCATCGACGAGCAGAGGAAGACGATCGGGCCGGCGATGTCCTCGGGCGATGCGACCCGCCCCCGCGGAATCGCTTGGTTGATCCGCTCGAGCGCGCCGTCACCGAGGGCGGGGCGTGACATCTCGGTGTCGATCCATCCGGGCGCCACAGCGTTGACCGTCACGTCCCTCGGAGCCAGCTCGACGCACAGGCCCTTCACGAGTGAAAGCATGGCCCCCTTACTTGCAGCGTAGTCACCGTGGAACGCCTCCCCCCGTTGGGCGGCCGTCGAGCTCACCAGTACGATGGCGCCCCCGTCTCTCACTGTTCTCGCGGCTGCTCGGCACGTATAGAAGATGGAATCCAGATTGGCGCCCATCGTGGAGCGCCATTGTTCGTCCTTCATGTCCGCCAAAGCCACGTCCGCCAAGGGCCACACACCCGCATTGCCCACGAAGAGATCGAGTCCCCCGAACTCGCCGTCGACGCGGGCGAACAGCCGTTCGGCCTCAGCGGGGTCGGACAGGTCACCGGACTCGGACCACGATGCGACGCCCAAGGACGCTAACTCGTCCGCGGTACGATCGGCGTCTTCCTTACGGCTGCGATAGGCGATACCGACCGAGGCGCCAGCTCGAGCGAGCATCAGCGCGGTCGCGCGTCCCACACCACGGGAACCCCCGGTCACGAGCGCCTGCTTGCCGGTCAAATCGATGAGTGGGCGGGGCGGGGCGGGCGTCATGCCGACATCCACTTCCCCCCGAGCTCCCGTTGGTGATGCCGCTCCGATTCGAGGATCTCCATGATCACCTCTCGAGTGACCGGATCGTCGATGACTGTTGCGATCCCCTCGTACCACTCGATCTCCCTCAGTTCGCGATCCCGGGCCACACCCTCCCAGCCCTCGTACGCAGCCTCTTCCGGAGGGAAGGTCGACAGATCCTCGGGTGTCCCCCCTAGCTCGATCAGCCTGGCGGTAAGGCGAGAGAGATGATGCTGCTCGTCCGCGTGCATCGCATTGAGGCGCTCCGACACCGGACCGTCGCCCACGCTCTCCGCAACCGACGCCAGCGCCCGGTAATACTGGGTTTGCGCCTTCTCACGCCTTCGACTCTCCGCTAGAATCGATGGTATATCCTGTGCGAATTCCACCGGGATCAGGCCTCCTCTACAAACGCGCGGTCAACCAGATCGCACACGACATGTCCGATCGCGAGATGAAGCTCCTGCGCTCTCGCGGCGTCATCCGTCGGCACCACAATCGCTTGGTCTACTTCCTCCCGGAGGCGACCGCCGCCTTTGGCGAGTAACGCAACGGTCGTGACCCCGAGTTCTCGGGCCGCGCGCGCCGCGTGCAGGAGGTTATCGGATTCTCCACTCGTGGAATGAAGGAAGAGAAGATCTCCTTCTATGGCCAAGGCTCGCACCTGCCGCTCGAAGACGAACTCGTAGCCAAAGTCGTTCGCACCGGCCGTCAGGACCGACGTATCGGTGGTGAGCGCGATCGCCGCGAGCGGTCTCCGCGGACGCTTGAACCGCACGACGTACTCGGCGGCAAGGTGCTGGGCATCGGCGGCTGAGCCTCCATTTCCACAGAACATCAGCTTGCATCCCTTACGCAATACGTCCACCGCCATCACAGCCACCGAGTCGATCTCGTTCGAGTGATCCTCCCCTACCCTGGTTGCGAGATCAGCCAGAGCCGCCAGCGCGGCCGACGCAGTGCTCATGGCCGACGCCTCCCGCTACCCCCGAACATCCCCTTGACCCGATCCCACCATCCCGGCGCCACGAAAAGGGGTTGAACAGGTATGGGATCCTCGTCAGTCAACAGGCGGGCGGGGTTGGTAGCGGTCAGCGTCCTGAACTGCTCCTCGGCTCCCACTTCGGAGAGCGCTTCCCTAGACTCACGAATGTAGGGCTTGAGGCCACTGCGGGCGTGGAAGTCACTGGACAGAAAATCGACCCAGCCTTTCTCGAGCAACTCCATGGCGATCTGTTGCGCGAACTTGCCATAACGACCCACCAGCGACCCGTGATTCACCTGAATATACGCCCCGGCGTCACGCCAAAGGCCCACCACAGCCAACTCTGCATCCATTCCAGAATACCGCTCGGGGTGGGCGATGATCGGCTTGACCCCCGTCTCCCGGATGCGCTTTACCACGCGCTCGGTGCGCTGAGGTACGTGGAGCCTGGGCCACTCGATGAGCATGAACGACGTACCAGCCATTCTCAGGCGATGATCTGAGAGATCCGCATCCGGCGCGTCGATCGCGACCTCGAATCCCCGGTGGAAGCCCACCTCGGGGAATCGCCTGGAGACCAAGGCGTGCACCTGCCGCCAAGCCTTTTCTACCTCGGCCATATACGCCTCGAACTCGTCCGAGTCATCGATCAGGCCGGCAGCCAGGTGTGGGGTCGTCACGATTCGGCGCACGCCGGCGCGCACCATTTGGTCGACGGCATCCAAGGCGTCCTCGACGGCCTGAGCGCCGTCATCCACACCTGGGATCAGGTGGCTGTGGAGGTCTCCCAAGTCACCGAGAATGCTCTCCATCACTCGCCGTGTTCCGCGACGCGTTCCAGGAGATTTCTCAACGTAGCACCGACATCATCGGCTTCCGTCGCTGCTTCACAGGCGTAGGTGAGGAAACCATCGGCGGCGAGCAGGTGGAGTGCCCCCACCCTGCTCCGACCGGGACGGGCGAGCGCCTCGTCCAACGACACGAGCGCACGCTCGAGCAAGGATGACGGGATGTCGTCCAGCTCCGCCGCCGGGGCATCCAGCCAGGGCAAGAAAGCCTCTGGAGCCGGTGGGTCTCTTCTTTCGATCCAGTCGGAGAGCTCGCTCATGCGGTCCCTTCGGACGCCAGGTCACGCACCGCGGCTTCCCCCGCTTCCAGTGCCTCGACGATGGCTTCCGGGTTCTCGACACCACCCTGCGCCATGTGGGCCTTGCCGCCTCCCCTGCCGCCTACGACGGCGGCAACGGCCCGTACCAAGACATCCGCACGAATGCCCTGGCCGATCAGGTCATCCGTGACAAAGGCGAATAGACTGTGCTTACCACCAGGCAGATCTGCCGCCACCACCGCAACACCACTACCCACGGAGCCCAGGAAGCTGTCCCCCCATTTTCGCACATCGCCCGGGTCGCGCGCACGAATGCGCACCGCCCTGTAGAGCGCTTGTCCGCCTCCGTTCAGTTCGACCACGGCCTCGCGAACAACTGTCTCCCCACCACCTCCCGAGCTACGGAGGTCGTTCAACAGGCCCTCGAGCTCCTGCTTTTCGGCGATGAGCTGCCTTACTCGCGCGACAACGCCCTCGCTCGTGGCACCGAGCTCGTTCGCCACTTCTTCCAGCAAGGCTTCGCGGCCCTCGAAGTACGCTAGCACGCCCGGGCCTGTCAGAGCCTCGACCCGGCGCACCCCCGAACCTATGCCGGTCTCCTGGGTCAGCCTGAATAGACCGATCTCGCTCGTGTTCGCAACGTGCGTTCCACCGCAGAGTTCCATGCTGACACCGGGAATGCGCACGACGCGGACGACATCGCCGTACTTCTCGCCGAACAACGCCATGGCACCGTCCGCGACGGCCTCTTCATGCGAGCGGGACTCGATCACGACGTCGTGATTGCCGAAGATTCCCGCGTTGACCTTGCCCTCTACCTCGCGAATCTCATCCGGCGTCATTGGAGATGTGTGTGCGAAATCGAACCGCAGGCGGTCCGGGGCCACAAGCGATCCGCGCTGGACCACATGCTTTCCGAGTGTGTCTCGGAGTGCGGCGTGGAGGAGGTGCGTCGCAGTGTGATTCCGCTGCGTATCCCTCCGCACCCCGCGGTCGACGACGGCTGACACGCTCAACTTCGAATCCTCGGTTGCCGAGGGGGCTTCCCCGTCGATCACCCCGAACACGGCGACGAGGTCGCCTACCCTGCGGACTTCGTCCACGACAATCGACCAGCAGTCTCCCGATACGGTACCCACGTCGGACACCTGGCCGCCGGCTTCTATGTAGAAGGGATTTTCGCGGAGGTGGACCCCGAGCCGATCACCTTCGTTCCACAGACCGAGCACAGTCGTCTCAGCCGTGAGCGCCTCGTAACCCACGAATGTCTGCTCGCCGGCGTCGAGGACCTTCCACCCCTCGAGGCCGTCACCCCCCGAGACCCGGTGCTGCCGGCTCTTGCGATCCGCGCGGCTCCGGTCACGCTGCGTGTGGAGCGCCCGCTCGAAGCCCTCGAGATCGACCCCATATCCCCGCTCCTCCGCCATGAGCGTCGTGAGGTCCGGGGGGAAGCCAAACGTGTCGTAGAGCTTGAACACTTCCTCGCCGGGGACGACCCGCGAACCCCCTGGGTCCCCTGCTTCAGGCACCAATTCGTCGAAGCGGGCCATGCCGCCCTCGACAGTGTCCAGAAAGCGCTCCTCCTCGGCTCTAACGGTGGTGAGTATGTGCTCGCGCCGGTCGCGTAGCTCGCGGAATACGTCCCCCATCGTGTCGATGACCGACTCCACGACGTTGACGAGCGTCGGCTCGCGCCGGCCCAGCAGCCAGGCGTGACGTACGGCACGCCTCAGGATTCGGCGGAGCACGTACCCCCGTCCCTCGTTAGACGGAAACACCCCGTCCGTCAGCAGGAACGCCACCGCCCGAGCGTGATCGGCGAGCACGCGGTAGCTCACGCTCTCATCGTTCTCGGGCTCGTAAGGTCGGTCTACGGCCTCTGCGACGGCATCCAAAAGCGGCCGGAAGACGTCGATGTCATAGTTCGAATCGACGCCCTGGACCGCGGCGGCAAGCCGCTCGAGGCCAGCCCCGGTATCAATCGATGGCGCAGGTAATGCCTTGTCATTCCCCTCTTCGTCTCGATCGAACTGCATGAATACGAGATTCCACAACTCGAGGAATTCCCCGGCCTCGCCTGCCGCCTCGAACTCCTCGACGGATAGCACCTCGCCCCATTTCTCCTCCGGACGGACGTCATAGTGCACCTCCGAGCACGGCCCGCACGGTCCGGTATCGGCCATCTGCCAGAAGTTGTCCTCGTCGCCGAGCCTGTAGATGCGCTCCGGGGCAACGCGCGCCACCTCTTCCCAGAGGGCTGCCGCTTCGTCATCGGTGTGGTGCACGGTGACGTACATGCGGTTCGGGTCGAGCCCGAGCTCGTCGATCAGGAACTCCCAGGCGAATTCGATAGCGTCGCGCTTGAAATAGTCTCCGAAGGAGAAGTTGCCCAGCATCTCGAAGAAGGTGTGATGTCGGGCCGTTCGGCCGACCTCTTCGAGATCGTTGTGTTTGCCTCCCGCTCTCACACACTTCTGGGACGTAACGGCACGACGATACGGCACGTCCTCGCTTCCGAGAAAGACCCGCTTGAACTGCACCATGCCTGCGTTGGTGAACAGCAAGGTGGGATCTTCAGCCGGAACCAGGGCCGAACTCGGACGCACCTCGTGCCCGCGGTCCTGAAAGAACCTCAGGAAGCTGGCTCGGATCTCAGCGGTGGTCACGGTACTCTCTTGGGACGTTCATGGGGCCAAAGTATAACGATCAAGGATGATCCGGCCCAATAGAACACGACGATGGACGGGGCACGAATCGGGCGACGCTCCGAACGAGAAAAGGCCCGGCGCAGCGCCGGGCCTCGAACCTCGCGGGAACTCCCTAATCAGCTAGGTCGCCGATGGCTGGGCCGCCTCGTCCGCAGTCGATCCCACAACCTTCACGGCCTCGGCGGACTCGCCCGTATCCGCGTCCTGCGTGACGGCTTCCTCGGGCGCCGAATCGCCGGTTTCCGTCAACCCGAGAGCCATGCGGACCCTAGCCTCCACCTCCTCGAGGATGTCGGGGTTCTCGATAAGGAACTCCCTGGAATTCTCCTTGCCCTGCCCGAGACGGAGGTCCCCGTACGAGTACCAGGATCCAGATTTCTCGATGATCTCGAACTCCGTGCCGATGTCGACAAGCAGGGATTCGTGACTGATCCCCCGGTCGTAGAGGATGTCGAACTCCGCCTGCTTGAACGGCGGCGCACACTTGTTCTTCACGACCTTTACGCGGGTGCGATTGCCGATGATGTCCGCTCCGTCCTTGATCGCGCCGATGCGACGGATGTCCATGCGTAGCGAGGCGTAGAACTTGAGCGCCCGCCCTCCACTCGTGGTCTCCGGATTGCCGAACATGACGCCGATCTTCTCGCGGATCTGGTTGGTGAAGATCACCGAGGTCTGGGACCGGTTCACCGCACCCGTGAGTTTCCGGAGCGCCTGGCTCATCAGGCGGGCCTGGAGACCTACATGTGTGTCACCCATCTCGCCCTCGATCTCCGCACGCGGAACGAGTGCCGCGACGGAGTCCACGACCACCACGTCGATGGCGCTGCTGCGAATGAGCACCTCGGCGATTTCGAGTGCCTGCTCACCGGTGTCCGGCTGGGACACCAGCAAGTTGTCGACGTCCACACCCAGTTTGCGGGCATACCCCACGTCCAGCGCGTGTTCGGCGTCAATGAACGCGGCGATACCTCCCTGCCGCTGGGCGTTCGCGATAATGTGGAGGCACAGTGTCGTCTTGCCGCTGGACTCGGGCCCGTAGATCTCGGTGATCCGGCCCCGTGGGATGCCACCGATCCCTATCGCGGCGTCCAGGTTGATGGCACCCGTCGAAATCACGTCGATCTCGATCCTGGAGCCATCGGCGCCCATGATCATGATCGAGCCCTTCCCGTAGGCTCGCTCGATCTGGCTGATCGCGGTGCTGAGGGCTTTCTGCTTCTTGTCGTTCGACTGGTTGGTCGGTTCAACCGTGGCCATGGCTTCCTCGTTGCTCTGGACGGTGCGTTGAAGGGTATTCTACACGACCCGAAGATAAAGCGAAAGGGTGTTCTCGCCGGAGGTCCGGTCGAACCCCATCTTAAGCAGCCTTCCGGGACGTCGGAATGTGTGTCTGGGCCTGTTTCCCGGAGGTCCTACCCGGGAACTACCCATCCGGCGGACGGGTTGATGCACCGACGAGAGCACCACCCACCCACAGCGGTTTACGCGAGAACCGAATGAGCAAAGAACTCGAATACGATCTGGTCGCCATAGGAGGCGGTACCGCCGGCCTCGTGACCGCCGCCGGAGCCGCCTACCTGGGCGCGCGACCCGGACTCGTCGAGAGTGCGGCCCTGGGTGGAGATTGCCTCTGGACCGGGTGCGTCCCCTCCAAGGCTCTGATCGCGTCGGCCCGACTCGCCCACACCATGAGCCAGGCCGAAAAGTTGGGCCTTGTCGGTGCCGCCCCCGTGCACGCGTTCTCAGAGGTCATGGAGCGCATGACGAGAGCCCGGGGAGTCGTCGCCCACCACGACGATCCGGAGCGCTTCAGGGACATGGGAGTGGGCGTGCACTTCGGCAACGCCCGCTTCGTCGACCCTCATCGAGTCGAGGTCGAAGGAGTCGGCCGGCTACGTTCGCGCCGTTTCGTGATCGCGACCGGAGCATGCTCGACCGCCCCTCCCATCCCCGGCCTGGCGGACATCGGGTATCTGACCAACGAAACCGTCTTCGACACACAATCTCTCCCTGAGCGCCTGGTGATTCTGGGCGGGGGACCGATCGGGTTGGAGTTCGCGCAGGTGTTCGCCCGGCTGGGAGCCCGGGTGACCGTGTTGGAGATGATGGACCAGATCCTGCCCAAAGAGGACCCCGACGTAGCGGATGCCCTGGCCGACCTGCTCCGAGCGGAGGGCATCACGATAGAGCTTGGGACGAAGGTCGTGCAGGGCGACAAGGATGGGGATGCGAAATGCCTGACGACGGAAGACGGAAGGCGTTTCGCCGCTGACGAAATCCTCGTAGCCACGGGTCGAAGGCCGGCCACCGGCAGCTTGGAGCTCGAGCGTGCCGGCG
Organism: Longimicrobiales bacterium; assembly: GCA_048061375.1. GTDB lineage: Bacteria > Gemmatimonadota > Gemmatimonadetes > Longimicrobiales > Gaopeijiaceae > JACZXQ01. The sequence goes on along the minus strand of JBGMRK010000003.1, from coordinate 33,882 downwards.
TCGAGCTCGACGGTGCGGCGGTCCGGGTCGACAAGCACCTGAAGACGACCGGCGACCGCATCTGGGCAGCCGGCGACGTGACTGGCGGACTTCAGTTCACTCATGTGGCCGACTACATGGCCAAGACTGCGCTACGCAACGCCTTACTCCCACTCAACACCGCCGTGGACTACGCCAACGTACCGTGGGTCACTTATACCGACCCCGAGATCGCCCATGTGGGGATGGGGCAGGCGGAAGCGGAAGCGCTGGGAGGGCAGACCTACACCTACCATTTTGCCGACCTCGACCGAGCGATCACGGATGCGGAGACCGCCGGCTTCGTGAGAATTTCGGCCGATCGGAAGGGCAAGATTCTGGGTGCGACGATTCTCGGGCACGGCGCTGGAGACCTGCTGCAACCGCTAGTGCTCGCAAAGACGCACGGGCTCACGCTGGCGGACATCTCGAATACGATCTTCCCCTACCCAACGATGGTCGAGGGCGTCAAGCGGGCGGCGAGCGAGTACCAGCGCGCGCGCCTGGACGGCCCGGCGGGAAAGGTGCTCAAGAAAGTCGTCTCGTGGCTGAAGTGAAGCCGGACGAACCCGGCAGGGGAGCGGCACCGCTCGAGCTCGCAGTCATCATCCCAACCCTCAACGAGGCGGAGCATCTCCCCTACCTGCTGAGCGATCTGGCCCAACTCTCGGTCCCGCACCGCGTAATCGTCGTGGACGGCGGGTCCACGGACGAAACCCCATCTGTCGCGTCCACAGCGGGCGCCGAGGTCGTCAGTGCGCCGCCCGGACGAGCACGTCAACTGAATGTCGGTGCCCGCGTGGCGGCACGGAGCAGCACGCTGTTGTTTCTGCATGCGGATTGCAGGCTCCCGGTTGAGACCAGGGCGGCGATTTCCTCCGAGGTCGAACAGGGGGTCACGTCACCTGCCGTTTTCCGTTTCCGGCTCGAGGGAGACGAGTGGTTCTGCCGCTTCATCGAGATCGGACAACAGATTCGAGAAACCATGACCGGGCTCGCCTACGGCGATCAGGGACTCCTCGTCTCGGGCGAAGACTTCCAAGCTGCGGGCGGCTATCCGGTCATCCCGCTCATGGAGGACGTCGCCCTGCTCGACCGGCTCCGCAAGCGCGGACCGATCCGGCGCCTGCGAGCCGAGGTACTCACGAGCCCCCGCCGCTATCACGAGGAAGGGCGATGGCGAGCTTGGATCCGCAACACTCTGCTCGTGGTCCGATACCTCGCTGGGGGGTCACCCGAACGCCTGGCTGCTTCCTACGCGACCCGAAACCCGGCCAGACCTATCGAGCGCTCACTTCTGGTGTTCGCCAAGGCTCCCCTTCCGGGCAAGGTCAAGACCCGACTCGCGCGAACAATGGGAGATGCGAGGGCCACCGAGCTCTATCGCCGCATGGGCAAGGCCATCATCGAAGCCGTGCGGGGCGGTGATTTCGAAACAGCGGTGGTATACTCACCCGCCGAGGCCTTGCCGGCGATAAGGGCGTGGCTGGGGGATTCACCCCGATTGATGCCCCAGGGCGATGGTGACCTCGGCCAGCGGATGAACACCGCAATCATAAATGCGCTCGAGACCTCTCGCCGGGTGTGCCTAATAGGCACCGACAGTCCTGACCTAGACGCGGCGCGGGTGTCTAAGGCCTTCGAAGCCCTCGGCGAAACCGACGTCGTGCTCGGACCCGCGAGGGATGGCGGATATTACCTCATTGCCCTATCCGAGCCGCATCCCGAGCTCTTCGAGGAAATCCCGTGGAGCACTGACGGAGTGCTGGAATCGACACTCACTCGGGCGAACGCGGCCGGCCTCGACGTTCGGCTACTCGAAACACTGACGGACGTCGACGACCCTGCCGACGTGCCCGCCTGGCTGGCGTGATCTCCTAAGATTCACTTGATCCTCGCTCCAGGCGTGCAAATCTTTGATCAGTAGCGTATTGGCCCACGCCCACATTCATATCCAGTCGTCGGAGGGACCTGTGGTGGCCCTTTCAGATCCGAAGCGGGAGCGCCTTCGCTTCGAGTCGTTCAGTCTTGAGGAATTTCAGAATGGCCGTTGTACCGCGCGTGTGCAGTTCGGTTGGGAGCGTGGCGTGGTCTACGCCGGAGAAGCAGAAGGCATACAGACGATGGAAGGCGAACTCAGAGCAGCCGCCCACGCCGCCCTCCAGGCCCTCGGAGCAGCCACGAACGGCTCGCTCCTGCTGGAGTTGATCGGCGTAAAGGCTGTGCGCGTGTTCGACACCTGGGTGATCATCGCTGCGGCGCGGGGAGAGAACGATGGCGAGGCCCTCCGCCTCACCGGCTCATTCACGTGTGAGGAGGAGCGTGATGTCGCGAAGGGCGCCGTGATGGCTCTGATGAACGCCACCAACAGGGTGCTGACTGGTTCGATAGAAAGCTGAGTTCTAGAGGCCTGGTCGCGCCACTCAACGCCCGCCGGCCTCATATCCGTGCCACAATCCAGGCCGCACAGGCACGTATAGACGGTCGGGGGGGCGAGTACTTCCACGTTCCGCAAACAGCGGGACGCCGGCGAATTCCCCCACCTGGACCATATCTCCGCATGCGAGATCCAGTAGCCCGCCCACTTTCCCATAACGTCGCTCCTCCAGACTGACGGGCTCGCCAGCCTCATAGAACGGGAGCCCATCGGCGTACGTCCCGGCAAAGACCAATCCAGGCCGTAGGTTATCGAGCGGCACGCGGTCCGGACCGACCAGCGTGTCACCCGTGGCGAGCACGAGCACGTCGATGGCCACGCCCGAAGCCAAGCAGATTTCGGTGGACCGCCCCGTGCCCAGCGGCGGCGGCCCGGTGCGACTCACCTCCACCGTGTCCGGCGGCGGAGCAGGCAGTTGGATCATGTTGGGTGCCGGGCGCTCTAGTAGCTTGGGCCTGCACGTTCCCAACTCAGGGAGGCAAAGGGCTACCGATCCGAGGATGCCGAACTTCGTGCTGCGGTAAATGGATACGTCCTGCGCGTAGTTCACGCCGAGCACATACGCTCCGACGCGCAGCCCGCCCAGGTCCAGTTGGGCGCCCAGGTTCACGTCGAAGCCGTTCCACTCACCGATGAGGTTCAGCAGGCGGTGCTCGCCCACTTCGACATGAAGAGCGACGCCGCCGAACCATCCCTCCGAGTCGGCGAACTCATACCACGGCAACCGGTCGCCCCCTTGAAACATCCCCGTGCCCCATCCCGCCGAAACCGTGACGTCGTGGCGCGGGAGCCCGTCGGAGTCCAACCCCCTGAGCGTTGCGCTGGCCACCGCGTACACGGTGCGTTCGGTGCCCACGTCCTCGCCTGCGATCGGGTCCCGAATCCGAATGTCGGCGCCACCCAGCCGGCCGGGCGCGCGGTCCACACCGTCGCCGAAATCCGGTGTAGTCAGGAACCTACCGCCCACCGCGAGGCCGATGCCGTGAACTTCGGGCCGGAAGATCAGCAGCCGCCCGAATGCGCCCACCACGTCGCCCCCCTCTGCTTCGTCCTCGAAGGCCTGAAGGGAGGTCCCGATCTCTACGCGGTCGAACAGCCCGAGGGTGATGGAGGCGTCGCTACGAAACGCACCGTCGAATGGGCGCTCCCCCACCTGCACGCCGAAGTCATTGGTCAGGATCTCGGTGTCGTGGCTGGTCCAAAAGCCGGAGAAGGTCGTGACCAGCGTAAGGTGTGGTATGACGGTGGCGACCGGTACGTCCAGGAGGCCCGAGCCGTAGCGCAACGTGCTCGGCATTTGCGTGGACTGCGCCTCGAGGGCGCCGGCCCCCACCGCGACGACCAGCGCGGCTACTCCCCGCAGCGCGGTCGGCAAAATGGTCGTCAGTCGCCCTTCATGGCTCGCTCGACGCCGGCCAAGCGTCGGGCGATGCTGATCACCCACCCGAGAACCAAGATCCAGCCGACGGCGTACGCGGCGAACACGTGCCAGTAGGCCCGTCCCAGAGTTTGCGATGCGAGGTCGGTGCCCTGAGCCATCAGCGCGGGGGATGAGATGCCCAGGATGGCCGCCGCGAGCAGACAGGCACGGATGATCTTGGTCATGGTCAGGTTCCTTGAGCGGCTTGCGTGCCGGTCTGCCGTTGATCGACTTCGCGCTTGAGGCACTCCAGAGTGTAGCGCATCAGGAAGAGTCCCAGGAAAAGCAACGTCGCGGTGGCTAGCCCCACCATCAGCGTGATGAGCATCTCGGGGTCGAGCGAGGGGCCCTCGGGCTTGAGAACCACCGGCTTCGGATGGAGCGATCGCATCCACGTAACGCTAATGTGGATAAGAGGAATATCGAGCACACCGATGATCCCTACCACAGCCGCGAAGCGTTTCCCCTGCTCGGGGTTCTCCGCGGCATTACGCACCAGGAAATACGAAAAATAGATGAACCATAGCAGGAGAGTCAGCACCAGGCGGGGCTCCCATGTCCACCATGTTCCCCAGGAAATCCTCGCCCAGAGAGGTCCGGTAAGGATCATGATCGTACCGAAGACCATGCCTCCCTCCGCGGCTGCCAACGCCGCCATGTCCAGGCGGTCATCCTTCAGCCACAGGTAGACGGCGCTGCACAGAGCAACGATCCCGAATGCGAAGAATGCGATCCACGCCGCGGGCACGTGGACGTAGAAGATGCGCTGGGCGATCCCCATGGTGCGTTCGGTGGGGACCCAGAAGAAGACCATCCACAGAACCAAAATGGCTCCCAACGTCCCCAGGACGGCGAGGGATAGTCCTGTCCACCGTAGTCTGTTTTGCGACATGCTGCTCACATCTCCCGTGAGTTGCTCTACTCCTCTACGATGTGACGGAATAGCACCGCTCCCGCCGCCACGGATAGAATCGCGAACGCACCCAACATTCTAACGCTACCGGTCACCTCGGACACCGGCCGCCCCGCAAAGAGTCGGGTGGTGGCGTTTACGCTGAAGATCACCATGGGAATCAGCAACGGAAACACCAGCACCGGCAACAGGCTCTCGCCCATCGTGGTGCGGGCGGACATCGCGCTGAACAGCGTCGACAAGGCGACAAAACCAAGCAAAGCGAGAACGACGACGGTGAGGAGAACGAACGGATGGGGTCCGAAGGCGAGGTTGAAGAACACACCGAAAACCATGAAGGTCAGTCCCGTGACCAGGCCGAGGATAACGAGATTGGCCGCTGACTTCCCCAGGTATAGCGCATCCAGAGGAATGGGTGACTGGAGCACGCCTGAGAAGGCTCCATCCTCTTCCTCCAGGTGGAAGGTGCGCCCCATGCCGAGCAGCCCGCCAAAGATGATCGTCACCCAAATGATCCCGGGCGCGATCTCCTGGGGACGCACGATTGTCGTATCGATCGAGTAGTTGAACAGCACACCCACGAGCACCACGAAGGAGCCCATCGCGGCGACGCGCTCGCGTGTGCGCATCTCGATGAGCAGGTCCTTGCGAGCCACTGTCCAGATCACGCGAAGGTAGTCCATCAAGCGCGCTCTTCGACCACGTCTCGGTAGAAGGCCTCGAACGTGGAAGCCTCCACGCTGTCCCGGTCGTCGACCCAGCGGAAGCGTCCGGCGACCTGGATCGCGACGCGATCCGCCAACTCGAGCCCCTGGCCGAGGTTGTGCGTGACGAGCACCACCGTGCGACGGCCATCCTTGAGCGAGGCGAGGACATCGCGCAACACATCCGCCGCCTGGGCGTCGAGCCCAGTGTACGGCTCGTCGAGCAACACTACCTCCGGGTCATGCAGCAACGCGCGCGCCAGGGCCAGCCGCTGACGCATGCCCCGCGACAGGGTGCGGACCGCAGAGTGGGACCGGTTCTCCAACCCTACAGCGCCCAGCCGTTCGGGGACGCGCTCGGCAATATCGGAGAGGCCGAACAGGCGGCCGTAGAACTCGAGGTTCTCCGCCACCGTCAATCGACCGTACAGAAACCCCTGGTGGGACACCACGCCAATGCGGCGCCGCCATTCCCGGTCGCCGACATCCACGGCATTTCCGTCCAAGAGAACCTGCCCCCTGGTGGGACGGAGACTTCCGGCGAGAACCCGCAGAAGGGTAGTCTTACCGGCTCCGTTAGGGCCGAAGATGCTAAGCAATCGCCCCGCATCGAGCTGAAAATCGATACCGTCCACCGCTGGGAATCGCGCGAATTCGCGTACCAACCCCCGCGCCTCGAGCGTGGGGGTCCGGGACCTGGAAGAGTCCGTCTCCCGCACCGCTGAGGGGGCGGAATCACTCACCCGGGTGGCGTCCCCGCCGCTGCGGGGAGGCGGGCGCCACAGTCGGCACAAAAGTGACTACCCTCGGCGTTCACGTGCCCGCAGGTGTGGCAGGTCCTTCCCGTACGAAGCCCCTCGCGCACGGCCGCGATATCGGCTTCGATGCCGCCCGCCACTTCAGCCGCCGGGCGCATGACTCCGCGCGAGCGATCATCACTCTCGGCCTCGACCGCCCGAAGCGCCATCAGCGCTTCACGGGAGATCTCCCCCTTGAGTTCCTTATAATCTTTCTCGTCCAACTTACCCGTGGCGAAATCATACTCGACATCGCGAAGGGCCAAGAGGCTGACGCGCTTCTTGGCTTCGGATTCGGTAAGCTCGTCCACACTCCGCTCGAGCGAGGCCCTTCGGCCTTGTATCACGGGAAGCAGGATAAACATAATCACCCCGCCGATAAGCAGGGCCGCGCCGACGATCAGTGCCATCGCTTATATGACTCCTATCAATCGCCGCCCACGGCGGCCGGTACGGCTTCGGCACGCGCCTCGGTCTGCCGCGCCGCGGGAAGCGGTCCTTGAGACGGCCACATGGCGATCAACGATCCGAACGTCAGCATCAGCCCGCCGTACCAAAGCCACGCCACCAGCAGATTGATCTGGAATTCGAACGTCGCGCGCTGCGCCGAAGGGTCGTTCTCGTAGGCGCCGGCAATGAGATCCTCCGCGTTGGCCAGAATGACGTACACATCCTCGAACGGAGTGGAGTGAATCCCAACCTCCGTCATGGGCGCGGGCGATGTTTCATACATGCGTTTTTCGGTGGTGATCGAACCGACGCGCCGGCCGTCCCGGTCGAGGGACATGAGCGCGACCGCCTGCCAGACCATGTTGCGACCTCTGGAGGACGACAGCCCCTCGTAGGTGAGGGTGTAGTCGTGTCCCAGGGGTGAGGCCAGAGTGATGGACTGCCCCGGGTCCAGGGTCTGAATGACCTTCACGTTGAACGCGTTCCCGGCGAATGCGGTGAAGATCATCACCATTCCCACGTGCACGATGTAGCCTCCCCACCGCCGTCTGTTACGGGCGACCAGGTGGACGAACGCCCGTGGGATTCCCTCTCCCTCTATTTGAGCGCGCGCCCGTGTCCCCTTGAAGAACTCCACCACGATGACGGTCATCACGAAGGCCGAGATGCCAAACGTGGTCAACGACATCCAGTGCCGAGACCCACGAATCGCGAAAATGCCGAACACCGTGACTCCAACGAGCAACGGAATGGTGAAGTTCTTGGCCAGGTTGCGCTTCGAGGCGCGCCGCCATGCGATCACGGGCCCAATGCCCACGAGGGCGAGCAAAGCGATCCCCATTGGGAGGTTGACCCGGTTGAAGAACGGCGCGCCCACCTGGATGGCCTCACCCGTCAACCCTTCGCTCAAGAGCGGCAGCAGGATTCCCCAGATGACGGCGAACGCCACGGCCAACAGGATCAGGTTGTTGAACAGAAACGCCGACTCGCGCGAGACGAACGACTGGATCTCGTTCTCGCTCTTGAGCTGCGGACGACGATGGATGATCAGGATGGTAGAAAGACCGATGACCGCGGCCAGAAAGCCGAGGAAGATGAACGCAATCTTCGTGTTCTCGGCAAACGAGTGCACCGACTCGATAAGGCCAGAGCGGGTGAGGAAGGTCGCGAAGATCGTGAGCGCGAACGTCAAAGTGACCAGGGCCATGTTCCAGACCTTGAGCATACCGCGCTTTTCCTGGATCATCACCGAGTGGAGGAAGGCCGTGGCGGTAAGCCACGGAAGTAGCGACGCGTTTTCCACCGGATCCCAGAACCAATAGCCGCCCCAACCCAGCTCCTCGTAGGCCCAACGCATGCCGAAGATGATCCCGTTCGCCAGGAAGAACCATGATAGGAGCGTCCACCGGCGCGTGACCACGATCCACCTCGAGTCCAGCCTGCCCGAGAGCAATGCGGACATCGCAAACGCGAAGGGGATCGCGAACGCCGTGAAGCCCAAATACAGCGTAGGCGGATGGATCGTCATCCAGTAGTTCTGGAGCTGCGGATTCAGCCCCTGGCCGTCAGCCGGCGTGAAACCCAGTTTCTCGAACGGGTTCACATCGGCGAAAAGTAGCACGATGATGAAGAAGGTGATGATGGTCAGCAGCACGCCCGATACGTAGGGCATGAACTCGCGGTTCTTACGCTTATTGGTGAAGACCGCGACCGATGAGAAGAACGCCAGCAGGACCACCCAAAAAAGCAAGGAGCCGCGCTGGCCGGCCCACAGGCCCGACGCTTTGTAGAACGTGTCGAGCGCGCGGTTCGAGTAGCTGGCGACGTAGAGGTACTCGTATCGGTTGCCTAGAAACGCGGCCACGATCCCGGCTGACGCGGCCACGAGCAGCGCAAAAACGGCGTAGATGCTTCGCTCGGCGCTGAGGACCAGGTCGCCCCTGCCGTGCTTTCCACCGACAAAAGCGAGCACCATTCCCCAGATCGCGACGGGAAGAGCGATCCAGAGGGCCAACTCGCCGAGTACGGTCACCCGGCTAGCGCCTCGGGAGACGCTTCATACCTGCTACCGCATTTCGTGAGCACGGTGGTGGCCTCGAAGACCCCGTCCTCGCGGAAGCGCCCCTCCACTACGGCCTCGACATTCTCTTGATCGTTGAAGGTGTCCGGCAGCAGGCCCTGGTATTCAACCGGGAACGAAATGTCCGGGTCCTCGAGGTCCTCGACCGCGAAGCTGTGAATCTGCTCCTCACCCGACACGAGTTCCCAACTGCCCTTCACGATGCGGCCGCTCACTTTGACGCCTACCTGATGAAGCGTGGGGTCCGACGTGGATCTGGCCATCAGTTCGACCGGCGTCAGGTAGTAGACCATGGTCTCACTGACACCGGTCCAAATCAGATAAGTGACTACGGCGGCTACGCCCACCAGCCCGACGAAGAAACGCCTATTCTTGACCATCGGATTCGTCTCCGTGTTTCGGCGGACGTCGAGGCCCCTCGTGGCCCGGAACATCAAGCATGCTGTGCAGCACCCCATCGGGCACCGCTATCGGAAGGTCGGGTCCTTACAACCCCCCGGTCTCCCCAGGTTCCCTCCCGCTGCGAGCCTCGCTCAACGCCCATGCTACCGCCTGCTCCGCGTCATCGGCCATGGTGGCGTCCAAGCCCTCCGCCGGCGGAGTTCCCAGCAGGATGACCGGGCGGCCGATCTTGCGAGCAAGTGCGATCTCGGACAGCGTGCCCCATGATCCTCCCACGGCGATCACGGCCTCCGCGCTCCGCACCACCAACACGTTCCGGCCCTCACCCATCGCGGTCGCGAGCGGCAAACGGATCCAGGTGTTCGCAGCCGCGGCCTCTCTGCCCGGAAGAATGCCGATGGTCGATCCGCCGGCCCGTGTGCATCCCCTGGCAGCCGCTTCCATCACACCGCCCAGGCCCCCACAGATCAGAATCCCACCACCCTCCCCGATCAAACGGCCCACGGACTCGGCGCACAGGACGTCCTTCGGGCTCGCGTCACCCGCACCGATGACGGCTATCCTGAGCGGCCGGTCATCCATCCGCCGCCCACGACTTCACCGAACGCACGGCGCGATGCCAACCGGCCAGGAGCGCCCCCCGGTGCCCGTCGGTCATGTCGGGCTCAAACGAGTCGGCCTCGCCAACGGCCCCGCGGAAGTCGTCGGCACTCGGCCACACTCCGACAGCGAGCCCGGCCAGCGCAGCGGCACCGAGGGCCGTCGTCTCGACAATCCGGGGTCGCCGAACCGGCAGGTTCAACACCCCGGCCTGGAAGCGCATCAACCAGTCGTTCAGAGCAGCGCCTCCGTCGACCCGGAGTTCGCTCGCTGAGATCCTCGAGTCAGCCTCCATGGCTTGGAGTACCTCCAAGGTCCCGTAGGCCATCGCCTCGAGGGCCGCACGCACGAGGTGGGCCGATGTGGAGCCGCGTGTGAGCCCCACGATGGTCCCGCGTGCTTCCGGCTCCCAGTGGGGCGCTCCGAGGCCGACGAACGCCGGCACGAAGTAAACGCCGTCATTCGAGTCCAGGCTCGCCGCGATCTCGTCCGAGTCGGAAGCGGAGCCGAGCAGCCCGAGCCCATCGCGGAGCCACTGTATGGCCGCCCCCGCGATGAAAACGGACCCCTCCAATGCGAATGCCAGCCCCCCGTCTTTGGCGCACGCCGCAGTGGTGAGCAGCCCGTGGGCGGAGTGTACAGGGTCGTCCCCAGTGAAAAGGAGCATGAACGCACCGGTACCATAGGTGTTCTTGGCCAGACCCGGCGACCAGCATCCCTGTCCGTAAAGCGCCGCCTGCTGGTCTCCCGCCACGCCTGAGACCGGAACCTCGAGCCCAAAGGCGTCGCCCGTCGCGATACCGAAGTCGCCGCTGCTGCGCCGCACCTCCGGGAGGAGTGCAGCGGGCACCTCAAACAAGTCCAGCAAGTAGGGGTCCCAAGTAGCAGTCTCCAGCCCGAACAGGAGCGTGCGCGATGCGTTGGTAGGGTCGGTCGCATGAACCACGCCACCGGTGAACCGCGAGATCAGCCAAGCGTCGATCGTACCGCAGGCGAGCAATCCAGCCTCGGCCCGGGAGCGCAACTCCGGATTCTCACGCAGAAGCCACATCAGCTTCGTAGCCGTGAAATACGGATCGAGCACCAAGCCGGTGCGGCGGCGGACCTCGTCCTCGTGGCCCGCGCGCTTGAGCTCCTGACAGATCGCTGAAGTGCGGCGATCCTGCCACACGATCGCCCTGTGCACCGGCTCGAGGGTCTGGCGATCCCACACGACCACGGTCTCACGTTGGTTGGTGATGCCGATTCCCCGGATGTCGGCATCGCGGGCCGCCGAGACCGCCTCTCGAGCCACACGGCGCGTGACCTCCCAGATCTCCGTAGCATCGTGCTCGACCCAAGCAGGGCGGGGAAAGTGCTGAGTGAACTCGGAATAGGCGCGGCCCAGAATCCGGCCGTCGTCGCCGACCACGAGGCACGTCGACCCGGTCGTCCCCTGATCGATGGAAAGGATCGCGCTGACGCTCATGATACTCCGTTACGGGGGCTCAGGGCCCGCCGCGTCCAATCGGTACCAAGGAGCCGAACCCGTACTCCCAACCACCCTCCAAGAGAAGGCGGATAAGGAGCGGAATGGGTAGGCCGACCACCGTATAGTAGTCTCCGTGGATATCGCCTACCAGCGTGGCCCCGACACCCTGGATCCCGTATGAGCCCGCCTTATCCAGCGGCTCACCCGTGGCGACGTAGCGCCGGGCCGTATCCGCCGAAAAGCTCCGAAACGAGACGTCGGTGTGTGATACGCCGCTCAATACGCGCCCGTCGGGAAGACCGAGTGCGAGCGCGCTAGCCACGGTGTGCGTCCGCCCGGCCAGCACCATGAGCATGGCTTCGGCGTCGGCAGCGTCTGTGGGTTTGCCCAGGATCCTACCGTCGAGCACGACCACCGTGTCTCCAGCGAGCACCAGCGCGTCCGGGTGCAGAACCTGCACCGTCGAGGCTTTCTCGCGCGCAAGCCGCTCGACATGGGCGGCGGGGTCCTCTCCATCGAGCAACGCCTCATCGATGTCCGCTGAGAATACCTCGAACTCCAGCCCCAGCATGCGTAGGTATTCCGCGCGGCGGGGCGAGGCCGACGCGAGCACCAAGGGCGGTGCGGAGTTCAACGCTCGAGCACCAAGGTGACGGGCCCGTCGTTGACGAGCGCTACATCCATCATGGCGCCGAAGCGCCCCGTTGCAACCCGCCCCGGCAGTCGAGCCTCGAGCAGCGCGACAAAACGCTCGTAGAGAGGCACCGCGATGTCGGGAGGGGCCGCACGGATGAACGACGGCCGCCGGCCCTTGCGAATGTCGCCGTAGAGCGTGAACTGGCTGACCACCAGCAGCGAGCCGTCCACCTCGTCGAGGGAGAGATTCATCTTTCCGCATTCGTCGTTGAAGACACGGAGACCGATGATCTTTTCGGCCATCCAGACGAGCTTCTCCTCCGAATCCTCCGAATCTTCCTCGGTGAATCCCACGAGCAGAACAAGCCCGGCCGTGATCTCGCCGACCACCGAACCATCGATGGTCACGCTGGCTTCGCTCACGCGCTGCAGAACGACCCGCATGACAGGGCGACCCGCTACTCGACGGTGACAGACTTGGCGAGGTTGCGTGGCTGGTCCACGTCGCACTCCCGCAGTATGGCCATATGGTAGGCCAGGAGCTGAAGCGGTACGGTGGCCAGGACCGGCAGCAGATACGATGCAGTCTGCGGGATCTTGATGAGGTGGTCGACCTTGGACTCGAGTTCCGCCCCTCCGCCATCGCTCACGACGGCGATGATTCGGCCGTCACGTGCCTTCACTTCTTCGATGTTCGAGACGACCTTGTTGTAGACCTGATCTCGCGGAGCGAGCACCACGACCGGCATATTCTCGTCGATGAGCGCTATTGGACCGTGTTTCATCTCCGCGGCGGGATAGCCTTCGGCGTGGATATAGCTCACCTCCTTTAGCTTGAGTGCCCCTTCGAGCGCCACCGGGAACTGGAAGCCCCGTCCCAGATAGAGAAAATTCCGGCACTCCTGATACGCCTCGGCAAGAACGCGGAGGTCGTCGCTCAAGCGGAGCGTCTCTTCGACCTGACCCGGAAGCGCGTAGAGCGCGGCGACCACTTCCCTTCCCTGGAGAATCGACAACGCACGCCGGCGGCCCACGTAGAGCGTGAAGAGCACGAGTGCCACGATCTGGCTGGTGAAGGCCTTGGTGGAGGCCACGCCGATCTCCGGGCCCGCGTGGAGGTAGATTCCGAAATCCGTCTCTCGAGCGATCGTGGAGCCCACCACGTTGACGATCCCCATCGTTCGGGCACCCTGACGCTTCGCCTCGCGAAGCGCCGCAAGCGTGTCGGCCGTCTCCCCCGACTGACTGATGGCCAGAACCAGCGTTCCGTCCTCCAGCACGGGGTTCCGATACCGAAACTCCGACGCGTACTCCACTTCCACCGGGATGCCCGCGAGCTCCTCGAGCATGTACTCGCCGAGGAGGGCCGCGTGCCAGCTCGTTCCACACGCCGTGATCACGATACGCTTGATCTCACGCAATTCGTCATCGCTCAGCGTGATACCGCCGAGGCGCGCGTTACCCTCTTCCTCGAGGAGCCGGCCGCGCATGACGTCGCGTAAGCTATCGGGCTGCTCGAAGATCTCCTTCAGCATGAAATGGTCGTAGCCACCCTTCTCGATGGCCTCGAGGTCCCAATTGACGTGGTGTACCGAGCGGCTGACTGCACCCGCGCCCAAACTGTAGGTGTTGTATCCCGAGGCGGTGAGCACGGCGTAATCCCGGTCATCGAGGTAGACCACATCACGTGTGTACTTCACGACGGCGGCCGCATCGGAACCGGCCAGGAACTCACCGTTCTGGGTCACTCCGAGAAGCAGCGGACTACCGTTGCGCGCAACCACGATCTTGCCGGAATTCCGACTACTGATCACCGCGATTCCGTACGCACCCTCGACCTGGTGAAGAGCCGCCACCACGGCGTCTTCGAGCGTCGAGTTCGTCTTGAACGCCTCGTCGATCAGGTGGACGACAGCCTCGGTGTCGGTGTCCGTAGTGAACTGATACCCCAACTCGACGAGTTTCCGGCGCAGCGCCTGAGCGTTCTCGATGATCCCATTGTGGATGAGGGCGATATCGCCCGTGCCGCTGAAATGCGGGTGAGCGTTGGTCTCGGTTGGAGCCCCGTGCGTAGCCCAGCGTGTGTGCGCGATGCCACACGTCCCCGCCGGCATATCGCCGGCTACGGCCTCCTCCAGCACCGCGAGCTTTCCGGCACGCTTTACGACGCGGAGTCGGCCCTCGGCATCGAGCACCGCCATGCCCGCCGAGTCGTACCCTCGATACTCGAGTCGCCGCAGCCCTTCCAGCAGGACGGGTCCCGCCTCCTGCGATCCGACATATCCTACGATTCCGCACATACGGTTCTCATGTTGTTGTCATGCGACGCCCTCGAGCAGACGGGCCGCTCGGGCCACCAACTCCTCCGCCGCGGCAGCACCCGGCGCCTCGGCGATGAGCCGAACCACCGGCTCCGTTCCCGAAGGTCTTACGTGCAGCCACGTCTTGCGGTCGGGCCATGCCAGCCTCAACCCATCCGCGCGGTCGATCACCGGTCCGGCGAGATCGTTCTCCAGAGCCTCGTAGGCGTCCTGAATCGCCTCGCGCGGGAAGGTGACCTTCTCCTTCACGATGCCGTATTTCGGCCAGCGAGCCACAATCTGCGAGAGCGGCTTTCCCTCATCTACAAGGTGCTGCAATATGAGTGCCGCCGCCAACGGTGCGTCGCGCGTGTGGTGCAGATCCGGAAGGATGACCCCTCCGTTACCCTCTCCTCCGACGACGGCTCCTTCCCGTTGCATTCGGCGCGCCACATGGATCTCGCCGACGGGCGCACGCACGACCGACCCACCGTGGGCGTCAGCGACGTCATCGACCACCTGACTCGTCGATAGGTTGGTCACAACGGTGCCAGGTGTCCGGTTCAGCACGACTGCGCTGGCGAGTGCGAGCGTGAAGTCCTCTCCGAGCGGTTGGCCGGTCTCGTCGACCAACGACAGCCGGTCCACGTCGGGGTCGACGGCCAACCCCACGGCCGCTCCGGACTCCCTCACCAGCCTCGCGAGATCGCCGAGGTTGGCCGCCGTGGGTTCGGGATCCCTCGGAAACCGGCCATCCATTTCGAGCCCGATGCCCACGACTTCGCATCCAAACGACTCGAGCATACGCGGCATGACGCCTCCACCGGCGCCGTGAACGCAGTCCAGCGCAACCTTGATGCCCGCGTCCGAGATCGCAGGCAGGGTGAGCTGCGGAAGACGTTCGATCGCTTGGAGGTGACGGTCCACGGCCGCTTCGTCATCGACGACTTCGCCGACGGCCGACCAGTCCACCCTCTGCGGGTTTGCCGATCGCAGGTGGCTCAGGAACGACTCCATGCGCTCGGCATCGAGAAACATTCCTTCTGCCGACGCCAGCTTCAGGGCGTTCCATTCTGCCGGATTGTGACTCGCCGTGACGCCCACGCCGCCGGCCGCCCGATGGTGCTCCACGGCAAGCATGAGCGTGGGCGTGGGCACGATTCCGAGATCCACCACCGCGCAGCCGACCGACTGCAGCCCCGCGTTCACGCCCCGGACGAGCATCGGCCCCGAAGTCCTGGAGTCGCGCCCCACCACCACCGTGATCTCCTGTCCGGTAACGCGCAGCCAATCTCCGAACGCCGCGGCAACGGAGCACACCAGTTCCGGGGTGAGAGGCGCTCCGACGCGCCCCCGGAACCCCGACACGCTCACTACCAATTCGGGGGGAAGCTGTATTGACATCGGCGTCCGAGTTGGACGAGGAACGGTGTGGACACGCCCATAAGAACCTGTCCGGAAGGGTCGCAAATCTTACCCGAAGTGGGTTGGAAAGGTCAATATCGGTAGCGGCGACTACACTTCGGACAGTAGATTTGCCGATGCTCGTGAGGGGCATCGTAAAAATCGAAGATCCGGAGTTACACAAATACATGGCGATCCTCCACCACAACTCTGGCAAGTTTGGAACCTTGGCGGTCCATGCCGGCCAGGAGCCGGAAGAGACCACCGGAGCCATCATGCCTCCGATCTTCCAGACCTCTACTTACGTTCAACCCGAACTGGCGAAGCCCAAGCGCGGCTACGACTACGCCCGGGTCAAGAATCCGACCCGCGAGGCGCTCGAGGCGAACGTCGCCGCGCTCGAAGACGGCTGCCATGGAATCGCATTCGCCTCGGGCCTCGCAGCCATCGAGTCTGTCGTGAAGCGCCTTTCGGCGGGTGATCACATCGTGAGTGAAGAAAACACGTACGGCGGTGTCACCCGCATGTTCACGAAGGTGCTCCAGAAGATGGGAATCGACTTCACATTCGTGGACACGCGTGACGCGAGCCGTATCGCCGAGGCGATGCAGGCGAACACGAAGCTGGTGCACGTCGAGACACCCACCAATCCGATGATGCGTATCTGCGACATCGAGGAGGCGGCACGCATCGCACACGATGGCGGCGCAATCCTGATGGTGGACAATACTTTTGCCTCACCCTACAACCAACGCCCGCTTGCACTCGGGGCCGACGTCACGGTCCACTCGGCTACCAAGTACCTCAACGGCCATTCCGACATCATCGGCGGCATCCTCGTGGTGAACGACGACGCGCTGGCCGAGGATATTCATTTCGTCAGGAAGTCGACAGGTGCCGTACCCGGGCCAATGGATTGCTGGCTGTGCCTGCGGGGCACCAAAACGCTCCACCTTCGCATGGAACGGCACAACGAGAACGGCATGGCCGCCGCTCGGTTCCTGGAGCAGCACCCGGCCGTGGAGCGGGTGCACTACCCTGGACTCGCCTCGCACCCGCAGCATGAACTGGCCAGCCGCCAAATGACAGGATTCACCGGCATGGTGGCCGTCGAACTCGGAGACGCGGCGAAGGCCCGGTCGATGGTCGAGCGGACCCGGATCTTCGCGCTCGCGGAAAGTCTTGGAGGGGTGGAATCGTTGATCAGCGTACCGGCGCTCCAGACGCACGCTTCCGTACCTGAGGATTTGCGATTGGTGATGGGAGTGACGGACGGACTCGTCCGCCTATCCGTAGGCATCGAGGATCAGCAGGATCTTCTCGAGGACCTCGACCAAGCGCTCGCAGGATAGCCCAATGAGCCGGGCCGACTTCCCGCACCCGGTGAAACTTCGCCGGCGAGCGGGCCGTACGGCCGGGTAGAGTGGGAGCCGCATGGCTCCACCCTAGATACCAAGGAGATGGACGGTCATGGCAGGTGAGAACGAGGGAGTAGACGGCGGCGAGAATGGGAACGGGAGCGGCGAAGAAGAGCCGACCCGCGCCCGCCGGATCCTCACCGATATTGCC
Organism: Longimicrobiales bacterium; assembly: GCA_048061375.1. Classification (GTDB taxonomy): domain Bacteria; phylum Gemmatimonadota; class Gemmatimonadetes; order Longimicrobiales; family Gaopeijiaceae; genus JACZXQ01. The sequence continues at coordinate 16,681 of JBGMRK010000003.1, read as the reverse complement.
CCCCGGTCCTGGGAACACCCCGCGGACCGTGCTGCGCTGCAGGCGCTCCGGAAGATCCCCGTCTTCGACGAGGTGTTGAAGAGGCTCTTCGGGTTCTTCGGCGAAAAGCCGATCCGGCTCGCGTTCCTCGCGAGCGCCGTGCGAGTGTCCCCCCGGCAGGTCCCCCGACTCCACGATCTGTATATGGACGTGCTCGAGACGCTGGATGCCCCGGAGGAGTACCCGCTGTTCATCTCCCAGAATCCGGTCGTGAACGCTGGAGCGTACGGCATGGATCAGCCGTTCATCATCCTGCATTCGGGCCTGGTCAGCCTGCTCGACGACGAACAGGTGTCCTACATCATGGGACACGAGCTCGGGCACATCATGAGCGATCACGTTCTCTACAAGACGATGACGGAACTGCTGCTCAAGCTCGCCAACATGGGCTTCCCGATCGTCGGCCTCGCTGCGAGGGCGATTCTGGTCGCGCTGTTGGAGTGGTCGAGAAAGAGCGAACTCTCGAGCGACCGGGCCGGCCTGCTCACGATCCAGAACCCGGACAGCATGATGAGGGCGATTCTCAAGCTCTCCGGCGGCGGCGACGAGGAGCTCGATCTGGACGAGTTCATCATCCAGGCCGAGGAGTACCGGGACTCTGGAGACGTGGCCGACCAGGTCTTCAAGGTGCTCAACCTCATGGGCACAACCCATCCGTTCCATGTGCTTCGGGTCGCCGAAATCCGGTCGTGGATCGAGCAGGGCGAGTACGACCGCATCATCCGCGGAGAGTATCAGCGCCGCACCGACCCTGATCCGGCCTACCGAAACGATTTGCGCGAGGCTACGGCGGCCTACGCGCAGGGTGCGAAGGATCTCTTCGGGCACATGGCCGGCGCCGCGAAGCGTATGGCAGACGAGGTCCTGGGCTCGAAGAAGTAGCCCACCGTTTCGGCCCACGTCGGGCCCGAGGCGAGCCAGCGAGGCGACCGGAAACCCGGTCGCCTCGCTGCTTTTCCCCCCGCTTTGACAGCCCGTCCGCCGTTCCGTACAGTGGCCGGATGCGAATCCTCATCATCGGAAACGGCGGGAGAGAGCACACCCTGCTTTGGAAGCTTGCGAAGGACCGGCCGGACGCCGAGTTCTTTGCCACGCAGCCCAACGGCGGCATGGCACCGTTGTGCAAGGGTGTGGAGATCGCCCCGGGCGACCTCGAGGCACTCACCGGGTGGGCGGCCGCACGGAAGATCGACTTGGCCGTCGTCGGTCCCGAAGGCCCGCTCGCCGCCGGAATCGTCGATCGCCTCAGATCGAAGGGCGTCCCGGCCTTTGGTCCGACGCAGGCGGCCGCACGCATCGAGTCCAGCAAGGTCTACGCGAAGGACCTCATGACCCAGGCCGGCGTGCGAACGGCGGCCTACGCTGTGTTCGAGGAACTCGCCTCCGCGCAGGAGTACATCCGAGAGCAGGGCGCGCCGGTGGTGGTAAAAGCCTCGGGCCTGGCCGCCGGCAAGGGAGCGCTGGTGTGCGAAACCGTCGAGGACGCGCTAGACGGTGCGCGCATGATGATGGAGGACCGCGCCTTCGGCGAGGCCGGCCGCGAGATCGTCGTGGAGGAATTCATGACCGGCGAGGAGCTCTCCGTATTCGCTCTGACCGACGGGCGTGAAGCTCTGGTGCTCGTTCCCGCTCAAGACCACAAGAGGATCGGCGAGGGCGACACGGGTCCAAACACGGGCGGCATGGGAGCCTACGCGCCCGTAGGGCTCGCCACTCCGGAGCTGATCGAGGAGGTGACCTCGGCCATTCTGCGACCCACGCTGGCCGCCCTAGCAGAGGACGGATCCGAATTTCGGGGTCTCCTGTACGCCGGCCTCATGCTCACGAAGGAGGGCCCCAGCGTCGTCGAGTTCAACTGCCGTTTCGGCGACCCGGAAACGCAGGTCGTACTGCCGTTGCTCGATAGCTCCCTCCTGGACCTGCTGGCGGAGGTGGCAGAAGGCGGCAGTCTCGCGGACCGCCCACTGCGTTGGAATGATGCCTGCGCGCTCACGACTGTGATGGCATCGAAAGGCTATCCGGACAGTTATCCCAAAGGCCTCCCTATCACGATCCCGGACGACGTACGGGACGATCCCGACGTGCTGGTCTTTCACGCGGGTACGCGCCGCACCGAGGAGGGGTTGGTCACATCCGGGGGACGCGTCCTGGCCGTCACGGGGCTGGGCAGCTCGATGGCGAGTGCCGGCGAGCGCAGTAGGGCTGCTGCGGCCCGCATCCAGTTCGACGGCAAGCGCTCCCGCGCCGACATCGGATGGAGAGAACTGGCCCGATCCTCTCCGGCGCCCGACGCCGAGCACGCAGCGGGTGCCTGAACTCCCTGAAGCCGAGACGATCGTCCGCGGTCTGCGCCCCGCGCTCGATGGCGCGGTCATCGCAAGAGCCCGGGTTCTCCGCCCCGACATCCTCCGCACCTCCCCCGCCCGCTTCCGCAAGCAGGTTGCCGGCCGCCGCGTCCAGCATGTCGGCCGGCGTGGCAAGAACATCGTAATGGAATTGGATCCGCCGGGGTTCCTGGTGATCAACCTGGGCATGACCGGGCGGCTTCTCACGCTGCCGTCGGCCTCGCCATCGACCCATCCCGCTGTGCGCTTCACGCTGGACGATGGTCGCGTGGTGGTCTACGACGACGTGAGGCGCTTCGGCGCTGTGGAGATTCTCACACGAGGCGAGTGGGTGTCGCGGTCGGCCAGCATGGGACCGGAGCCCCTGGATGCTCGCTTCACCGGCCGCGACATGTTCGCACGACTGCGGGCCTCACGTTCACCAATCCGCTCGTGGTTGTTGGACCAGCGCCGTGTCGCGGGGGTAGGCAATATCTACGCGAACGAGGCCCTTTGGAGAGCTCGCGTCCACCCTGCTCGTCCAGCCAACACCCTGACCCGGAAGGAAGGCGATGCGCTGCTCCGCGCCATCCGGTCCGTGTTGCTCAGCGCCATCCAACACGGAGGTACCACCTTGAGGAACTACCGGGATGCCTCCGGCGAGCGTGGAAATAATGCGCGCAGACTCGGCGTATACGGTCGTGTCAGCCAACCATGCATCCGCTGTGGGACCGGGATCGAGCGGATCGTGTTCGGAAACCGATCCGCCTTCTTGTGCCCAAGGTGCCAGCCGTGGGAGAAAAGCCAGACTTGAGCGGCCCACGCATGCCGCTGACGGGGTGGCTCGCGACGTTGGTGCTGCTCGCCGGCCCGTACGGAGCGCCGACGGGAGTAAGTGCACAAGCGACGCCGGGGGAGAGCCTGCCCGTCGTGGAGTACACGCTCGACAACGGTATGCGTCTCCTCATCCTGCCCCAGACGGCGGCGCCGACCGTGTCGTTCGCGGTCCAGTACGCGGTGGGGGGCGTCAACGAGGTTCTGGGCTCGACCGGCATCGCACACCTACTCGAGCACCTGCTCTTCAAAGGCACCACCACCGTCGGCACGCGCAACTACCCGGCCGAGCAGGCACTCTTCGCCGAAATGGATGCGATTCAGGACACGATCCTTATGCTCCGCTCAGGCATCGGCGAGCGCAACACGGTCCGAATCGGCGAACTGAACGGGCGAATCCGGACACTCGAAGACTCAGCTCGCACCTACGTGGTGGCCAATGAGTTCGACCTGATACTCTCGACGTCCGGGGCGCGCAGCCTGAACGCTACAACCGATTCCGAATCCACCACCTACTTCGTGGAGCTTCCGTCCAACCGGGTCGAGTTGTGGTTCGTCATGGAGTCGGACCGCATGAGGAACCCCGTCTTCCGCGAATTCTACAGCGAGCGGGACGTCGTGCTGGAGGAACGCCGCATGCGCGTCGACACGCAGCCATTCGCGATGACCTCCCAGGCGCATTTGGCCTCCGCCTTCCAAATGCACCCCTACGGCGTTCCGGTGGTGGGTTACATGTCTGACGTGCAGAGCCTCACCCGCCGCCAAGTGGTCGATTATTACCGCCGCTATTACGGGCCGAACAACGCGGTGGTATCCATCGTCGGCGACGTGGACCCGGATCAGGTCATCGACTGGGCGGAAGAATACTTCGGCGCGATCCCGGCCGGAGAAGCCCCGAGGCCGGTGCTCGCTCGGGAGCCCGAGCAGCGCGGAGAGCGGCGGACGGAGATCGAATTCGACGCCGAGCCGCTCGTCCTTATGGGATGGCATGTGGTGGACCACCTACACGACGACATGCCCGCGCTGGTCATGCTCACGTCGCTCCTTACCGGAGGTCGGACGTCGCGGCTCTATCAACGCCTCGTCGTGCGCGAGCGGTTGGCCACGTCGGTCACGTCCTCGATGGGCCCGGGCTCACGATTCGCCCAGTTGTTTTCGATAAGCGCCGTTCCCCGGGCTCCACACAGCACGCTCGACGTCGAGGCCGTGGTCTATGAGGAACTCGATCGCCTCGCCGCCCATCCGCCCGAGGACCTCGACCTTCAGCGGGTTCGCAACCAGGTGGAGGCGGGCGATTTCCGACGCCTGACTTCCAACCTCGGACTCGCATTGCAGCTGGCGGGTTCTGCGTCCCTATACGGGGATTGGCGCGCGAGCTTCCGGTTCTCGAGGCGACTCCAGGCCGTGAACCCGACTGACGTGTCCCGAGTGGTGCGCACCTATTTCACGCGGAGGAACCGCACGGTCACTACACTCGTGACCAAGGCGGCAGGCAGATGAGGGGAGCGAGCCGGGACCATGCCGCGTCGTTCGGGCGCCGGCTGATGGCCGTAATCTTGATCGCCGCACCGTTCGTGCCCCGAGGAGTACTGGCACAGGCGGTGGGCCTCGGCGCGGTGCGCGACCTCGATTTCGAGAAGCTCGAGTTCACTCCGACGCAGCCGGAACTCTACGAGCTCGACCGCGGCGTCAAGGTCCTCTACATCGAGAGCCGGACACTCCCACTCGTCTCTGTGTTCGCACGTTTCAAGGGTGGCCCCTCCAATTTCCCACGCACCCGCCTTGGCGCGGCCACGGCCCTGCCATCGCTGATCCGTAGCGCCGGAACCACGTCTCTCTCCCCTGATTCCGTGGATCACGCGCTGGAGTTCTACGCCGTCCAGACCGCCTTCGGCGGTGGGGGCCAGAGCGCCTTCACGAGTCTCAACACCCTTGCCCGGTACCTTCCCGAGGCGATCGCGATCTGGACCGACATGGTTCGCAATCCGGGATTCGACTCGGCTAGGGTGGAGGTTTGGCGCGGCCAGGAGCTCGAGGACGTGCGCAGAGCGGCTGATACACCCGGAAGGCTCGCGATTTCTCAGTTCAACCACCTCATGTACGGTGACCACCCGGTTGGCTGGCAGATGGAACCGGAGGACCTGACGCCAGAGGCGATGTCCCCCGCCGTCTTGCGTGAGGTGCATCGCAGGATCTTCTGCCCGGAGAACCTTACTCTGGGCGTGACCGGAGATGTCTCCTGGGACGCCGTGAAGCCGTTGCTCGATCAGATGCTCGATGGGTGGCCGTCATGCCCAGGCGAATTGCCCGACCCGCCCGAGGCCGACTTCACCACACCGCCCGGCGTCTATTTGATCGCCAAGGAGCTCGACCAGAGCACGATCATCGTCGGACACCCGAGTGACGTCCACCTGGAAGACTCACCTGAGTATTTCAGTTCGCGGATCGGCCACTCGATTTTCGGAGCGAGCGGATTCAGCAGCCGGCTCGTCCAGAGGGTCAGGACCGAGGAAGGGTACTCGTACAGTGCGACGTCCGTGTGGACCACACCCGTAGTGTCACGTGGCATCGTCGGCGCGATGGCCCAGACCAAGCCCGAGAGTACCGTGGCGGCGATCCGTGCGATCCTCGAAGTGATGGAGGGAATGAGGCTGAAAGCCCCGAGCGATATCGAGGTCCGGGACGCGATAGACCGGATCGCGAATGGCTTCGTGTTCAACTTCCAAGATCCCAGCCAGGTCGTTTCCAGGCAGATGCTCTACGCCAGCCAGGGACTTCCGCTCGACTGGCTCGCGCGGTACCTGCGCGGTATCCAGGCCGTGAACCCGGGGAGCGTGTGGCGTACGTTCACGGACAACGTGGATCCGTCTCGGATGGTGATCCTCATTTTGGGCGATCCTAACAGGCTCGACCCGGGGCTCGAAAAGCTCGGTCCGGTCACCGTCATCGAGGTGGCGGAGCGTTCGGCTCCACCCCATGGCTGACCGCACCGTTCACGGCGCCACGCCGACGTGCAGCGCGGCGATTCCCCCGCTCAGCGTCCTCCAGCGCACCTCGACGAACCCCGCACCTCGCATCAAGGCCGCCAGACCGTCAGGGCTCGGGAACTCCTTCACGGACTCCGGCAGATAGGTGTACGCCCAAGGGTGTCCCGACACGAGGCGCCCGACCATAGGTAGAATTTGCGTGAAGTAAAGCATGTAACATGCTTTCATTATTATATTTGTCGGTACAGTAAATTCGAGAATAACCAGGTGAGCCCCTGGACGCAGAACCCGCTTCATGTCAGCAAGGCCCCGTTCGAGATCGGCGAGATTCCGGACGCCGAACCCTACCGAAGCTCCATCGAAAACCGCGTCCGGAAACGGCAGCTGAAGGGTATCTCCGCACACCGCCGACACGGGAGTTCCGTCCAACTTGGCGCGACCCTGAACCAGCATCGGCTGGGCAAAGTCGGCCGCCATCACATGGCCGCCAAAACCGGGCCGGCGCGCCAGTTCAAGGCTCAGGTCGAACGTACCTGCACATGCGTCCAGATACCTCCCTTCTGGCTGCGTTTCCCATCCCAACTCGCCCACGGCTTTTCCACGCCAGCGGCGATCGATATTCAAGCTGAGCACGTGGTTGAGCAGATCGTATCGTGGCGCGATCTCCGAGAAAATCTGTCGCACCTGCTGTGCCCGTCCACCTCCGCTCGAAGGTTTCGCTTCGGGTAGAGTCGCCATGAAATCCGTGACTTGGTTAACTTTACCGTCGTTTCCCCCACAAGGTACCGGCCGGGGTGAGGAGCTGGCTACCCTCTCCCCAGCCACCATCTTCACACGGGAGCTCGGTCGCGTTGGATTACGCTGAACTGTCTGACAAAGAGCTCGCTTCCCTCGCCGCCGAGGGCAGACAGGCGGCATTCGGAGAGCTTCTCAGACGGTACCAACGTCCGATCTTTTCGCTCGTATTCCGCATGGTTCGTGATCGATCGTTGGCCGAGGATCTTGCGCAGGAGGCCTTCATCCGAGCGTTCGGGGCCATCGGTTCGTACAATCCTCGGTACAAGTTCAGCAGTTGGATCTTCAAGATCTCGAACAACCACACCATAGATCACCTTAGAAAGCGCAAGCTCGATACCGTGTCGATCCACGGGTCACCCCATGCCCGCACGGCCCGCGAGGAGGAGGAGACGCGCCTGGTGGTCGAGTCTGGGGAGGAGAGCCCGCAGGAATATGTGGAACACAAGGAATTGGGGAGCCAAATCGAGCATGCGATCGGGAAACTCCGGCCCGAGTATCGAACCGCCATCCTGCTCCGCCATGTGGAGGGATATGCGTACGATGAAATCGCAGAAATCATGGAACTCCCCCTCGGTACGGTGAAGACGTACCTACACCGCGCCAGGAGTGAGCTGAAGGAGCATCTGGCCCACCTCGCACAATGACCTGGCATCAAACGATAATGGTGAAACTTTCCGCTCCGGAGGCCCGTAGGGCCGCATGTGGAACAACGATGACTTTTCGAATGGTTTTCCTGGTGAAATGAACAGGCACCTGACAGCCCAGCAGATCCAAGCGCTTCTGGACGGGCAACTCTCCGATGGAGAGTTCGCTGACGCCCAGGAGCACGTTGTGTTCTGCTCCCGTTGTCAGGCCGATCTCGAAGCCTGGCAACTTCTTTATGCGGAGCTCGGCGGCCTGGCGGAGATCGGGCCGTCCCATGACTTCGCTGCGCGTGTGCTAGAACACATGCCCGCTCAAGACGGCGCTGCTTCATGGCGGCAAAAGGTCGGCGCTTGGATCTCTGTGGGAGGCAGAGCTGCCAAGGAGCACCTCTCACCCGAGCGGGTCCAGGACTACATCGAAGGGCTCGTACCAGCTCGACAGGTGGCCCGGATCGAGGCACATATCTCTGGCTGTGCGGCGTGCCGCTCCGATGTGGCCGCCTGGCAGGGGCTCTTCGAGGGCCTCGGAACGCTTCATTCCCTGGAGCCCGCGGAGGGCTTCTACGAGCGCGTCATGGCGCAGCACCGGGTGCTCCAGCTCGTGGAAGCGTGGGAGCCCGCCGCGGCCAGGATCGGTGCGTTCGCCCGAGTGAAGCGCCTGGTGCCACGGACCCGTCGGGCCTGGGCGGCCGTCGCCGGTCTCGCCATGCCACCCATCACGATCGGCTCGGTGCTCCTTTTCGAGGTGTTCTCCAATCCGGTGCTGACGCCAAGGTATCTGGCGTCCTTCCTCTCATGGAAGGTGACGGAATTGGGTACGGCGCTCGGATCTGCGCTGATGGAAGGTGCTGTCGAGTCTGCAGTCGCGTTCCAGGCCTACGCTTTTGTCGATTTCTTGTCGGGGAGTCCCCTGATCGCCTTGACGGGCGCCGTTGCGTTTGCGGCTCTCTCCGGTTCGGCGGGATGGATTCTCTACGCAAACCTCTTTCAAACACGACGCACGGAACAGCCCTATGCACAAGCATCGATTTAGCGGACTGACGCCCGCGCTCCTTACCGTAGCGCTCGCCGCGCTGCTGCCGGCTACCGCGTCCGGCCAGGTTCGCCAGGTGGTCTCCAACCAACTGGCGATCTCGGAACGGGAGGCGTCGATCCATCTCGAGTTTGCCGATCAGGGCCGACTCGACATCGAGTTCCGCGACGGTCAGGTCTTCGTGGACGATGCTCTGGTGGGCACATATGATCGCCGGGACGAGCTCGATATCGCATGGCGGCAACTCCTTGGCGAGGTAGTCACGCTCGAGGACGGCGATCTCGCTCGTGCGCTCGACGCTTGGGAGCCGCTGGCGTCATTGACCGGGAGTGCCGCGGACATCGCGCTGCTGCTGGATGGGGCGCTGGCGGGGGCCCTGCTGCCGCCTACGGTTGATGCGAGTCTCGTCGAGGTGGATGAAATCTCCCCTTCCTTCGAGTTGAACCTTCTCGAACTCCTGTCGAGGACGAGCATTCTTTCTGCTCTCGCGGAGGCCCTCGACGGCCTGCAGAAGGAGGGGATACAGATCTATCTGGAGCAGGACGTCGTCGTGGACGTGGGCGACCGTGTCGTCGGGCCACTCTTGCTCGTGGACGGTAACCTGACCGTTGAAGGCCGGATCGACGGTGACGTCGTTGTGGCCCAGGGGTCGGTACGCCTCGGGGAGGGCGGGCTTATTTCCGGCGACCTTCGCCTGGTCGATGCCCGCCTCTACAGGGACGGCGGGACCATCGAGGGCCGGGTGGTCTCCGTGGAGTCCGACCGGGACCAAGTAGAGCGAAGGCTTCGCGCCGAGATTCAGACGGAGTTCCGCGACAAGATCAGAAACACCGGGGGCCGTGCCAGTGGTGATCACACCGGGGTTTCGGCATTCTTCGGCGATATCACGCAAGGAGTAGCAGAGGTCTTCGAGGATTTGGTCAAGCTGTTCCTCCTGGCCGCCGGCAGCCTGTTGGTCGTGTTCTTCTGGAAGGATCGGCTGAACGTGATCGCGGACGCAGCGCGGCGTACACCGATTCGTGCGGGCATGGTCGGGATGGCCGGCGCCTTCCTCTTCCTGCCGGCATGGATCCTCGGGTCGATCGCTCTGGTGGTCTCGATCGTGGGCATCCTGGCGCTACCGTTCTGGCTCCTGCTCTTCCCGGTGGTATCCGCGGTCGCCGTTGGAGTCGGATACCTCGCGGTCGCGCGGAATGTCGGCGAGTGGTTGGCTGACCAGAACTTCAGTCGCATCGACCGTGTGCGGGCCACCAATACGTTCTACGCGGTGGTGGCGGGCATCGTGGCCCTCGCGGTCCTATCGATCTTGGGGAGCTTGCTGGGCATGTTCGGGCCGATCCTTGGAGTGCTGCAGACCCTCGTAGCGGGAGCAGGGGCCCTCGTGACGATAACCGCCCTTTTGATCGGGCTCGGAGCCGTACTCATAACCAGGGGTGGCCGGCAACCCGAGTTCTATGGCGGACACGATCCGTTCGACGACGACATCTGGACTCCCACGGTCGACATCGAGGCCGAAGAGGTGATTGAGGCCGAGGAGGTCCGCGACGAACCCGCGGCCCAGGCCGCGGCACCAGACTCGGAGGCTCCGGAGACGGCCGCCGATCAGGAGGTTGAGGGGGATGCCAGCAGGCCCGGGCCGGAGCCCGTGGCGGAAGAGGAAGGGGCGAACGATGTCTAGGACTCGGATCACGCTGGTAGCCGCGGCTGCCCTGGTACTTTCGGCAAATGGGCTGTCCGGACAGAGTTGGCGGACGGTCACGATGTCGAGGCAGTTGGGCGACGAGCAGGAAGTGAAGGTAGACGTGCAGTACGGCGCCGGCCACTTCACGGTAAGCCCGATGGACGGCGGAGCGCTCTACCGCATGCGGCTCCGTTACGACGAAGAGCTCTTCGAACCGGTCGCCGAGTACACCTCCGGCGAGATTCGTCTCGGCACCGACAACCTCGTGCGCCGCATCCGGTTGGGCCGCTGGGAGATGGGCGGCGAATTCGACTTGGAACTGTCCACCAACGTAGTTATGGACCTCCGAATGGAGTTCGGTGCGGTCAAGGCCGAGTTCGACCTGGGCGGACTCCAGCTCACCGACTTGAGCCTTGCGACGGGCGCGTCGCAGACGCACATCGACGTATCAGAGCCGAACCCTGTGGAGATGAATATCGCACAGTTTGAGGTGGGTGCGGCGGAGTTCACGGCCCGTCGCCTCGGTAATCTGAACGCAAGGTCCATTCAGGTAGACGCCGGCGTCGGTGATATTAGTCTGGGCCTCACCGGTAGGTGGCAGCGTGACGCGAGATTGTCCGTGGACATGGGCCTCGGCTCTCTGGAACTCCGGTTGCCCGTGGGCCTAGGGGTCAAGATCGTAAAGGACACCTTCCTCGCATCGTTCGATTCGGAGGGACTGGTCAAGCGGGGGAACGCGTATTATTCCCTCGACTACGACGACGCCGATCGGCGCCTCACGATCGACATTGATGCAGCCTTCGGAAGTATTGACGTCGTCTGGGTCCGTTAGGAGATACGACATGATTGGTACGTTGCTCACGTTCTTCGCCGTTGGGTTGGTCACGCTCGTGGTTGCCGGAGTCGCTCTGGCTGTGGTCGGAACCATGCTGTCGCTGGGCCTCGGACTTGCGGCCTTCCTGCTCTTCAAGGTGGCGCCGATACTTCTCGTGGGCTGGGTCGTGCTCAAGGTGATGGAGCGCAAACGCGGCGGGTCCCTTTCCGCAGCAGACCGGCGCTGGCTCGACAGCGAGACCGGGTCGGAGCCCTAGCTGCTACGCTGCGCTCGGTTGCGTTCCCCGGCCATCTTCAGCCTTACTCTCGAGCTAGCCACCGCACGGACCGCGAAGTGGATAATCGTACGTAGACGCCTTGCCCTTCGGACACCCACTCGCAGACGCCTGAAGCCGCGCCTGAGGTTTCGGCCCTCGACGATTTCACGTAGGCCCCACCTCAAACTGAGTAGCGCTTGGGCTTCACGAGCCGCTGCGCGCACGGGTGCCGGCTGCTCCTCAGCGATCGCCCAGCGTCTGTAGATTAGGCGATTCTCCCGATACGTGACCCCGTACCGCCCCGTGAGGTTGGATCCGTGAACCCGGTAAGCACTCGCCACACGAGGGCACCCGAGCACCGCGGTACGGGTGGAGAGCCTCAGCCAGAGATCGTAGTCGTTGGCCACCCCGAAGGTCACATCGAAGCCCCCCGCCTCGATGAGGGCCGCGCGATCGATCACCACGGTGGAGAGCGGAATGAAGTTCTCTCGCAGTAGTGCCCGGGTCACGTGCCCGGATCGCTGCGGGACGCGCCGGGCGAACCGGCCCAACGGCTCTCCGCGTGCCGATACGATGCGACAATCCGTATAGCTCCACGTACTCCCGTGAGCAGTCATAGCCTCGAGCTGCCGCTCGAGCTTCTCGGGATACCAGAGGTCATCCGCATCCAGGAACGCCACATATTCGCCCCTCGCGGCGGCGGTCAAGCGGTTTCTCGCCTCGGCCAGAGGAATGGGATCCGGGCTTCCGAGGACCCTGACGTCGGGGGAGAGGCGGGCGGCGGCCTCCCGGCTGTCATCCTTCGAGCCGTTGTCCCAGAAGACCAACTCCCAATCCGTGAAGGTCTGAGCCAGGACACTTCCAAGCGCTTCGAGCAAATAGGGAAGGCCGTCTCGGCACACCATGACGACGCTGACCTGCGGCGACACGTATCAGTCCCGCAGCGGCACGTATCAGGCCTGCGGCGGCAGGTCTCGGGCCGGCGGCGGTCCTCTCCACGAAGTCGCGGACTCGATGCCGTCGAGGAGTGCGTCCACATCGGCCTCGAGATCCGCAATGCGGAGTGCTCCCCACTTGGGCGAAAAGCCCGGAGCACTCCCAAGGACGCGGAGGGTCTCTGGAAAGTCACGCACCACGACATTCACGGGCATCTCGGCAAACGCCTTGCGGGATAAGGGTGGTCGCGGCGCAATCCTCATTCCGGCTCATCGACGGCGAGCGCCTCAACTACGGCGCTCGCGACATCTTGGAGCGCCTTGGCGGCGTCAGAGTCCTTGGCCCCGAGTACGGACGGTACGCCCTCGTCTCCCGCGGTCCGGACCCGCGGGTCCAGAGGCACGCGACCCAGGAAGGGCAGTTTCATCTCCTCCGCGAGGCGCTCGCCACCACCTGAGCCGAATACGTCCACCGATTCTCCACAGTGGGGGCATTCGAGTCCGCTCATATTCTCGACAATACCAAGCACCCTCGTGTTCACCCGTTCGAACATGCGGATCCCACGGCGCACGTCCCCGAGGGACACCTCCTGGGGGGTCGTGACCATGACCGCGCCATCAAGGTCGATCGTCTGTACAAGCGAGAGCTGGGCGTCACCCGTCCCGGGCGGCATGTCCACGACCATGAGGTCGAGTTCGCCCCAATCCACCTGCTCCAGAAACTGCCGCAGGATTCCGCTGATGAGTGGCCCGCGCATGATCGCCGGCTGCTCCTTGTCCAGAAGGAATCCCAAGCTCATGAGGCGCACTCCGTGGGCTTCCAGCGGCTCGATCATCTCCCGGCCGCGATCGCCCGTGACCTGAGGCCGATCGTCCTGTCCGAACATCAGGGGGATGTTCGGACCGTAAATGTCCGCATCCAACAAGCCGATCCGCTTTCCCCGCGAAGCGAGGGCCGCGGCGAGGTTCGCGGCTACCATGGACTTACCGACACCACCCTTGCCCGAACTGATCGCGACGATGGCCCCGACATTCTTCAACAGACCCGGCGAGGGCGTGGGGGCCGGTACGGACCCAGGAGCCGGCCCGCGCGAAGGTGGAACCGACGGTTCCCCACTCGCCGCCGTCTGCGGAAGCTGGACATCCACTCTGACCGACGAGACCCCCTCCACCGCCTCGACAACCCGTCGGGCCTCCTTGGCCAGCGACCCCGGGTCGCGCGGGCCCGGCGCGAACGAAAACTTCACCGATCCGCCTTCTCCGACTTCCACGTTACGGACCAGGCCACTACTCACTACGTCCTTGCCCGCGTCAGGGTGCATGATGGCCCCCAATGCGTCGAGGACCGCTCGATGCAGGGCATCGTTGCTCATTGAGACTCCACTTTCGTCGGCTAAAAGAAAGGCGCCCCATAGAGGACGCTCTCGGCGCTGGAACCCTCTGGGTCGCTCTGGGTCGCTCCTACACCGCGTCGACCGCGGTCACTTCAGGGACACTGCCCCTCAGGCGGCGTTCGATTCCCTCCTTCAGGGTCATCATCGAGATCGGGCACGATTCGCAAGCGCCCAGGAGGCGGAGCTCGACGATTCCGTTATGGCGGTTGAACGACAGGAACTCGAGGTCCCCACCGTCGGCCTGGAGGGCAGGTCGAATCGACTCCAGCACTTCTAGGATCTTGATGTCGACGGAATCGGACATCGTCCTGCTTCCCGCACGTCCCGAGGACCGCAACGCGGCCGATCGACCGCATCACGAAGAAACTATGTTTTTTTTCTACCCACAGCAATCTAGT
>JBGMRK010000003.1:0-2423 GCA_048061375.1 Longimicrobiales bacterium | reverse complement strand
CCCATAGCCCTCGAGGTCGTCGCGAACCTGGGCCTTCGGTTGAAGCCCAGCGATGCTGAGATACCACGCTCGGCCTTGTTCGTCCAGGCATGGGTCGCCGAAGACGCACCGGACGCACCGCTGGAACTACGCTACGATGATGCCGGCGAGACCGCCCAACTCTTCGGTCAGGCGGGGGAGCTTCTCGGGACGGCGGATGTGGACACGCTTCTGGAGGCTGGTTTTGTCAGGTTCATTCTCCAATCCCCGCCCGGGGAGGAGCGGACCTACCGTATGGAGATCGTGCCGGCAAACTGGGTGACCGGCGAAGTGACGGGCGGACTCGCGGCCGTACCACGTCTCGACACCGACATCATCGACGTCACGTACACCACGGCCGACCAGATTCTCACGCCTCAGATTCTGAACCACGCGGCCGAAGCACTCCGAAACTATGGTGCCGACAAGGTCAAGATCCGCGCAGTGGGCGATGTGGAGTTCATCCAACAGCAGCTCGACACCGCGCGCAGCCAGCTGCGGCGCTCGTTCCGGAGTATCCGGGATTTCAAGGAGAGCCAGGACTTCACCAATCTGACTGTGCAAGAGCAGCAGTTGGTGAATGACATGCAGGCTACGATCACTGCCATCGAACAACTCGAGATTCGACGGGACGCACTCGAACAGCTTCGTGGCGACCTGGAGAACTCAGGTGTGCTCGAGGTTGATCTGGTCACCTTCCTCGCTGTCCTACCGCAGGGTGTGAACCCACAGATCCGCTCGCTGGCCGACCGTATGCAGTCGCGGCAGCAGGAGATGCAGAGGCTCCTGACAGAGGAGCGGCAGACTCGGGAGCATCCGGCGGTGCAGGCGGTCAGCTCGCAGCTCGAGGACATCGAGGGACAACTCAGGGAGGCCGTGGTGGCCAACCTGACTGTCATCCGCGACCAACTCGGCGCCCGCCAGGGAGAGTTCGAGAGCAGTCGCGCGGAGCAGCGCCTCTTTCCTGGGCTGGAAAACCGTCTGGAAGAGTTGCAGATGCAGCAGGGCATCGACGCGCAGAATGTACAGTTCCTCAGGGCACAGCTCTCTCAGGCAATGATCACGGCGGCCAGCGCGAGTCCGTATGTGGATGTCGTCGACCCGGCCGTCGGAGCGACGCCGGCCGTGCCCAGGGGGCAGTTGAACCTGGTTCTCGGAGCCTTGCTGGGGATCATCCTGGGCATCGGAGCGGCCTTCTTCCTCGAGTACCTGGATCGGACGGTCCGTACGAGCGCGGACGTGGAAACTCTGCTCGGCATTCCGGTGCTTGGCATCATTCCGCAGCTGCGCAAGATGGACGAGATCGAGGTCGGCGAACGCGAAGGTCTGCCGATGATCGTGGCACTCGATCCGCTCGATCCGGCGGCCGAAGCATACCGAAACCTGCGCATGAACCTGATGTTCATGAGTACCGAGGAGGAACCGATCCAAACCATCCTCTTCTCCAGCGCCGGTCCGAGCGAAGGAAAGTCCACGACGGCGGTCAACTTCGCCGTGATGCTGGCCCAACAGGGGCAGCGCGTACTTCTGATCGACGCCGACCTTCGACGCCCGGCACTCCACCGGGCCATGGACGTATTGCGTGAGCCGGGGCTGACGAACCTTCTGGTCGGGGACGCCGATCCGCGTGAAGCCATCCGCCCCAACGTGCTGCCCAATTTGGACATGCTTCCCAGTGGACCCTTCCCTCCGAACCCCTCCGAGCTGCTGAACTCCAAGAGCATGCAGCGGCTACTGGAGGAGTTCGAAGGCAAGTACAGCCATGTCATCATTGACACTCCGCCTGTTCTGGCAGTCACCGATGCGGCCGTGCTAGGCGCTCACACGGACGGAGTCGTGCTGGTGCTTCGGTCGGGTGAGACGGAGCAACGGGCCGCCGAACGGGGCGTCGATCAGCTCCGCCGCGTGGGTGTGAGACTCTTTGGAGCGGTGCTCAACGAGGTCTCGACCAGCACCGCGGAAGAGAGCTATTACCTCCAGTATTACTACAGCTATCATCCGAAAACCCAGGGTGGCTGGCAGCGGTTGCGGGAGGGTGTCTCCAGGGCGAGATTCTGGTAGACCTTCGACTCCGACTACTCTGCGAAACCTCTAAATCTCGCGACCCCTCATACGATGAACGGTGCCTTTCGAGTTCCTTCGCCGGATAACGAGCCTGTCCGACCCCACGCACCGGGTGATCCCGAGCGCGACTCGCTGAAGTCCGTACTCAACGAGGTGGCCACCGGCGAGGTGGAGATCCCCCTTATCATCGGGGGGGAGGAGATTCATACCGGAACCCTTAAGGACGTGATCATGCCCCACCGGCATGGTCACGTACTTGCGCGGTGCCACCGGGCGGGACCCGCCGAGATCCAGCGGGCGGTCGATGCCAGTCAGGAGGCCTTCGGGGAGTGGAGCGCCAC
>JBGMRK010000002.1:44117-55855 GCA_048061375.1 Longimicrobiales bacterium | reverse complement strand
GCTGAGAAGGAGCCGTGGCTCCACATCGGCGCGACGCTCGACGCCGTTGACCGTCAGAAAGATCTCCATGGCGGAGGAGCTTAGGCGGCTGCCTTTACCCTATGCAAGGCGGTCAGGCCTTCGTGTTCTCTTGCCGTGGCGATCGGGCTCGGGCTGGGGCCGGAGGAGGGAATGCCGGAGGAGGGACTCGAACCCCCGACACGCGGATTATGATTCCGCTGCTCTAACCACCTGAGCTACTCCGGCTATTCGGGCGCCTGGAAAGGTCATTTGGGCCGCGGTAGGTGTCAAGGTGATCCACCCCATCGGCCTTGAAGGCTTCCAAGCGTCGGCACCGTAGTCTTCCCAGGGGGTATGAGAGTCGAGGGAACATGCTCACCCCGGTACGGAGTGACCTCATGGAATTGGCCCCGATCCTCATCCCGGTTGGCGTCGTCCTCGGTGCGGCCATCCTCTCCAGCCTTCGAGTCCTGTACGAGTACGAACGCGGCGTAATCTTCAGGCTCGGAAAACTGACCCGGTCGAAAGGTCCCGGGTTGATCTTCCTCGTACCCTTCGGCGTCGAGCGTATGCGCAAGATGGACCTGCGCATCGTGGCGCTCGACATCACACCCCAGGATACGATCACCAAGGACAATGTCAGTGTGAAAGTGAACGCGGTGGTCTACTTCCGCGTAGCGGATCCCTCGCGGGCCGTCGTAGAAATCGAGGATTACTACTACGCGACCAGCCAGTTGGCGCAAACGACGCTCAGAAGCGTCATCGGGCAATCCGAGTTGGACGAACTCCTGGCCGAGCGCGACAAGATCAACGCGCACGTCTGTGAGATCATCGACGAAGGCACGGATCCCTGGGGCATCGAGGTGACGAGCGTCGAGGTCAAGGACATCGACCTTCCACACGAGATGAAGCGTGCCATGGCGAAGCAAGCGGAATCCGAACGCGAACGGCGGGGCAAGGTCATCGCCGCCGAGGGCGAGCTCCAGGCCTCTCGGCAACTCTCCGAGGCCGCGAGGATCATGTCCGAGAACCCGGCCTCGCTCCAACTGCGTTATCTGCAGACGGCGGTAGAGATCGCGGCCGAAAACAACTCGACTACGGTCTTTCCGATTCCCATGGAACTCTTTCCCGCCTTTACCGACGCCGCGGCGAAAGCGGCGGCGTCTATGGCGTCCCCGACCGAAGACGCTGCGCCGCTCGCCCTGTCCGACGCCGCGGGCCCACAGGCGCTCGCCGAGGCCGCCCAGACGGTTCTGGGGATCGGAAGTGGACGGGATGGCGAAGGTGAGAAGTCCGCTGTGCCTGTCCGGACGGACGGCACGTCCGAGGAGTCGGAGGAAGAGTAGGCTCGCTAGTCGATCCTAATGGGAATCGCCGGCGGGTACCGAGTCGGCGCCGGTCGAATCGGGGTCGGCGAAGCGGTAGAGCACCTCTCCGTCACGGATCATTCCGTAGCGTTCTCGCGCTAGGCGCTCGAGTGCCACAGAGTCGGATTCCAGCGAATCGGCCCACGCCGAGAGCGAATCGATCCGGCTCTTGAGATCGTCCAACTCGGCGGCCTCCTCTCGGGCGCCGGCCCGAATGGCGCGCAACTCGAGCAACGAGTACTCGCCTCCGAAGAGAGCGAAATACAGCGCCGCCGCGATCACGGCCGGGACAACCATGCGCTTCAGCGCGACCAAAGGTCCCGCCCCGGAAAGCGCGCGTCGGCGCCCAGTTTTTCCTCGATCCGGAGGAGTTGGTTGTATTTGGCCACGCGATCGGTACGGCTGGCACTACCGGTCTTGATCTGGCCTACACCCGTGGCCACCGCGAAGTCGGCGATCAGCGTGTCCTCGGTTTCGCCCGACCGGTGCGAAATCACCGCGTTGTACCCCGAATCGTCGGCCAAGCGAACCGCCTCCAACGTCTCCGTGAGCGTGCCGATCTGATTCACCTTAATCAAGATGGCGTTGGCGACCTTATTGCGCACGCCTCTTTCCAGCTTCTTCACGTTGGTGACGAACAGATCATCCCCCACGAGCTGTACGCGATGGCCGAGTTGATCGGTGAGGACCTCCCACCCTTCCCAGTCATTTTCGCCCAGAGCGTCCTCGAGGCATCGTATCGGATACTTGTCGAGCCACTCACGCCAGAACTCCACCATGCCGGCGCTGTCCCGCCGCTCTCCAGAGGACCAGCGGAAGACGTACTCGCCGTCCTCCTCGAATTCGCTGGCCGCCGCGTCGATCGCCAAGACCACGTCGTCGCCGGGCTTGTAGCCGGCCCGTTCGATCGCGGTGAGTACGAACTCTATGGCCTCTTCGTTGCTCCCCAGATCAGGCGCGAAACCTCCCTCGTCACCAACAGCCGTGTTGAGGCCCTTCTCAGAAAGCACCGCCTTCAGCGTGTGGAAGATCTCGACGCCGCACCGGAGCGCCTCCGAGAAGCAGTCGAATCCCACCGGCATCACCATGAACTCCTGGATGTCCACGTTGTTGGGCGCGTGCTGCCCACCGTTGAGGATGTTCATCATGGGGACGGGCAGCAGGTTGGCCTCGTGGCCACCGAGGTACTTGTAGAGCGGCACTTGATTCTCCAGGGCGGCGGCCCGCGCGGAAGCCATGGACACCGCGAGGATGGCGTTCGCGCCGAGGCGGCCCTTGTTCTCCGTGCCGTCGAGCTCGATCATCGCCCGATCGATGTCGAGTTGCTCACGCGCCTCGAATCCCCGTAGCACGCCGGCAATTTCATCGTTAATGCTCTGGATGGCCCGTAGCACACCCTTGCCCATGAACCGCCCGGGGTTTCCATCTCGTAGCTCTACCGCCTCGTGCTCACCGGTGGACGCGCCGCTGGGTACGGCCGCACGCCCACGCACTCCCGTCTCGAGCAGAACGTCGGCCTCTACAGTTGGATTGCCCCGCGAGTCCAGGATTTCCCGTCCACGGATGTCGATGATCGCTGACACTGCACACCTCGTATGCGTTAGAATGGCACCGGCCGCACCAGGGCCGACCGACTAGCTCGCTCGGTCCTCCAGCATTCCCGCCTCCGGCTCTTTTCCCTTCAACTCCGCCACCGCTCTCCAGGTCCGGTCCCTGAGAACATCGCGGTCCTCGTTGGTGAGTTCATCCACCTGAATCGGCTCTCCCACCCGGATCACGATTTCGCCGGGCCTGAACCGGAACGAACCCTTCGGCATGATCTGGTACGTTCCGATCATGCCGACCGGCACGATGGGCGCGGCGGCCTGAATCGCGAGCACGAACGCGCCCTTCTTGAAGGGCTGGAGGCGGCCCGACCGCGAGCGCGTACCCTCGGCGAACATGACTATCGTGAGGCCCTCATCGCGGATCCGGCGGCCAGCCATGTCGAGTGATTCGATGGCGCCGGCATGGTCACTCCGGTCGATGGATACATGCCCGCAGCCCTTCCAGGCCCGACCGAATAACGGAACGCTGCCCAACTCGGCCTTCGTCACGAACCGTACGCTGGTCGGTAGGTAGGCCGTCAGCGCGAACACATCGAACCAGGACTGGTGGTTGCAAACGATGATGCGCGCACCGCCCTCCCGTAGGTGCTCCCCACCCTCGACGCGGACCCGGCAACCGGCCAACCAAAGGATCGCCTTCGACCATCGGCGCTGGATGGCATCGCATTCCCGGCACAGACGCGAGTCCAACCGAAGGAGCGAGTACAGGGCGGCCTTGCCGGCGTACCAGGCCGTGACCAGGGTACCGGCGACATAGGTGAACGGTACCCGTAGCATGCTAGCGAACCGTGAAGTGGTCGAAGCCGGCGTAATGCAGCGGCTCCGGGGACGTGGCGCCGGGGCGCAGCATCGACACGCCATCGCCGTCTACCACATGCCCGACTCGCGTGAGTCGAACGCCGAAGCGCTCCTCGAAGTCGCCGGCCAAGGGGCCCACGCGCCCGTTCGGCGCGCTCGCGCACAACTCGTAGTCCTCCCCACCGGTGAGCGCCCGCGTCATGGCGAGGTCACCCGTCAGGCCGGGGTGCACGGGAATCAGTGTCTCGTCGATAACGATCCCGACGCCCGATGCCGCGGCGATATGCCCGGCGTCGCCCGCCAGACCGTCGGAGAGGTCGATCATGGCGGTCACGCCGGCATGATCCGCGAGCCAGCGAGCCTCCTCGATGCGAGGCACGGGGCGGATGTAAGCGGACCGTAGCGCCGGATCGGGGTCCCCCTCCGCTTTCCAGGCGGAGACAGCGGCGGCGGCCCCACCCAGGACACCGGTCACCCACAGCTCGTCTCCAGGCCGGGCGCCGGACCGGGTGATGGGTCGCTCCACGCTTCCCACGACCATGATGTCCAGGACCAACGATCCGGGAGACCCCGTGACGTCCCCGCCGAGCAAGGCAGCGCCGCAAAGCCCGCATGCCTCGCGAATGCCCTCCTGGATGGCAGGTCCGGACTCGGCAGCCTCAGCACCGGGAATGGCCATCGAGACCAGAACACCTACGGGCCTGGCGGCCATGGCCGCCAGGTCGCTCATCGCGGCAGCCACGGCCCGGTAACCAATTTCCGGGAGCGTCAGCCACTGGCGCCGAAAATGCACGCCCTCGATGGCCAGATCCGCGCTCAGCACCACCGAGCCTTGCACCTCCAACACCGCGGCGTCGTCCCCCGGCCCGACGGAGACTCCCTCGATGGCCCCCGGAGTATCCTCGAGCAACCTGCGAATGAGGTCGAACTCCACGCCCGGCCCAAGCCGGATCGTGGAGCGCAGGGCGTCGGGTGGCGTCATCACGCTAACGGGACGGCTCCTGGTCGAACACGACGAAGGGAAGGTCGAGATCGGTGACACCCTCCCCGGATTCCATCATCGCCTGGGGGAGCCCCTCGATCACGTCCTCCGGAAGGAGTGATGCGCCCTTGGCCGCCCGCACAGCCGCTCTGCCGGACGTCACGAGGCCGAGCGCGCCTGCCACCGCGGGATCGGCCCCCTGAGCGAGAAACGCACCGGCGACCCCCGCCAAGACATCACCCATGCCCCCGGTGGCGAGGTCGGATGTGCCCACCGTGTCGACCATGAGCGACCCCTCTGGGCCAGCCACCACCGAAGGCAGTCCCTTGAGAAGCACGGTTACGCCGAGCGAACCCGCGGCACGCCTGGCCACCTCGGCGCGGCCGGCCGAAATCTCCTCCACGGTGACGTCGGCGATCCGCGACATCTCACCAGGGTGCGGCGTGACCAACACAGGGCGCCCGTCCGACAGGTCGGACAACGAGGGAATGGCTCCGGCTCCCGCCATCGTGAGAGCGTCGGCATCGAGCAGGAGCGGGACATCGGATTCGGCTTCCAGTACACGTGTCAGCATTTCCGCGGCCGCTTGGTCGGTTCCGATACCCGGCCCGGCTACAACAGCCGTGGAACTCCCTAGTCCGTCCATCAATGCCGTAGCGTCCGTCGTGTCCAGGTAGATGCCCTCTGGCACGGTACTCTGGATCACCTCGCGGTTCTCCGGCGGCGACGCCACACGGAGAAGGCCCACACCGGTGCGTAGGGCCGCGCGCGCAGCCATCACGGCGGCCCCAGCCATGCCCGAGCGGCCCGCGACCAACAGCAGGGAGCCCACGGCGTTCTTGTGAGCGTCAGGCGCCCTTCGGGGTCTGTGCTCCGAAGCCCAGGCCGGGGTCGCCAGCCGCGCCCCGAAGGCGTCGGCCGCCGCAGGGGGAAAGGAGATCTCGACAGCTACGAGCCTTCCGGCTTGGGCGCGGGCAGGCTGAAAGAGCGTACCCAGCTTGGGCCAGCCGAACGCCACGGTCACATCCGCGCGGACCGCCTCACCCTCCACGGCCCCGGACCCGGCGTCGGTGCCCGATGGAAGATCCATCGCCACCACGGGTTGTCCCGCGCGGTTGAGCGCCCGTATGGCCTGCGCGTGGAGTCCGCGGGGGGCGCCTCGGATCCCGGTACCAAGAATGGCATCCACCAGCACCGCGCCTCGGGCCAGGGCGCCGTCCCATTCGGAATCCTGCGCGAAGGACGCCCCGTCGACCACGGAAATATCCCACCCGTGCAGCAACGCACGGTCCACTCGATCCGCGACGGTCACGGCCGATACGGCACGTCCCCACGAGGCCAACGTCCGTAGCAGCACCAGGCCGTCTCCCCCGTTGTTTCCGGCACCCACGACCGCAACGACCTGCCCTTCCGGGAAGAGCCGGTTCAACACCTGGGCGGCGGCACGCCCAGCGTTTTCCATGAGGGTAGCTTGGGGCACACCCAGTTGGTCGATCGCCCGCCGATCGAATGTGGCGGCCTCGTCACCAGTGGGCGCGTGAACCAGCGCGCGTCCGAACGGGCGCACGGGTACGGATTCGGGCGTCGCGCTCAACGACCGTGCACTCCGGCCTCGACTCGGCCCGACTGGCAAAGATGAGAAAACATGGCGACCAAGCGCCCGTGAAGAGGCCGGCCGGCGCGTGACCCGCGCCGGGCGGCGGGGGAGCACCTACTTGAAGCTCTGAGTGATCGAACGACCGAAGCTGATCTCCCCATTGTCGATCCGGATGTTATACCCGCACTCGGGGTTTGAGCACACCCACGCCTTGTACATGATGGTCGCTCCCTCACGCCCATAGTCCGAAAGGGGAATCAGAATCCCGCTCTCGCACTTTAGACACTTGGGAAACGCTTGGTCGTCCGCCATGTTCAACCCCTCCCAGAGCCGTCAATTGTGTGTGAACCAATGACCGCAGTTTCGGTCAAATACCAGCTGCCCAGGGATAGTCCTGCTCGAAAGCCTCGGCGAAATCGAAAACATCCCTGAAGTCCTCGCGCCGGTCTTCGTCCTGCTTCGTAAGGATCCCGAAGTCCACCATCGCGAACACGATGTCACCGATATCCTCGGTGGTGTGGATTCCCCAATGCTCCAGTACAGTCCGAGCCATCGGCCCATACCGGTCCAACGCCAAACCACGAACTCCCGCCGCGAGCTCCTGCCCGGAGATGTGCCGTGGCTCCTCCAGCTCCTCAATCACCCGATGAAGGGCCGACAGGAGAAAAAGATACGCTTTTCCGTGGAAGCGCGGGTGCTTCGCACGTAGCCTACCAAGAACCTCCTCAGCGAACCGAAGCTCAGTCATAACGCCAATCTTACTATCCCATGGCCGTGGCGCTAGTGCCCGCTCGCACTCGGGCCTGCGAACAGTCCGTCGAGCCCGGTCAGAGTGGAGTCGCCAACTCGGCGTAAATGGGGTACGCCTGGCACAGGATCCGTATCTCCTCGGAAACCCTGGCGATCACGTCTTCGTCGGCCGGGTCCGAAAGAACTTCGCCGATCCAACCCGCGATTCGACCCATCTCCTCCTCGCCCATCCCCCGCGTGGTCAACGCAGGTGTGCCGATACGCAATCCCGACGTAACGAAGGGAGACCGCGTCTCCCCAGGCACGGTGTTCTTGTTCAGCGTCATTCCGGCGCGCTCGAGCGTCTCTTCGGCATCCTTGCCCGTGAGGTTCGGGTGGCTGGGACGAAGATCGACCAGCACGAGGTGGTTATCCGTTCCGCCACTCACCAAGTGGAAAGCCTGTTCCCTGAGACCTTTCGCGAGGGCCCGCGCGTTCGCCACGATGCGGCGCTGATAGCTCTTGAAATCGGGCTGCTGGGCTTCCTTGAAAGCAACGGCCTTGGCAGCGATCAGGTGCATCAACGGCCCGCCTTGAATGCCTGGAAACACCGACTTGTCCACCGCATCGGCGTGCTCGTCCTTGCACAGGATCAGTCCACCGCGAGGGCCGCGCAGGGTCTTGTGGGTCGTGGATGTGACGATGTCGGCCCAAGGCACGGGAGTCGGGTGTAGTTCGGCGGCCACGAGTCCGGCGATATGGGCCATGTCAACGACGAAGAAGGCTTCCACCTCACGCGCGACTTCGGCGAAGGTCTCGAAATCCAGAATACGCGGATAGGCGCTTGCGCCGGCGATGATCAGGCGCGGACGGCTCTTCCGTGCCTGCTCCCGCAACGCATCGTAGTCGATGCGGCCGTCGGACTCCCGGACACCGTACGTCTCCGCCTTGAAGAGTCGTCCGCTAAAATTGACCCTCGCTCCATGCGTCAGGTGCCCGCCATGACTGAGGTCCATGCCGAGAATCCGGTCGCCGGGATCGAGCAGGGCCAAATAGGCCGCCATGTTGGCCTGAGCCCCGGAATGGGACTGGACGTTCGCGTGGTCCGCCCCGAAGATCTCCTTGGCGCGCGACCGAGCCTTGTCTTCGATCGCGTCGACGTGCTCACAGCCACCGTAGTACCGCTTTCCGGGGAGGCCTTCGGCGTACTTATTGGTCAGCACGGTACCCATCGCCTCGAGCACCGCTCGCGAGACGAAGTTCTCCGACGCGATCAACTCGAGCTGCGCCGCCTGCCGGTTCGCCTCCGCCCGGATGCTCTCGAAGACGCTTGGGTCCGTGGCTTTCAAATGGTCCATGTGCTCTGCCGGCCAGATTGACGGGTGACCACGACGGTGCGTCCGCTCCGCGGGCCGCTAGACATGGCTACGTTTAAGATTCCTAGCGTCCATGATCCGCTGCTGTGCAACTCTGTCCGCGGCCTGGCTCGTCGGGATGCCGTCTTCGGCAGCCCGCTCGAAGATGCGCAGGAGCGTGTTGAAGATCTCCCCCGCCTTCTGCCTGCTCTGCTCGACAGTCCACCCGTGGATTTCACCATAGACATTGCAGAGTCCGCCAGCGTTGATGACGTAATCGGGAGCGTACAGTACGCCGCGCTCGTGGAGCTTGGCGCCATGCTCTCCGCGCCCGAGCACGTTGTTCGCCGCACCCGCAACGATGTCCACCTTCAGGACCTCGAGCGTATCGTCGTTCACGACAGCCCCTAGCGCGCACGGCGTGAAGATGTCCGCGTCGACGGCATAGATGTCGTCGGGCTTCACCGCCGCAGCGCCGAACTCGTCAACGATCGCCTGAACCCGCTCGGCATCGATGTCCGTCACGGTCAGGCGGGCCCCGTCTTCAGCAAGATACTTGCACACGTAATAGCCCACGTGCCCCAGTCCCTGGACCGCGAGATGCTTGCCGGAAAGATCATCGCTCCCGTACCGGAACTGGGCGCTGGCCTTGATACCGCGGAATACCCCGTAGGCCGTAGTGGGCGAGGGATCGCCGGAGCGG
Source organism: Longimicrobiales bacterium (assembly GCA_048061375.1). GTDB lineage: Bacteria > Gemmatimonadota > Gemmatimonadetes > Longimicrobiales > Gaopeijiaceae > JACZXQ01. The sequence goes on along the minus strand of JBGMRK010000002.1, from coordinate 46,717 downwards.
CCACGCACTCCGGCAACCGAGTCCGTCTCCATACGAACGAACTCCATGTCATCGACCGATGTTCCCACGTCTTCAGCCGTGATGTAGCGGCCCTTGAGGGATTCGACAGCCCGTCCGTGAACGCGGAAGAGCATCTCTCGATGCAACGTTCGGTTGTCGCCGATGATGACCGACTTCCCACCGCCCAGGTTGAGGCCGGCTACGGAGGCCTTGTACGTCATGCCCCGCGAGAGCCGCAGCACGTCGGTCAGGGCTTCCTGCTCGCACGGGTAGTTCCAAAAACGCGTACCGCCGAGGGCTGGGCCCAGCGTCGTGTCGTGGATCGCGATGATCCCCTTGTACCCGATCGAGGGGTCACTCCAAAACACGACTTGCTCGTGTCCCCTCTTGGCTAACGCCTCGAATATCTCCATCCGTTATCGGCCTTTGCTAGCTATCGTCAATTGTCATGGCCCGTTGCGGCCTCGTTCAGTATCTCCCTCGCGATGACGAAGCGCAGGATCTCGCTCGTCCCCTCATAAATCTCCGTGCCCTTGGCATCGCGGAGCAGCTTCTCCACCGGATAGTCTCTCATGTAGCCGTACCCGCCGAAAATCTGCACCGCCTCGTCAGCCACCCAGAACGCCGTCTCACTCGCCTGGAGCTTGGCGCTCGCGGCACCGGCCGCGCGGCTATCCGATCCGGTCCCGCGCAAGCCGGAGTCCATCGCGGCGGCACCCGCGTGCACGAGCGCCCGCGCGCCGCCGATTCGCGTGGCCATATCCGCAATCTTGTCCTGAATCGCTCCGAATTCGGCGATCGGCCGCCCGAACTGTTTTCGCTCCAGCGCGTACGCCACGGAGTGCTCGAAGGCGGCTTGGGCAATTCCGACCGCTTGGGCTCCGATACCCAACCGTCCAACATCGATGGCTTCCATGGCATACCGAAAGCCTTGCTCCGGATCTCCCACCACCCCATCCGCCTCAACGCGAACGCCATCCAACTGGACCGACACCGTCTCTGAGGCGCATAGGCCCATGGTGGTCTCGCGGCGAGTCACGCGATATCCGCCAGCAGACGGATCCACGATGAACGCCCCGATGCCATACCCCCGCTCGGCCGACCGATTCGTTCGCGCGAATACCAGGACCAGCCCCGCCCGGGCGCCATTGGTCACCCACCGCTTCTCCCCGCTGAGCACCCAGCCATCGGCGTCCCGCACCGCTTCACAGCCGAGGCCTCCCGCGTCGCTCCCCGCATCCTTCTCCGACAGTGCGAACGCCGTCAGAAGGTCGCCTGCCGCCATGGCGGGCAGGTACCGCTCGCGCTGTTCGTCCGTACCGTTCGCAAGCAGCAGCGCCGTGACGGGGCCATTGTGGATCGCCACCGACAGCGCCACAGCCGCGTCTCCCCACGCCAACTCCTCGAGCGCAAGCAGATAGGTGCCCGCGTCGAAGCCCAGACCTCCGTACTCCTCCGGTACCCGCATGCCCATGAACCCCAGCTCCGCGAGCTTCTCGAAAACGCCCGGGTCGAACTGACGCGCGGCGTCCCACTCCATCGCATGAGGCCGGATTTCGCCCGCGGCGAAGTCCCTGGCCATCGCCCGGATCTCGAGTTGGTCGGTGGTGAATTCGCCCGTCACACAGTCCTCTCAGGACTCATAGCTGTGAAATCCCCGACCGCTCTTGCGGCCGAGCCATCCCGCCGCGACGTGCTTTCGGAGCAACGGGCAGGGCCGATATTTGTCCTCACCGAGTTCCCGGTGGAGCACTTCCAAAATGTTCAGCACCGTGTCCAGCCCAATCAGGTCCGCCAAGGCGAGCGGGCCCATGGGGTGATTCATGCCAAGCTTCATGACCGTATCGATGGCCTCCGCATCCGCCACACCCTCCATGAGGGCGAACACCGCCTCGTTGATCATCGGAATGAGGACCCGGTTCGAGACGAAACCCGGAAAGTCGTTCACCTCTACGGGCGTCTTGCCCAGCTCGCTCGCCATGGTCATCACGGCGGCGGTCGTCTCATCCGACGTACCGAGACCCCGGATGATCTCTACGAGCTTCATCACCGGTACCGGGTTCATGAAGTGCATCCCGATAACGCGGTCCGGGCGTCTGGTCCTCGCGGCGATTTCCGTGATCGAGATCGACGACGTGTTGCTCGCCAGAATCGTCTCATCCGAGCATGCATCATCGAGAGAACGCATGATGGAGTACTTGAGTTCTGCGTCCTCCGGCACGGCCTCGACTGCCAAGTGGACGTCGGCCACCGCCGACTCGAGTGAGGTAAAACCAGCGATGCGTCCCAGGGTGTCGGTCTTCTCCGATTCCGTGAGGACCTCCTTCTTCACCTGGCGGTCCAGGTTCTTCGAAATCGCGGCGCGTGCCTTCTCCAACAACTCGTCGGATACATCCACGAGGTGAACCGTCCGCCCGTGCTGTGCACACACGTGAGCGATGCCATTGCCCATCGTCCCGCTTCCAATCACTGCGATGATTTCGATCGCCATTCCACCGTCCTCGACTGCTGTCGTCACTCGTGCCAACGACAGGGGCTAGGAACGCTCCTGTCCTGTCGTCCGGATCTGGCGCACCACCACCAGCGCTATCAGAGCCTTG
>JBGMRK010000002.1:41986-44017 GCA_048061375.1 Longimicrobiales bacterium | reverse complement strand
CTCCTGTCCTGTCGTCCGGATCTGGCGCACCACCACCAGCGCTATCAGAGCCTTGATCACTCCACCGATCATGAACGGCGCCACGCCCAGCGCGAACACCGTACTGAAATCCTGCATCGTGATCACCAGGAGTTGGGCTACCCCTCCCACGAAGATCACCATCGTGCCGACGACGAGGGCTCCCAATACCCGGAGTACGCCGGCGTCGCGTCCCCCAGCCAGAAGGCCCACGGCGCACGCCGCGGCGGGAAAAGCGATCAGGTAACCCCCGGTCGGACCGAGCAGCCAGGCCACGCCGGCATGCCCGACCGAAAAAACCGGTGCTCCGGCGAGGCCGACGCCCAAATAGGACACCATGGCCGCCGCACCCGCCCAGGGGCCCAGCACGGCCCCCGCCAAGATCACGAAAAGAGATTGAAGCGTCATCGGCACCGCGGTCCCCGGTAACGGTACGGACACGTAGGCCGACAGGGAGGTCATGATCACGAACGCGACGATGCCCAATCCGACACGCACACTCCGGGAGGGGGCGACCTCGTGGACGGCCCAATGTCTGGCCGAGCTGATGATGGCGTTCATCGATTGCTTTCTCCGGTCATATCGAAAGTCCCAAGAGGCCTGGATTCCCTCCAGTCATACTTTTTCAACGGAAAGGGCCACCGCGTTGCCTCCACCGAGGCACAGGCCCGCCAGGCCCGTGTCTACGTCGCGGTCGTCCATCGCACCCAACAGCGTGACCAGAATCCTGGCGCCGGACGCCCCGAGCGGGTGTCCCAGAGCCACCGCACCACCGTTCACGTTGACACGCTCTGCGTCGATTTCGAGCGCTCTGATGTCTGCGATGGCCTGAACGGCGAAGGCCTCGTTCAACTCGACGAGCCCGTAGTCGTCTACGGCCTTCCCTTCCTTGCCCATGAGGGATCTCACCGCCTCGATGGGCGCGAAGAAGAGATCTTTCGGCTCGGTACCACTCGCGGCGTACTCCGAGATGACCGCCATGACCGGCAGGCCATGCGCATCCGCGTATTCGCGGGAGGCCACGACCAGCGCTGCGGCGCCATCGTTCAGGCCCGGCGCGTTGCCGGCGGTGACCACCAATTCTTCGATGTCCTTCGGTGCATCGTTCGGGAAGGCCGGACGAAGCTTTCCGAGTGCCTCGATGGACGTATCGCGCCGCGGTGATTCGTCTGTGTCCACCACCGTCGTGCCTCGCCGGCTCTCGATGGAAACGCGTACGATCTCGCCCTCGAACTTGCCCGCGTCGATGGCCGCAACCGCCTTCTCGTGCGATGCGAGGGAAAATTGGTCAGCGTCTTCCCGAGTCACCCCGGCCGCGGCCGCCGTGTACTCGGCGTGTCCACCCATGTGGCACTGCCCGAAAGAGCACCAGAGGCCATCGAGGATGAGGCCGTCCTGGGCGGCACGATCCCCGAACTTGGCGCCGGTGCGGAAATCGCGGAGGTAGAACGGCACGTTGGACATGGACTCCATGCCCCCCGCCACGATGAGGTGGGCATCGCCCGCGCGCACCGCCTGCGCGGCTAACATCACCGCCTTGAGGCCCGAGCCACATACCTTGTTCACCGTCAATGCAGGGATCGCGCCGGGTAACCCGGCTCCGATCGCCGCCTGCCGGGCAGGCGCCTGCCCGGCCCCTGCCGACATGACGTTGCCCATGATGACCTCCTGCACCTCGCCGGCGTCGATGCGGGCCCGGTCGACGGCCGCCCTCACGGCGACCGCTCCCAGTTCCGTCGCAGATACCGAAACGAGCCCTCCCAAGAACCGCCCGATGGGAGTTCGGGCGGCCCCCACGATTACGGGCTGTCTTGATTGGTCGGTCATGTGGCGCTTGTGAGTACGGTGGTCGGGCGCAGCGGAAAACGCCGCCGCGTTCAGCGAACAGCCTTCTAATGTAGAAGGAATGGGATTCCCGGTCACCTACAATCCCAGGGACTGGGATGGCCCTCGCGGAGTTCGGCTCAGCCGCCGGTGCCGACGTCCAGCAGGGAGAGTTGCTGCCCTTGGCGG
>JBGMRK010000002.1:28141-41886 GCA_048061375.1 Longimicrobiales bacterium | reverse complement strand
AGGGACTCCAATTCCATGACCAGGTTGACGTCCTTCACCGTAACTCCCTCGGGCACCTTGAGGCGCATGGGGGCGAAATTGAGGACGCCCCGTACCCCTGCCCGGCTGGCCTTATCCATCACGTCCTGAACGGCTTCCACGGGTACCGCGAGGATGGCGATCTGCACGTCGCGATCGCACACCACAAGCTCCAGTTCCGCAACATCGCGAATGATGGAATTACCCCATTTTCGGCCAATCTTGGAGGGATCACAGTCTAAGACGGCCACGATCTGGAACCCCCGGCGAGCGAGCCCGCCGTATTCGAAAAGCGCGGACCCGATACGTCCGGCTCCGATCAGCGCCACCCGCCACGGACGGGTGAGACCAAGAATGTCTCGGAGCGCCCGCCCGAGCTCTTCGACTGTATAGCCTAGCCCGCGCTTTCCGAATGAACCGAACAGAGAGAGGTCTTTGCGTACCTGGGCGGCCGTGGTCGCACTCTTGGCGGCCAACTGCCTGCTCGAAACCGTGTCGTGCCCTGCACGATCGTGTTCTTCGAGCGCGCGAAGGTACAGGGAGAGCCGGCGTACCGCTGATTCGGAGATCTTCTTGGACACGGCGGCCTGTCGTCTATTTCCCGTCACCCCATCGGCCGAAACTCTTCCTCCGGCGAGTCGAGCACGCGGCTTGTGAAAACCTTCACAATATTAGAGCAAGGGAGTCCCGAGCGTCAACGTGGTCCAGCCACCGACGATCCCAGCAGCTTGGAGATCCGGACGAATTCGTCGGGGGCAAAGGTCTCGGGCCGTCGCGTGAGGTCCCATCCTGTCGAACTGGCGATGCCCTCGACCTTTGCGCTGCTGAGCACCAGGTCCGGGTGGTCGCGCAGCGTCTTCTGGAGCTGCTTGCGCCGCCATTGGAACGCCGCACGGGTGAGCCGCCTCAGGCCGGCTTCCTCCGCGAGGGAGAGCGGCGGCGGGTCGTCCGGGATGATCCGGATGACGACCGAATCCACCTTGGGAATGGGTCGAAAGGCGGTCCGAGGGACCGAAAACACCTTCCTGCAACTCGCCACTGTGCGCACACCCACCGTAAGAGCCCCGTACTCGGATGTGCCCGGATCCGCCACCAACCGCTCCGCCACTTCCTTCTGGACCATGAGGAGGATCTCGCTTGGGCGCGGACGCTCGAGGAGCTTGAAGATGATCGGCGCCGTGATGTTGTACGGGATGTTCCCAAGCACGCGGAAAGCGGCGCCGTCCGGAAACAGGGCGCCGAAGTCCACGGTGAGTACGTCGCGGTGAATGATCTCTACCCCCGGCCGGCCGCCGTAAGACGCTTGCAGAGCCTCGGCCAACCCGTCGTCGAGCTCGATCAAGACGAGGCGGTCGCTCAGGCCGATCAGATGTTGGGTCAGGGCGCCCTTCCCCGGACCGATCTCCACGAGTGCTTGGTCGGACGGATCTCCGAGCGAGCCGGCGATCTTGCGCTGTAGGTTTTGATCGACCAGAAAATTTTGGCCGAGAGAACGCTTGGGCTTCACGAGCGGAAGACGATGATGGTCCGGTCGTCGGAGGGGAGCGCGGGAGTGGCCGCTTCGGCAAGTGCAACCAGTCCAGACACGATTTCGCCAACGGGGTCGTCGCGGTGCTCGGCCACGTACCGAATGACGCACTCTTCCCCGTTCTCACCTTCGGGAACGGTCAGCGTGTCGGAGAGCCCGTCTGTGAACAAGAACAGCAGGTCCGAACTCGCGTCCCACGGGATCACCTCCTCCCCGTAGGCGTCCGGGCCCGCGATCCCGACGGGAGGATCGGTCGCCAGAAGCCGCACCGCCTCGCCGTCGCCATGCAAGATGAAGGCGTGCGGGTGTCCGGCGTTGCTGTAGCGCAGCTCGCCCTCCTCCCCGTTGATCACCGCGTAGCACAGGCTCAGGTACATCTCCGTGGTTTCCAGCTCCTCGCTGAGCGCGTTATCCATGTGCCGCAGCACTCTGGAGGGCCCATCGCTCTCCATGGCATAGATGCTGGCGGCGCTCATGGAGAGTGCCATGATCAAGGCCGCGGGAAACCCGTGGGTCGACACGTCGCCGATCATGACACCCACTTTGTCGTCGTGCAGATTGAACAGGCGGTAAAAGTCGCCACCTACCTGCTCGGCCGACACGACGCGGGCGGCGACCGAGGCACCGTCGAAGGTCTCGGGCGCCTGGAGTAACTTCATCTGGAGGTTGTGCGCAAGCTCCATCTCGCTCGACATCCGCTCCTGGGCCAAGCTTTCCTGCACGAGCCGGTTGTTCTCGAGGGCGGCCCCGACCTGGCTGGCAATCGCCGACAGGAGCTTTTGGTCACTCGCCATGAAGCGCCCTCCATCCTTCCGGCCGACCAGGTTGATCACACCCACGGTGCGCGCTTCACCGCTGGGTGGCGTGTAGCGGATCGGAACCGACAGGATCGACTGCCCCGAATCTGGATCATCGTCTCCCACGGACGCCTGGCTCGCTCTTGAAACGATGAGGGAGCGCCCATCGCGGAACACCTGTGAGGTGACGGCCGTAGGGTTGTCGGACCGCAAATCTCGCTCCGGCTCCTCCGCCCCGACCGAGGCCCTCAGGTGGAGCTGCTCTCCTTCAGGCTCGTACACCCACAGGGAGCCTCGCTCCGCGCCCAGAACGTCGCATACCTCGACCAGGATTTTCTGGGCGGCGTCCTCTAGCGTGAGGATCGAGCCCAGCATCTCACTGATGGTGTACAGAAGGTTGATCTCCTCGTACCGCTCCGACAGCTCGTACGTGAAGAACCTCACCTCTCGGGCAAAATCGAAGGTTCGCTCGAGAACGGATTTGAGGAGAGACGCCATGGACTCGGTGAAGTCACCGGTTGGCGAACAAAGCTCCAACTCGAGTGCCGGTCCGTCGGGAGGCGAGATGGTGCGCACGATGCGGCACGTCGTGCCCTTCGAGTCGGCGGTCGGCTCGTCAGCGCCATGCATGGGGTACAGCCGCACCCGCTCGCCGCCCCTGGTGGGTTTCCAGAGGTGCACCTCGAGACCTAGTCCCGTGCGGAAATCGTCGAGGGTCCTGCGGACCGGGTCAGGGAGGGCCGGCCTGGCCGGAGGATCGGGAGTCATGGGTGCGTGCCACCATCGACGTCGCCAGGCGAGACGGTCGGTTCCAGCCGGAGCACGAGCTTTACCGAATTGCCCTGCGCGTTGAACGTCACCTCATCCAGAAGTGACCGCATGAGAAAAATGCCACGCCCGCCCGTCTTGACGACGTTGGCGGGGGTCGTCGGGTCGGGCACCTCGTCCGGATCGAACCCGGAGCCCTCATCCGTGATGCGAGCCGTGATCTCGGTACCGGCCACCACGATCTCGATACGCACACGTTTCGCCGGGTCGTCGGCATTTCCGTACAGCATGGCGTTGGAAAGCGCCTCGGTGAGTCCCACACGTAAGTTGAAGTCCAGCTTGTGGGCCTGCTCACAGCAGGCAGTACACCGCTCCATCACATAGTCGACGGCGTGACCTATGCTCCGAATGTCATTCGGAAGCTCGAGAACGAGCTCGGTCGCCACCGCTACAGCCCTTGCAGCGCCTCTGCCCTGGAATCCGCGATCTTGAAGAGTGTGTCGAGCTTTGTCAGCTCGAACAGAGTCCGGAGATCTTCGTTCAAGCTGGCAAGCCTGAGCTCGCCTCCCTGCTCTCGGATCTTCTTGGAGAGAGACACCAATACACCCAGGCCGGAAGAGTCGATGTATCCCGTCTGGTCAAAGTCCACCACGAACTTTCGCTCGCCGTTCTCGAGCTCCTCCAGGACCTTCTGTTTGAGCTCTTGGCGATTTCCGACGATGAGCTGACCTTCAACCGCGACGACGGTTACGTCGTTCTCCTTGGACACCTGAAATGCCATGATTCCTCCGAGATTGGGCTTGGGTTCAGGACGGGGGCCGCTCGAAACCCAAAAATAGGATAAACGATTGGCGCCGGGAGGGGCAACACTCAGGGAGAATTCACGGCCATCAGTGCGGTAACGCACGCGACGTTGACGATATCGGGAGCTTCAGAGCCTCTCGAGAGATCGTTGAACGGCCTTCGCAAGCCCTGAATGATCGGCCCAAGGGCCTCCGCCCCGGCCAACCGCTGCACGAGTTTGTACGCGATGTTGCCTGAGTTCAGGTCCGGGAAGATGAGGACGTTGGCCTTTCCGGCTGCCGGAGATCCAGGAGCCTTACGGGCGGCGACGGCTTCGATCAGCGCCGCATCTCCCTGGAGTTCGCCATCGGCAGCGACGTCGGGCCGAAGCTCCCGGAACAAGTCCCTGGCCCGAACCATTCTCTGAACGCTATCACCGGCCGCGCTCCCCAAAGTGGAGTACGAGAGGAACGCCAGCACCGGTTCATCGCCAACGATGGCGCGCCGGGCATCGGCTGCCGCCGCGGCGATCTCAGCCAGTTGGCGCGCACTCGGTTCGGGCACCACCCCGGCATCGGAAAAGGTCAGAACTTCCCGTTCCGAGCCACGGAATGGCGGCACCACCATGTAGAACGAGGACGATACCGTGTTGATATCGTCCGGAAGGCCGATGCACGAGAGTCCCGCCCGTACCACGTCGGGCGTGGAACGAACGGCCCCCGCCACAGCACCATCGGCATCCCCCAGGAGTACCATGAACGCCGCTGCCACCAGACAATCCTCGGCCCGCTCCCGAGCCTCGGCCTCGGTCAACCTCCCCCTACCCAGCCGTTCTCGGGCAAGGGGGGCCGTGCGTTCCAGCATCTCCGGTCCGGACGGGTCGATCACGATCACTGAGGAAAGATCGACCCCAGCCTCGCAGAGGCCTCCCCGCACCTCGTCGACCGGCCCGAGCACCACGGGTCTCACCAGGCCCTCGGCCGCCAGCGTGGCGACTGCCGCCAGCACACGGGGGTCCGCACCCTCCGGAAAGACGATCTTGCGATCGAGTGCCCGAGCCCGCGTGTGAAGGGACTCGAGAAAACTCATTCGCCGTGCTTCTCCTCCAGATGCTGGAGCACCGTGGGGGACACGAACCTCGACACGTCACCGCCGAGCCTCGAAACTTCCCGCACGAGGGAAGCCGACAGAAACGCGAACCTCGTGTCGGGCGTCAGGAAGACGGTCTCGACCTCGCGCCATAATTCCCGGTTCATCTGAGCCATCTGGAACTCATACTCGAAGTCCGAGACAGCCCTGAGGCCACGCACGATGAAGTGGGCGCCCCTGTCTCGAGCAAAGTCGACGAGAAGCCCACTGAAGGTCGTGACCTCGATGTCATCCTCGTCTTCAAACACTTCCCTAATCATCTCGAGGCGCTCGTCGACGGTAAACAGAAACTCCTTGGAATGAGTAGCGGTGCGGGCAACGGCCACCACGATGCGGTCGGCGACCCTGAGGGTTCGGCGCACGACATCTTCATGCCCCAGCGTGATGGGGTCGAAGGAGCCTGGATAGATGGCTACGACGGAATCAGTGCGAGTCATGCGTTAGCCACCACCGTGGTGAGGGTCGTGTCTCCATAGGCGCGCTGCCGGAGTCCCGGCACGTTGGGAAGCTCCTGGGCGGTACGATGCTCCAACCAAAGCTCCCGCGCAAACGGTTTTTCCGCGAAACACTCCACCAGGAGCGCCGCGACTGCAAGGTCATAGGGAGGGTCCGCCATCGCCAGGTCGAAGGCATGTTCCTTTAGTTCGGCCACGAATTTCATGGCGTCCCGTTGGACGACGATGCAACGGGCACCGGCCTGAAGTTGTTCGATGTTGGACCTCAAGGACTTCAACGCCCCGCGAGCGCGCTCGACGAAAACGACCTGCTCGGCGCCCCGGCTCAACGTCTCTAGGCCAAGGGCCCCCGAGCCGGCGAAAAGATCCAGGACACGAGCGCCGGAGATGGAGGGTTCCATCGCCGACATCCACGCCTCGCGCACCCGGTCCGAGGTCGGCCGCACGCTCCTCCCGCCTGGGGTCTTGAGCCGCCGCCCGCGCCACTCCCCCGCTATGATCCTCATGCGACGCCCGACGGCCGGATGTCCCGAAAACGAGCGTCCACGCGGGTGATCCCGCGATAGTGGTCTTCTCTCAACTGGAAGACTGCGTCCAGAGGCCCAGCGGAGAGCGACTCGGGCGCAATGCGGTCGGCCAACCCGAATCCGACGCCGCTCAAGCGTGCGCCACCCTGCTTGATCGACAGGCGCAGATGATTCGAGCCCACCACCTTGGCTTGTCCGTCGAGGCGGACCCCCTTGGCGACGAAGAGGGGAGTCCGGTTACCCATGCCGAAGGGGCCCATGTACTGCAGGTAGTGCGCGAGCTCGAGTGTGGCTTCTTCGAGTTTGATTTCCACGTCCGGAGAAACCGCGGGCCGTAGCGTTTCTCCTTCCAACCGGCGGCGTGCCTCCGCATTGAACGCCTCCCGGAACGCCCCGATCGAGTCCTTCGAGATGTCCATGCCGGCGGCCTGCGGGTGGCCTCCGAAGCGCCCAAGGTGCTCACGGCAAGCGCGAACGGCCTCGAATAGGTCGAACCCCGGGATGGACCGTCCACTCCCGCGGCCCTCCTGCCCGCTCAGGGCGACGAGCACGGTCGGCCGGTGGACCCGCTCGACCACGCGCGAGGCCACGATCCCGATCACGCCGGCGTGCCATCCCTCGCGAGCGATCACAAGACCGTAGTCCGTATCCGGCCGGAAGCTGGCCGAGAGCTGCTCCAAGGCCTGGTCCACCGTCTTGCGCTCCTCGTCGCGTCGCCTTCGGTTGGCGTCGTCCAGCATGCCGGCGAGCGCTTTGGCCTCACCGGGATCGGAGGTCAACAGTAGGCGCAGGGCCGACATGGCGTCCTCCATGCGTCCAGAAGCATTGATGCGAGGCGCAAGTCGGAACCCCACGTCGCCGGCGTCGAGCCGCCGACCGGACACATCGGCCCGCTCCATGAGCGCCCGGAGACCGAGCTTGTCCGAATGCTCGATGGCACGCAGCCCGACCTTTACGAAGGTTCGGTTGTCTCCAATCAGGGGCACCAAGTCGGCCACCGTAGCGAGAGCCACCAGATCGAGGTGCGCCCGGATCTCTTCGGAAGGGATATCGAACGCCTTTCCCAGCGCTTCGCACAGACGGTAGGCCACCCCGGTTCCGCACAGGTCCTTGAACGGGTATTCACATCCAGGCTGGTGCGGATTGACTACGGCCACCGCGTCGGGAAGTGAATCGCCCACTGTGTGGTGATCGGTCACGATCACGTCGATCCCGCTCAGCGCGGCTTCCGCCACGGCCTCATTCGCCTGGATGCCCGAGTCCACGGTGACCACCAGCGTGGCCCCGGCCTCCTGGGCCGCAGCCAACCCGGCGGCACCGAAGTCGTAGCCGTCCCGGGTTCGGTGGGGCACGAACGGGACGACGCTGCCTCCCAGCCGCCGGAACCAGAGCGTGTAGAGCGCGGCCCCGCAAACCCCATCCACGTCGTAGTCACCGTGGACCAGGATGGTCTCCCCCCCACCGATGGCTCGAACCACTCGCGCGGTGGCCTGTTCCACGCCGGCCATGGATTCGGGGGCGTGGACTTGCTCCAGCGGCGGCCTGAGAAACCGCTTGGCCTCATCGGGCCCCGTCATGCCACGCGTGACGAGGAGGGAACACAGGGCTCGAGGCAGGGAGAGGTCGGCTACCAAGGCCTCGACCACCCCGGGGTCCGGAGCCGTAGGTAGATGCCAAATCGGGGCTGCGGCCGGAGGAAGAACCGACGCGGCGCCCGATGGGGTCACGTATCGCGCCGAATCAGCCGGCCGGCGACCCCTCGGCCGCGGGAGGCGTCAGGATCACGCCGCACCCCTCACAACGAATCATGGCGTCGCCGTGGAGGATCTGGTTCTGAAGCTGGAGGGGAATGACGCTGAAGCAGTTTCCGCAGGCGCCGTCCTCCATGAGATCCGCCACGGCCACCGTTCGGCCGCCGGCGAGGATGCGCTCGTACGTATCGCGCTCCCTCGAGTCGATGCCCGAGGCGAACGCCTCCCGGCGCGACTCGAGCTCGGCCAACTGGGTCTCGGCAGCCTCGCGCTGCTTCACCAACTCGTCTCGCTTGGGCTCGACCTCCGCCTGGGCGATCTCGAGGGCCTCCTGGCTCTCCTGCAAGCGCTCCTCCATGCGGCGAATCTGGTCCAACAGCGTGAGCGCCTCCTGCTCAGCGCCCTCCAGGGATCGCCGTACCATATCGATTTCCGCGTGAACGGCCGCCTCTTCGCGCACGTTCCGCACCGCGGTGAGCCGTTCATCGAGCTTCTTGGAGCGGGCCCGTTTCTCGTCGGCGGAAAGCTCCACCCGTCGCTCGTCGAGCTCGACCTCCTGGAGCCGGCCGCGGAGCCTGGTCACCTCACTCTCCAAGGCCAGCGCCGGTTCCTCGATCACCTCGATCTGAGGATCGAAGGTCGCCACGAGGATCCGGGCGGTGGCTATGTCCACATCGAGCTTCTGTAGTTCCTTCAGCGACGTAAGCTGTGTCGTCATCTAATGTCCTGTTCCCGTTTCAAACGTTGACCACCAAGGGTTTTCTTCGCAGTTGCAGACCAATCCAGGCCGAGACCCCGGCGTTCGATTCCCAGGTCGGCCTTTTCTCTCAGAAGCGCAAGCTTCTCTTCGTCGGACTGGGCGTCTCGGATTTTCGCGTCCAACTCATCGAGTCGACGATCCACAAAGACGATGCGCATTCTGCTCAACGACTCATCGAAAACCCGATGCGCCTGGGAGAGTTCCTCCGGATCCGACAACAGCGACTCCAAGATCCGAACACTTTCCGGCGCCATGCCCTCCGGCGCGTGGGTGAGCTCAGGATCCTCCACCAGCGCCTCAAAGATGTCCCGAAAGACCGTATCGAAAAAGTCCCCCGGCCCGACTCGCTCCGCGGCGCGTACGACCCAGTCACGATCCTGCACCATCAGGAGGAGTAGCTTCCGCTGGGCCCCCATTCGAGGAACCGGCGGAGCGGGCGCGGCTGGACGCCGGTCATCTCGGCGCTGCACTCTCGCAGGCACGGCTTGCATCTGCCGGAGAAGCTCCTCCTCGAGGGTCTCCCGGCGTACTCCTGTCTTCTCTGCCACCTTCGACACGTAGATGTCCCGGAGCGCCGGGTCCCGAGTTGACCGAATGGTCGGCAGCAGGCGATCCACCGCGGAACGAGTGCGCTCGATGCTCGAGAAATAGTCCTTCTCTTCGAGGATGTGCAGCTTGCGATCGAGCACATCCACGGCCTGCTCGAGATAGTGCCGAAGTCCCGCGGCTCCCTCTTTCTGCACGATCGTATCCGGATCTTCCCCGCCGGGAAACGTAACCACCGAGGGATGAAGTCCCGCCGCAAGGAGCACGTCGCCCGCACGGAACGTCGCCTTGGTCCCGGCTGGGTCGCTATCGAACAGTAGGAGTACCCGCTTGGCGTAGCGCTTCAGGAGCTCGGCCTGCTCCTGGGTCAGTGCGGTGCCGAGCGGCGCGACCACATTCTGGATCCCCACCGCGGCCATGGACACGGCGTCCATGTAGCCCTCCACCACCAGAGCCACCTCTTCCCGGCGAATGTGGTTCTTGGCGTTGTGGAGGCCGTACAGCACCTGGCCCTTGTGGTAGATGGGGGACTCGGGTGAGTTGACGTATTTGGGCGAGCCCTCGTCACCGACTCCCAGTACACGCCCCCCAAATCCGAGCACCTTTCCTCCCAAGCTGTCGATGGGAAACACGATACGGTTGCGGAATCGATCGTACGGCTCCTTGGCCCGCTCACTCTGAGTCAGAAGGCCGACCTCCAGGAGGATCTCGTCCCCGATCCCATGATGGGCCGCAGCGTCTCTCAGGCCCCGCCACCCGTCCGGTGCGAAGCCCAGGCCGCAACGCTCGGCCGTCTCTTCGCCGATGCCGCGCGCGTCCATATAGTCTCTGGCTTCACGCCCCGCCGTTTTGTCCCAGAGTTGGTCTTGGAAGAACGAGCGGGCAAACGCGTTGACCTCGTAGAGGTGCCGGTAGGGATCCTCCTCCTCCCGTCCCCGCGACACTTCGCGGATCTCGACGCCCGAGCGAGCGGCCACGTACTTCACGGCATCCACGAAATCCAACCCCTGTCGCTTCATCACGAACGAGAAGACGTCTCCCGACTCACCACACCCGAAGCAGTTGTAAAACCCCTTGGCGGGCACCACATAGAAGCTCGGTGTGCGCTCGTCGTGGAAGGGACAGTTCGCCTTGAAGTCCTTGCCCGAACGCTTGAGCTGGACGACCTCGCCCACGATCTCGACGATGTCGGCGCGCGCGCGTACCTCGTCGACCTGAGCGTCGGGAATCATCGGCGTCCATCCGGGTTCATCACTTCAGCCTCGCCACCGTGACGCCGGCGCCACCCTCCCCCTGACCCCCGAGGCGAAAATCGCACACACGTCCATCCTGTCGAAGTAGCTCAGTGACCTTGGCCCGCACAGCCCCGGTGCCCTTTCCGTGGATGATGCGAAGCTCCGGCAGGTCACTCACGATCGCCCTGTCGAGCGCGGGACCCAACTCGATCTCCACTTCGTCGACCCGCAGGCCTCGCAGGTCCACTTCGGTGCATGGCTCCATGTCGTGCGCATGCCAATCCGATGGTACGCGCGGTGAGGCGTCCCTACCACCGGCATCCGACCCTGTGGGCTCCAACTCCGAGACCGCTACATGCAGTCGCAGACCCGAAACCTCTACCAACGCACGGTCCTTGGAGAGCTCCACCACGGTTCCCGTGGCGCCACTCCCGAGCACCTTGACGCTGTCCCCCGGCGCGAGGCCGCCCGGACCGGCGCGGGCGGGCTCCTCGGGCTGGAGTTCTTTTTGGCGCCGGGCAGCCTCTTCCACCCTCCGCCTCGCCTCGCGACTGGCCTCTTCGAGGTGCGCCGCGTCGGTCGTCTGGCGAACCGCCGCAATGGCGTCTTCGACGTCTGCCCTCGCCTCCAACAGGATGCGCCGGGCATCATCACGAGCCCTGCGCTCGGCGCTGCGTTCCTCCCTCCGGAGCTCGGCCTCGCGCTCGGCGAGCTCGGTGCGAAGCCTGGCGGCCTCTTCACGCTCCCGGGTCAGGCTGTCCACCAACTCCCGGGCCTCGCGATCCTGGCGCTCCAGGCGTTCGAGAAGGTCCTCCACGTTGGCCTCGTCGACCGGCAGGTGCTCCTCCGCGCGATCCAACACCGACGAGCGGAATCCGAGCCGCCGGGCGATGGCGAGCCCATAGCTCCTGCCCGGCCGGCCTTTGACGAGTTGGTACGTGGGCTCCATACGATCGGGGTCGAACTGCAACGAAGCGTTGACGATTCCGCTACCTTCGCGGTCGAGCTGCTTGAGCGCACCCAGATGGGATGTGACCAGCGTGGTGGCACCCCTCGAGACGAGCTCCTCGAGAATAGCCCGAGCCAGAGCCGCCCCCTCCGTGGGATCGGTACCCGTACCCATCTCATCGATCAAGACCAGCGAGCCGGAGTCTGCCCGTTCGACGATCTCCTTCAGGTTGGTGAGGTGGGCCGAAAACGTGGACAGGCTGTGCGCGATCGATTGCTCATCCCCGATGTCCGCGAAAAAACCACTGAACGCCGGCAGGCGGGTGCCCTTCCCCACTGGCGGCACCACGCCGCTTTGCGTGAGCGCCGAAATGAGGCCGACGGCCTTGAGGAACACGCTCTTTCCGCCCGTGTTCGGCCCGGAAACGACCACGGCGGACTCGTGAGCCTCCAGCTCCAAGTCGAACGGTACCACGTCGTCGCCACTCGCGACCAGAAGCGGGTGCCTCCCGTCGACTACGGAGAAGGCGGTTCCGGCCTCGGACACCTCCGGTGGCTCCCCGCGCCAATCCGCCGCCGTGCGGGCCCGCGCATAGAGCGAGTCGAAGTCCACCAGGGCCGCGTGGGAGTCGGTCAGCTCCTCTCGCAGGTGGTGAAGGTCACGCGTGATCTCTCTTAGAACGCGTAGAACCTCTCGGGCCTCTCGGCGCTCCAGTTCCTTGAGCTCGTTGGTGAGCGCCATCGCGACCGGTGGCTCGACGAAGATGGTGGCACCCGTGGCCGACTCGTCGTGGATGATGCCGCCGACCTCGCCCTTCCCCTCCCTCCGAACCGGGATCACGTAGCGGCCGTCGCGGATGGAAACGGAAGCGTCGGACACCACGTGCCGTTCCGGTAGGTCGGCGATGAACGCCTCGAGCCGCTTCACGATCTTGAGATGGCCTCGCCGAATGCCTTGGCGGATCGTTCGCAGATCGCCGCTGGCGGTGTCCAGGACCTCCCCCTTTGCGTCCACGGAGCGATGAATGCGCGCCACGAGCGCCTCGTTCGCATACAGGCGCCCCTTCAGCGGAGCAAGCGCGGAGAGGCCCTCGCCCTTGGCGGCGATCGCGTCTCTGACCTCACCGCCAGAACCGAGGAGCACGCCGAGTGTGTGGACCTCGGTCGCCTCGAGCACGGCCCCCTCGACCGAGAGCCGATCGAGGACGGGGGTGCATTCGGAGATCGCAGGGGCCGACCATGGGGCAAGGCGGTCCAGGAGCACACCCATCTCGGACACACGAGTGAGTTCCGCGCGTACGGCCTCTGGCTCATATCCAGGCCGGAGCGCCAGCACGGCCGCGCGGCCCTCTGGGCTCGTGGCGTGTCCAGCCACACCCTCGAGGGCCCGGTGAAACTCCAGGACCGAGAGGGCATGATCGCTCAACGCCTGCTCACCCCCCCAACTCCTCCCGCACGATACGATTGGCTTCCTTTCCATCGAACCGACCACGAATCTGGGGCATGATACGGCCCATGAGCGGGCCCATCGCATCGGCACCACCTTGGATGGCCGTTCGTACCAGGGCGCGGACATCCTCCTCTGCCATGGGCGGCGGCAGATACACCTGCAGAATATCGGCTTCCGCGGCTTCCTTCTCCGCGAGGTCGCTTCGACCACCGGCCTCCATCTGCTCCTCCGCATCCCTGCGCTGCTTGATCGCGCGGGATACCACCTCCTGCACGCCCGCCGAGTCCAGGTCGGACCCCGTGTCGATCTCTCGGTTGCGTACGTCCGAAAGCAGGGTTGAGAGCAGCACGGTGCGGAACTTGTCACGGCTCTTGCGTGCCTCGACGAGATCCGAGCGGAGGCGATCTTTCAGGTCATGCGACATGGAGGGAAGCTACCCGATGGAAAAATGGGGGTCAACGCGAGGCCGCGAATGTGGCCCGCCGGGCTATTCAGATGTCCTGGGCGGTGCCTTATCCTCGGAGACCGTGTCCTTCCTCGCAGGAGAATTCCATGCAATCCACTGCGGATCTGGCCGCTCACATCCTGGCCCGTACCCCGGCGCGCACACTCCCGATATCGCAACTGAGCGTCCTCATCGAGCAAGAGTCCAGTGGGGCGGCCGTCGGGTATGATTTCGTCGCTCACGCGGTGCGAGCTCGGCCCGACCTCTTCCGGCTTCTCGATCCCTGGCGGGGGCCGTGGCGCATGTTCCGGCTCTCCGGTCCCAAGGGGTCCCCGCTCACTTCGACTCCACTCGGCGGCATGAAGGACGAACCGTGGGTGTTGCTGCTGGAGCCTCCCACGGATACCGACCTGGACCCTCCGCTGCGCATGCTCCAAGCGAGTACGCTGGCGGCGGGGCAGCGGGTGGATGAGCATTCCGTGACCGCCCTGGCCCGCTGGCTTCGGATGACGCTCGAGGTAGTTCATGTGGCACCCATGCTCGAACGCAAGTCCCTCTCAGCCGGAACGTCCGCCTAATTGCGGT
>JBGMRK010000002.1:5181-28041 GCA_048061375.1 Longimicrobiales bacterium | reverse complement strand
TAGGTGAAAGCTTCCTTGACTCGGGACCAGAGACTTCTGTGGTCGTCCCGGTCGATGTGCGCCGGCGCGGCGTCTTCGACGTCGCGAAACGCTTTGAGCAACTGCTCCTGCTCGGCGGTCAGATCCTTCGGCGTCCAAACCAGCACTTCTACGAGCTGGTCGCCTATGCGCTGGGAATTCAGTTCCGGGAGACCCCTGCCCTTCAAACGAAGCACGTCGCCGCTCTGGATGCCCGCGGGAATCGTGATGAGCACGGTACCACCCACCACGGGAATCTCTACCTCGGCGCCCAGTGCTGCCTGCGTGAAGGTGACCGGCAGCTCATAGCGGAGGTCGGGCCCATCTCGCAGGAACCGCGCATCTTCCTCCACCTCCAACAAGACGATGATATCCCCTCGCTGACCGCCGCGTGGGCCGGCGTTCCCCCGACCCTTCAATGTGATGTAGTTCTCGGAGGTGACACCCGGGGGAACTTCGACCTCGATCTCCTGGTTGCTGCGCACACGGCCGTCCGAATGACACTTCGGACACGGCGTCTCGATCACCCGGCCCTCGCCATGACATGCGCGGCAAGGGGTCACGCTCACGAACTGTCCGAATACGGAGCGCTGAACGTGCCGCTCCTCCCCCGAGCCGCCGCAGGTCGTACACACCGCCGGCACCGAACCCGGCGCCGCGCCGCTACCTCCACACTGCCCGCACGCATCGAGCGCGGCCACCCGCAGGCGCTTGGTGACACCTGTGGCCACCTCCTGCAGCGTGAGGGGCAGGCGAACCTTCAGCGTCTCGCCCCTGACGTTCTGTGGACGACCCGAGCGACCCCTCTGCCCTCCGAACAGGTCCTCGATGCCACCGAACCCGCCGAAATCCCGCATGAAGACCTCGACGGCATCCGCGAAGTCGAAGCCACCGAAGCCGCCGCCCGCCCCGCCGCCCCGCTTCAAACCCTGTTCACCGTAGCGGTCGTAGACGGACCGTTTTTCCGGATCCTTCAGTACCTCGTAGGCCTCGGTGACCGCCTTGAATTTCTCCTCAGCGTCTTTCGAGCCGTCGTTCTTGTCTGGGTGGTACATGATGGCCCGCTTGCGGTACGCCTTCTTTATTTCCTCAGGGCCGGCGTTCGGTGTGACACCCAACAACTCGTAATATTTTGCCATATTCGCTCGTCTACCGCCCCAGAATCCGGTTCACCATGGTGGACGTGGAGTCCACGATGGCGATCACTTTCTCATACGGCATCCGCGTGGGTCCGATCACTCCGATTACGCCTTTGAGGCCACCCACCCGGTACTCTGCCGTCACCATTGTGAAGTCGGAAAGTTGCTCCGACTCGTGCTCTCCGCCGATTGTGATCTGCAATCCCCCCGGGTGCCTCCGTCCCCTCAACACCTCGGCGAGCAGGTCCCGCTGCTCGGTCAGCCGCATGAGTCCCTTGAGGCCGGCCTGCGACGTGAACTCGGGCTGTATCGCGAGCACACTGGCCTCGCCCAGGTGGATCCGGCTCGGCCCGCTCCCGGACCAGTCGAACAACTCCGCCCCGGACTGCATGAAGATGTTGAGGAGCTCCTCCGTCGCGGAGCTTTCGTCGGGTCTTACGTCGCGGAGCCGCTCGGGGAGCGACTCGCGGATTTGAGAAAGCGTCAGGCCTGCCAGTTTCTCGTTGAGGATAAGAGTGACGGCCACGAGTGCATCCTGAGGCACCTCCCCCGGGAGGTCCACGTAGACCGTTTTCACAAGGCCCGACTTGATCGTGGCTACCAGCAGCACCTTGTCGCTCGAGACCTGGATCATCTCGAGGCGTTCCAGCACGGAGTCCTCGAGTCGCGGCGCGATGGCGATGCCCAGCTCCTGCGTAAGGAGGCCGAGAGCGCGGATCGCCTGCCGTACCAGACGCTCGACCACCGAGGATCCGACCTGGTCGAGTTCCTGCGCGAGGCGCTCTTGCTCCCGCT
Organism: Longimicrobiales bacterium; assembly: GCA_048061375.1. Classification (GTDB taxonomy): domain Bacteria; phylum Gemmatimonadota; class Gemmatimonadetes; order Longimicrobiales; family Gaopeijiaceae; genus JACZXQ01. The sequence goes on along the minus strand of JBGMRK010000002.1, from coordinate 26,089 downwards.
CGGTGAGGTCGGCGGGCTGGATGATCCGGTCTACGAAAAACCTGTACGCACGATCGGTGGGAACCCGCCCGGCGGACCTGTGGGGATGATACAGATACCCCTTCTCCTCGAGGTCCCCCATCGTGTTGCGAACGGTGGCCGGTGACACGCCCAACTTGAACCTGCGAGCGATGGTACGGCTCCCGGCGGGCTCGGCTGAATCGACATAGCTACGCACCACGGCCTCGAGCACGCGTTGCTCTCGCTGCGTGAGGTCGTCCCCCGTGCGTTCGCTGATGCTTACGTCAGACATTTCGTTCCGACACCGCTTCCCTATGAAGTCCCTATGAAGTCCCTCGAACTCTACCCACTCGGCAGGCCCAAAAAAAGCCCCCTGTCGGGAAAGAGCGTGCCCGTGCCCATGTCCCTACAGGAGCCCGTCGAGATCCAGAGTGAGGCGGTCCGTCGACAACCATCCCAGCGGAGTGAGCCGACAGATACCCTCGTCGCACTTCGCGAGGTCCGCGGCGACCCATTGTCCCATGAGGTCGAGAGCCTCGGCCGGCAGGGACTCTTGGCTGACACCGCGCCGTGTCCGGAGCGCCAGCCACACGCGCTCCAACCTGACGCTGGCCGGCTCCAGCACCTCCTCCTCGGCCATGGGGAGTTCTCCATCCCCCGTCAGGCGGACGTATTCGCCCCAGTCCCGAACATTCCAGCGGCGGCGGGGGTGGAGGTAGCTGTGAGATCCGTTGCCAAGCCCAAGATACGGCAACCCCATCCAGTAGACGCTGTTGTGGAGCGCCTGGAAGCCGGGCCGCGCGAAGTTCGAGACCTCGTAGTGCTCGTATCCGGCCTCGGCAAGCCGCTCCGCCGCCTCCAGATACTCCTCGGTGTACCGCATTTCTGAGGCGGGCGTTTCTTCACCCTCGGCCACCGATCGGCCGAGCGGCGTCTCCGCTTCGACCGAAAGCCCATAGAGGCTGACGTGGGGTGGGTCCATCCGGAGCACGCCTTCGAGGTCGTCACTCCATGGGCGCTCGAGCCGCTCGGGAAGGCCGAAGATCAGATCGACGCTGTAGTTCTCGAACCCCGCACGGCGGATAGTCTCCACCGCGGCCACTCCCTCCTCCGGCCGGTGCAGCCGGCCCATCCAGGCAAGTGCCGGTTCGTGGAAGGTCTGCAGTCCCAACGAGATCCGGTTCACTCCCGCCTCACTCCAAGCCCGGGCAACCTCTGGAGTGAAACTCTCCGGGTTGGCCTCCGCAGTCCATTCGAGATCCGCATTTCCGAGACGGTCGGATCCCAGGAGTCCGCCCAACCCGGCCATGGCTTCCGGCCCGAGCAACGACGGCGTGCCGCCACCCACGTAGAGCGTATCGAGGAGGGAGTCCAGGACGAAGAGGCCCTCGTCCGCCAGGGCAACCAACTCGCCGGCGAGACCGGCAAGCCACGCGGCGACGTCGCCCGTTCGGGCCACGGTGACCGCAAAATCACAATAGCCGCAGCGTCGGGCGCAGAACGGCGCATGCACGTAGACCGATCGTATGGGTGGCGCGGGGAACGGCGCCGCGTCCAGCGCGACGGGGTCCAGAAGGTCCGGCACCCTCATGCGGAACGGCGAAAGCGCATCCCGCCATCCCTTACGGCCCATCCCACGACCTCGAGTTCCGCCAGGCCGGCGAGCACCTGAGCCGGTGTGAGCCGGACCAGGTGCGCCAGACGGTCGACGTCCACGGCGCCGGCTTCGAGCGCCCGCCAAAGCTCCAACGCCTCGCGGCCCACATTCGCGGGCTCGCCCTGCCCGTCGACGGACTCAGCCGGCTCGTCGCCGGTGACCGCGGCCACGAACTCCGCCACCGAAGTGATCATGCCGGCCCCATCCCGAATAAGCGCGTTGGACCCCTGGCTCGACGGCGTTCCCAACGGGCCTGGGACCGCAAAAACGTCGCGCCCCAGGTCGAGCGCGTGGCCGACCGTGATGAGGGCACCACTTCGCGCACCGGCCTCTACGACTACCACGGCGTCCGCAAGGGCCGCCAGGACGCGGTTACGCCGTGGAAAGTGATGAGCGCGAGGCGGATCTCCGGGAAGGAACTCGCTCACCACCAGGCCCGTGCGCAGGATTTGCCGCCCGAGCCCCGCATGGCTCGACGGACTCAGCACATCCGGGCCGGAGCCCAGCACCGCCACGGTTGCCCCGCCCGCCGCGAGGCACCCTCGGTGGGCGGCACCATCGATGCCGAGCGCCATACCGCTCACGACGACGACGCCGGCTCGGGCCAGCGCGCCGGCCAGTTCGTCCGCCGTGCGCCTGCCGTAGGACGTCGACCGGCGCGAGCCCACGATCGCCACGGCGCGTCGCTCCAGCAGAGAGGCATCGCCGCGGAGGAACAGGAACGGCGGCGGATCGTGGAGCTGCCGCAAGCGATCTGGATAGGACGCCATCTCTACGGTGACCACGTCGATCGCGCGGTCGGCACAGGTCTGGAGTACTACCGCCGCCTTGCGCCGGACATCATGGGGATATCCTCCATCCCTAAGACGTCGCGGCGTGAGCCCAATCGCCGGAGCGAGGGCGACCACCCCCGCTTCCATGGCTCGCCGGGCGGTGCCAAAGTGCTCGAGAGCGCGCTGAACGGCCACGCATCCCGCCCCCGGCAGAAGACCGAGGGCCACGAGGTCCACAGCCGCCACCGGACCGCGGGAGTCCCTCGGGGTCAGGGAGTCCAATCCTCGTCCTCGTCCGGACCGCGCTCGGCGTCGACCACCTCGCGGGTCTTGCTCCAGAGCGCTTCGAGCAGGGAGTCCAGGCCCATACGTGAGACCGCCGAGGCCACGAACACTCCCCACGCCTCCGGCGCCTCCACCACGGGGGCATCGTCCCCGGGAGCCAGGAGGTCCGCCTTGCTGAGCACGAGGCAGTGCGGCCGCTGCGCGAGATCGGACGAATAGGCCTCCAGCTCCTCTCGGAGCGCAGCGTACTCGGCCTCAGGGTCCTCGGCGTCGAGCGGAACCAGGAGCACCAGGGTGCGAGTCCGCTCGATGTGGCGGAGAAACTGGTGGCCCAACCCCCTGCCCTCGTGTGCGCCTTCAATGATGCCCGGAATGTCCGCCATCACGAACGAGCGGAAGTCACTCAACTCCACCACGCCGAGGTTGGGTTCCAGCGTCGTAAATGGGTAGTCGGCAACCTTGGGACGAGCCTTGGTGATCGAGGCGAGCAAGGTGGACTTGCCCGCATTGGGCTCGCCGACGAGCCCGACGTCCGCGATGAGCTTGAGCACCAGCTCGATCCGGCGTTCCTCACCGTCTTCACCTGGCTCCCAGTATCGCGGCGTCTGTCGCGTTGAACTCGTGAACCGGGCGTTGCCACGCCCATGGCGCCCGCCTTTGGCCACCACCACGCGGTCGCCCGATTCGAGCAGCTCTCCCATTTCCTCGCCCGTGTCGGCGTCTCGGATGATCGTTCCCGGCGGAACTCGCAGCTCGAGGTCGGCGCCGGTCCTCCCCGTCTTGTTGTTGCCCCCGCCGTGTTGGCCACGCTCGGCTCGGTAGTGCTGTTTATAGCTGAAATCCATGAGCGTGGTGAGTTGGGCGTCTGCGACCAAGATCACGCTTCCGCCATCCCCTCCATCACCACCGGCCGGGCCTCCTCGTGGCACACCCTTCTCACGCCGCATGGCTTCGGAACCGGAACCACCCACCCCTCCAAAGACGTGTACGACGGCGTGATCGATGAACATCGCTCAAGCCTCGGCGTGAGGTGCCCGGCTTCCCAACACGCGCTCCCAGGTCTTCCACGCCAATCCGCTCGACACGTCATCCATGTAGGGACGCGCCAGCTCGAGCGCCTGCTCCACCTGGGCGGGCGTCGCACCTACGTTGAGGGCACCCCTCAGGTGTGAGAAGAGCTGCTTGGGCGTACCGAGCACGGCCAGCAGGCTCGCGACGCACAACTCCCGTACCGGAAGGTCGAGACCGGGGCGCCCGAGAACCTTTCCGTAACCCTCCCTGACCATCCACGACTCCAGATCGGGATGGAGCGCGCTGATGTGTTCGCGTAATCGCTGATACTGCCCGGCGTAGACCTCGGCACACACCACCTGTCCACGAGCCTCCCAGGCCGCACAATCCTGCTCAGACGGGTTAGGGGGGGCTCGCCCGGAAATGCGCCTCCACATGCTCATCGCATTGAGTGCCGCCGGAAAGCCGAGGAACAGGTAGCCCTGAAGGATGACCTCTTCGACGGCCTCGTCAGGCGCCACGCCTCGGGCCCGGCCGAACGCGTCCTGGAGTGCGTCCTTTCGTCGTGTGGCCATGGCCGCACTGATCCGCACCAAGGCACATTCGCCCTCGGTCACGGTCGCCGGTCCAGCTCGATCTCGGCCCTGAGCTCTCCCACGACCGTACCGAGGGTATTCCGCAAAAGGGGCTTGGCGAAGCCGGCCAGAGAGTGCAGCCCCTCGACGCTCAAGAGTTCGAGTGCCTCGAGCACGCCGACCAAGGCAACGGTGCTCGCCCGTGTCGCACCGTCCTCGACCTTGATCGCAACTCCCACACCGTGCTCGACATCGCCCACCGCGTATACACCCTCGGCGCCCATCTTGGTGAATAGGCGACCCCCGCCCACCCCCATGGCGGCCGTACAAAGGCGATCGCTACCAGCCACCATGAAGGGATGCGCGGTCATGGCGCTCACGATTCGGGCGGCGGACTCCCCTCGGGCAGCGGCGGCCGCGAAGCGCGCGAAGGACTCCGCCAGACTGGATATTGGAGCCCGGAAGCTCACGACGCCGCATCCGTCCTCCCCTGTACCGATCTCTTCTTCGGCAATGCCACTCCAGCGAGCCATTTCGGCATGCATCCGCCGCTGTACGGGGTGCTCGGACGCCAGATATCCGGCGGTGGGCCATCCATGATGCACCGCCAGAGCCAGCATGCCGGCATGATTGCCGGAGCAGTTGTTGTGGATCGAGCGAGGAGATTCTCCCGCCCGCGTCAAAGCAGCCGCGGCGTCCCCGGACATCGGTTCATGTGGGCCACATTCAAGGTCCGCCGGAGTGAGACCCGCCTTCTGGAGGATGGCCAAAGCTCCGGCCACGTGCTCCGGCTCGCCGTTGTGGGACGCGCAGCAGAGAGCGAGCTCCGCGTCGGTGAGACCGAGCGAGTCCACTACGCCATCCTCCACGAGCGGAAGCGCTTGAAGCGGCTTCACGGCAGACCTGTAGAAGGTCGGGATATCGGGGTCCCCCGCGGACGCGACGGTGTGGCCATCGGCGTCGACGACCGCCACGTGTACCCTATGTGCCGATTCCAGGAGACCGTTTCGGGTACACACCACACGGGAAGTCATTATGGGGTGCCTCCGAAGTGGGCCAGCAAGGGGTTCGTGTCGGAACAACGTAGCCCAATCCTCGTGCCGTCGGAATGAGCGTGTGGGTCGGGTTGGCCCGGCCGATCCTATCGCCGGTCGGGGCCGCCCGAGGTCGGGAGAGCCGCCGAGCCGGAGGAAAGAGCGAACCCCTTCGGCTGCTCGACCAGCTCGGCGGCCCGGAACAAGCTCCGCGGGCCTTCGGCTGATCGCAGCAGTTCTACCGCTTCCAAGAGCTGCGCGTCCGAGTCACGTGTCTGCTCGAACCGGCCACGGGGACCCCAAGCCTGCAAGGCGATCTCGCGCTCGAGCTGGAACCGGACGAACCGCTGAGCTCGCACGAAGGTGTCGAAGGCCGTCTCGAGTCCGGCCTTTTCGGTGCCCACGAAGAAGGCCTGGAGGTCACCTCTGGCGAGGTCGAATCCCGGGGTCAGACCAGGATTATCCTGGACGTAGGCCACCGCGTAATTGAAGACCTCCGCGCTCAAGATGCCCGCCTGCCGGTAGAGCGCCAGCACCGCCTCGGCCTCGGCTGGGGACAGCGTGTCGGGTATCACCGCAAGGTCTGGAGTGATCCCGCCTCCGCCGAAGATGGTGCGACCGCCCATCGAGTCGAACGTGGGCTGACCCTCCGTGTTGGGCAGCGTGACCAAGCCACCCTCGAGGGCCATGGTCGCGCCCTCTCCCCCGCGAAGAGCCTGTTGTTCCTCATGAGGCTTCTGGATGGATCGCCCCGATGGCGTAAACCAGCGCGCCGTCGTGAGACGAAGCACGTTTCCACCGGTCAGGCGGTACAGTGTCTGCACGGATCCCTTGCCGAAGCTGCGGGCCCCGATCACCAACGCCCTATCGTGGTCCTGGAGTGCCCCCGCCACGATCTCCGAGGCGCTCGCGCTGCCCTCGTTTACGAGCACGACCAGAGGCAGATCGGGAAAACGTTGCGGACGTACCGCGCTGAAGCTCTCGTTCTGTCCCCGGGCACGGCCCCTCGTCTCGACGATCCCCACGCCGGCGTCGAGGAAGAGGTCGGCGATCGCCACCCCCTGATCCAACAGGCCTCCGGGATTCTGGCGTAAGTCGAGGATCAGGCCCTCGAGGCCTTCCTGGACGAGCGAATCCAACGCCTCACGGACTTCACGGGTGGACGTCTCGCTGAAGAGCTGCAGCGGGATGTAGCCGACGCCACCTTCGAGCATCGAGACGAACGGCACGGAGCGGAGCTCGATGACAGCGCGCACGAGAGTGAACGGAATCAGCTCGGTGACCCCGGGGCGCTCGATGACCACCTCTACCGACGTTCCCGGCGTGCCTCGCAACCGGTCCGCCGCGTCGTCGGTGCTCCACTCGCGCGCAGACTGCCCGCCGATCTCCACGATATGGTCTCCAGTGCGGATTCCGGCCCGTATCGCCGGTCCACCCGGAATCGGGTTCATCACCGTAATGACATCCTCTCGTGCGAGGATCTCGAGCCCAACACCGCCGTACTCGGCGTCGGCGCCGCTCCGGAACCTGAAGCTATCCCACGTCTCGGCGTCGATGAAACTGGTATTGGGGTCGTCGAGCTCTTTCAGCACTCCCTCTACCGCCGAGTCGTACAGCTTGGCACGGTCGACCGGGTCCACGAATCGATCGGTGACGTGGTCCATGACCTCTTGGAACAGCCGCACCTGCAGATAGATGTTCTCGTCCCTGCTCACACCTTTTTGGAGAAACCAGCCCCCCGTGGCCAAGGCGACCGCCATGACCAGGATGGGCGCGAGCACCGACCGTCCGTTACGCATTCAACCTCCGTTACCGCTCGAATCTCGGGCGCGATCCCAAGACGCCCGGGCCAGAATGACTAAACCCTGTCGCCGGAGAATGTTTCGGGGAGTGCCTCGATCAGGATCTCCCGAACCCTCCTGTGTACGGCCTCGGGGTCGCCCGAGGCATCGATAAGGTGGGCGCCGGGCTCGCTCCGGGCCAGTTCCAGATACCCTTCGCGTACCGTCTTCAGGAACACGTCACCCTCTCGCTCAATGCGATCACCTCCGGTGTCGCCATGCCCCTGGCGTGCGAGACCGTCCTCGGCCGGGAGATCGAAGATCAGGTAGACGTCGGGCGTCAGCCCCCCCGTGGCGAAGCTATCCAACTGGCGTACGCGTTCCAGGTCCAACCCACGCCCGTAACCCTGATACGCGAACGTGGACATCGAGTATCTGTCGGCCACGACGAGCTCCCCACGATCCATCGCGGGCCGCACGATTTCACGCACGAACGCGGCACGCGAGCCCAAATAGAGCAGCAACTCGGTCTCCGCCGGCACAGCGAGATCGGGGCGGTCCTGCACGATCTCGCGAATCGCTTCCCCGACCTCGGTGCCACCTGGCTCACGGGCGGCGGTGAAGCGAACGCCCAGATCGACGAGCCACTGGGTCAGCAAATCGGCCTGGGTAGTCTTACCCGCGCCCTCAACGCCTTCGAGTGCCACGAGCCGGCCCTCAGACATCGCTCGCAGCCCCGTCAGTCGTAGTACTCGAGTCCGAGGTGCGTGATCTGCTCCTCGCCACCCAGCCACCGCAGCGTGTTCTTGAGCTTCATGTGCTGAATGAAGAGGTCGTGCTCAGGATACAGCCCGGGCGGGGTCTGTGGGCTCTTGAAGTAGAACGAGAGCCACTCCTGGATCCCCTTCATGCCCGCACGGGACGCGAGATCCATGAAAATCGCGAGATCGAGCACGATCGGCGCGGCAAGGATCGAGTCCCGGCAGAGAAAGTCGACCTTGATCTGCATCCCGTATCCCATCCACCCGAAGATGTCGATGTTGTCCCAGCCCTCCTTGTTGTCACCTCGGGGCGGATAGTAGTTGATGCGGACCTTGTGGTAGAAGTTGCCGTAGAGCTCCGGGTAGAGGTCCGGCTGAAGGATGTGCTCCAGCGCACCCAGCTTGGACTCCTCCTTGGTCTTGAAGCTCTCGGGATCGTCCAGGACCTCACCATCGCGGTTCCCGAGGATGTTGGTGCTGAACCAGCCCTCGAGCCCGAGCATCCTGGCCTTGAGTCCCGGCGCCAGGATGGTCTTCATGAGGGTCTGCCCCGTCTTGAAGTCCTTGCCGACGATCGGGATCTCGCGGTCGATCGCCAATCGCTCCAGGGCCGGGAAATCGGCCGATAGGTTGGGTGCGCCGTTGGCGTAGGGCACACCTTCCATCAGGGCGGCGTACGCGTAAAGCATACTGGGCGCGATGGAATCGTCGTTGTCCGCCATCGCCTTCTCGAACGCATCGAGCGTCTCGTGCGTCGGGCCCGGCCGTAAAAAGATCTCGGTCGATCCGCACCATACCATCACCAGCCGGTCACAGCCGTTCTCCTCCTTGAACCGGCGGATGTCCTCGCGAAGCGCTTCGGCCAGCTCCTTCTTGTTGTCGGCGGTCTTCACGTTCGGGCCGTCGAGACGCTTCACGTACTCCTTGTCGAACACGGCAGGCATCGGCTTCACCGCGGAGAGTTCGTCCTTGATGGGATCGAGATGCTCCTGGCGCAGCACGCTGCAGTTCGTCGCGCTCTCATACGCGTTGTCCGGAATCGGATCCCACGAGCCGAACACGAGTTGATCGAGAGAGGCGAGATCCACGAAGTCGCGAATGAGCGGATTGCGATCATCGGTGCGCTTGCCGATCCGGATCGTATTCATCTGCGTGAGGCTTCCGAAGGGCTTGGCCAAACCATTCCGCACCGCGATGACACCCGCCACGGTCGTGGTCGCCACCGCCCCAAGTCCGGGGAGGAGCACGCCGAGCCGGCCGGCGGCCGGTCTGATCTCAGGAGATTCCTTCACCGTTTTTCCTTGTGTTTCAGGCCTCGCTTGCCCCGGTCATTCGTCCAGGGGCACACCCGCAGCCCGCTTGTAAACCCAATAGAGTCTATGATCTCGCTGATCCTGTCGACAGATTCCAGCCCGCCGAGCCTCATGCAAGAACCCCGCTAACCGCTTGTACCCCGCTACGGCATCACGATTCGGCTTTCACTACCCTTATCGATGCCCTCCTGAATGGTTTGGTTCACCTTCAGGATGACCTTCTCGAAGTTCGCCTGCGCGGCGACCAATACCTGGTAGGTGGTATTCGTCTGGAGCCGGCCCACGGCGTCTTCGTATTCCTTCTTCAACTCCTCGTCCGGCTCCCCGCCTTTGCGAAGGGCCTCTTCGATCCGCTTCTCGAGAGCTTCCAATTCGCTCCGCAACTCAGCTATGGCGCGATCGTCATCGGCCGATGCGACGGCCCTCTTCAGCACCTGGTACTCATCGGCTTGAGCCAACGCCCGGCCCAGATCCGTCGCCATCTCCTTCAAGCGCTCCATCCAGTGTCACCCCTCTTATTTTATCGTTTGTCCGCTATCGGTAGGCCGCCATCACCACACGAGGCCGGCCCGCGAGGTCCTTTCGAACCACCGGCTCACCGAAAGCCCGCCGTCGCCGAATCAGGTCCGCCACGGCATCTGCCTGGCCATCCCCCACCTCGAGTGCGAGCAGCCCACCTTCATTGAGCCGCTCCGGTGCGCCCATCACCAACGCCCGAATCACGTCCAGGCCGTCCGCACCCGCAAACAGCGCCCCGGAAGGCTCCCATTCGGTGATCTCGGGCGCCAAGTCCGGCGCGTCGCCCTCGGCCACGTACGGCGGGTTCGACACCACCACGTCGAAACGCTCGCCTGGCTCGAGCGGCTCGAACAGAGACCCGGCCCGTAGCTCGAGCGCGCCGTCCACACCCGTAACACCCGTAACACCAGCGTTCTCGCGAGCAAGCTCCAAGGCGTCATCGCTCGAGTCCGTTCCCAACACACGCGCGAACGGCCCCTCCGTAACCAGTGACAGCGCGATCGCCCCTGTGCCCGTCCCGATATCGACGGCGGAAAGGAACCCGGCGCGGCCGGCCACCCACGCCAAGACTTCACCCACCAGCGTCTCGGTCTCGGGCCGGGGTATCAAGGCCCGCCGATCGGTCTTCAGGTCCAACTCACGAAAGCCGGTCCGCCCGAGAATGTACTGAAGTGGTTCCCGGCGCCCACGTCTCAGCAACAGTGGCTTGAAAGTCGCGAGTTCCTCGGCCGCCAGTGGACGATCGAACTGGAGGTAAAGCTCCAGCCGCTCCTTGCCCAGCGCGTCGGCGATCAAATGCTCCGCGTCGAGCCGCCCACTCTCGACACCCTTGCCCGTCAAATAGTCAGCGCTCCACAGGATCAGGGCGAGAATCGTCCACGGCTCACCCGGCGCCCAAGCGCCTATCGCCTCCGGCTCACTCACGGCGGTCGCCCTCAACCGCCATCACTCTCGAGACGCTCGGCCTGTTCGGCCAACCGAAGGGCTGAAATCAGCTCGGCGAGGTCCCCGTCCAGCACTTCATTCAGACGGTAGAGCGTAAGACCGATTCGATGGTCGGTCACGCGATTCTGCGGGAAGTTGTAGGTGCGGATCTTGGCCGACCGGTCACCCGTTCCGACCTGAAGCTTCCGCTCTCTCGAACGCTCGGCCTGAGCCTCCGAGATCTTGAGATCGAGAAGCCGCGCCCTCAGCACCTTCATAGCTTTCGCTCGATTCTTGTGCTGTGACTTCTCGTCCTGGCACGAGACGACCAAACCCGTCGGCTCGTGCGTGAGGCGCACCGCCGAATCGGTCGTATTCACCGACTGTCCACCCGGGCCGGACGAGCGGAAAACGTCGATCCGCAGATCCTTTTCCTCGATCTCCACGTCGACTTCCTCCGCCTCCGGTAACACCGCGACCGTGGCGGCGGAGGTGTGGACGCGTCCCTGGCTCTCGGTCTCGGGAACGCGCTGCACGCGATGCACTCCCGACTCGAAGCGAAGTTGGCCGTAGACGCCCTTCCCGCGCAGCGTGAACACCACCTCTTTGATCGAGCCGGGAATCCCCTCCGACAAGCTCATGAGCTCGACGCCCCAGCCACCCCTCTCCGCCGCACGCTTGTACATGCGGTACAGGTCCCCGGCGAACAGCCCGGCCTCGTCTCCCCCCGTACCCGCACGGATTTCCACGACGGCCGTTCTATCCTCGAGGGGGTCCTTCGGGATGAGAAGCTCCCTGGCGTATGTCTCCAGGTTTTCGAGACGACCCTCGAGCGTGGCGACCTCTTCCTCCGCCATGGCCCGCATCTCGGAGTCCTCGGCGTCGGACGCCAGCTCCTTCGCGCCCTCCAACTCCTGTACCAGGCCCTGAAGTTCGGTACCGGTGCGGACGATGGGCTCGAGGTGTGCGCGCGCGCGTCCCAGATCGCGAAGTCGGTCGGGATTTCGGGAGACCTCCGGATCGGCCAACTCGGCGTCCAGCGCGACTAGCCGTTCACCAGCCTCGGTGAGGCGCTCCAGGAGTCGTGCGTCGATGGGGTCCTTCATAGTGACCGCGCCTGCCGGACGTCCTGCCAGCTACTTCTCCGCCTTTTCGTATTTCCGCTTGAAGCGTTCCACACGGCCAGCCGTATCGACCAGGCGCTGCTTGCCGGTATAGAACGGATGACAGACGGAGCAGATCTCGACGTGGATCTCATCCTGAGTCGACATCGTGCTGAATGTGTTTCCGCAAGCACAGAGAACCGCCGTGTCCTTGTACTCAGGGTGTATGCCCTCTTTCATCGCCTATCTCCGCTCTCAACAGAAAACGGGCCACAGGGCCCGCGATCGTACCGAAGCTCCGGGAAAACACGTGCGGTCCGCCGGCTCCTCAGCCCGAACAATATAGAAGGGCCTCGAAGGCAGTTCAACCGGACCGGGTCAATTCGGGCTTGAATCCCCGCACCACGGCCAGGAGCAGTAGCAGCACCGCGCTGAGCGCAGCTCCGGTGCCGACGACATCGCCCCATCGAGTGTAGAGCGAGATCACGTCGGTCGTGAGCACTGTGGCCGTGCGGACGTCGGCCGAAAACAAAGGGATATCGTCGTAGATCCGGCCCACCGGATCGACGAAGAACGAGATGCCGGTGTTGGCCGAGCGAGCGATGCCGACCCGATTCTCGATGGCGCGCATGACGAGGTGGGACGGATGCTGCCACAACGCGGTGGTGCGGGCGTACCACACTTCCCTGCCGTACCAGGCGTCGTTCGTGATATTGATCAGGAACTCGGCGCCGGCTCGCCGGAATTCACGCGACACGTCGGGATACGTCGATTCGTAGCAGATCAACATGCCGAAGCGGGCGCCGTTGGCGGTCTCCCCCAGCGGCCATCCGGTGCCCCGTCCGTAGGAGCCGAAGAAGTTGAGCTTCCCGAGGAAGGATGGAAGCGGCGTCCGCTCCACCACCGGCACCAACTTTCGCTTGTCGTATCGGTAGTCTGTGAAGCGGCCCTCCGAATCCATCATGAAGGCCGAATTGAACGGGATAAGTGATCCGTCGTCCTTGTACTGGTGGCCGATGGAGCCGAACACGACCGGGGCTCCAGCGATTCTCGCCACCTCGGACACCCGCTCTCGCATGGGCACGTTGAGTTCGATCCAGGCGCTCACCGTCACTTCCGGCCATACCACGAGATCCACACCCTCCTTGGGCACGAGCGGCATCAAGGTGCCCAGGGCGATGAACACGCTGTCGATGCCTTTGTCCTCGCTCAGCTTCACCTCCTGTGCGATGTTCGGCTGGACGACGGTAACCGTGGTGGCGGGACGGAGTTCGAGCGTTTCCGCCCTCCACACTCCCCAGGCCATGGGCAGGATGACGACAAGTGCCAAAACCACGGCCCGTCGAACACCGCGGGCGCGCGCCCAGCCCTCTCGATAGCCGATCACGAGCTCCGCGAGGAGGCCATTGATGAGCACCAACCAGAACGTGACCCCACGGGCGCCGATCAGCTCGGCGATACCCACGAGTTCCGGATAACCCGTCAGCGATGTGCCCAACCCCAGCCACGGGAAGGCGAACTCGGCCGGAAGGTGCGCGCGCAGCCATTCGACGGCCGTCCACGCGATGGGGAGCGCCAGCCACAGCGGAATCCGCGCCCCGTGCAGCATCCGGTGCATGGCCCACCCGAACAGGGCCCCCGCCAACGCCAGTGCGAACACCGTGCCCACGTACGCGAGCGCGGCGAGCTTGGAGAACCAGACCAGGGCGATAAAAATCCAGTAGAGCAGCGTGCCGAAGTAGAGCGCGCCCAATAAGGCGCCTCCCCGCATGGCGGCGAACGCACCCTGGCGGCCCGCCGGCAGGTCGCGCACCCAGACGGCGAACGGCACCAAGGCCAGGAACGGCGGGATGAGGAGGTGGAGCGGCGGAAAGCTGATGAGAAGCAGCAACGCCGAGACGGCCGGAAGGAGCCGCTCGCCCGCTCTGGGCCACAGGCCCTTGATCGCGCCGATCAAACCGCCGGCCGCACCCCCGGGGCGGCCCGATCTCTAGCTGGCAGCGCGACGAGCCCCCAGGCGATGGCGACGTGCACCGGCAGCGCGAACGCAATCACCACTCCGTTCACCTGGTCGAAGAGGGGGATCACCTGGAGGACCAGCCCGGCCACGGACAGCGCCGCGGCAGCCACCGCGAATTGTCGCGCCAGTCGCACGCCCCGGCCGAAAACGGCCGCTGGAATCAGCAGGGCCAGCGGCAAGGAGAGCGGGCTGAACTGGAGCGCGTTCTCGTTGAGTTGCAAAATGGTGTGATCGGTGAAGAACCACGACAGCACCAAAGCCGTACCGGCGAATCCGATCACCAGGCTCCAGGCTCCTCCCACGAGGGCGAAACCCCAGCGCGCCGCTCGGTTGCCCGCCACGCCCGCCCGTGCGGCCATGGCGAGGACCGCCGCCAAGCCCAATCCAAAAAAGAGGTACCCGAACATGAACCCGGGCGCACTCTGCGGAACCACGGCGGGTTCGCGATCGAACGCCCTCCGGCGTGGTCCCAGCAAAGGGACCGGTGCGCCGTCCGCCCCGACGACTCGAACGCCCTCGAGACGCTGTTGCAGCTTCAGCGGCAAGAACATCTCCTCCCACGCGCTGATCGGGCGGTCGCCGCGCTGCCCGAGGCCGAACTGTGTGCCCGCGTACGCCCACGGCCGTGACTGCAGAAGGCGCGACGCGTGCCACCGGAAGGTCGTGCCGGTTTCCATGGAATCCGTGGCGCTCCTGATTTGCCCGTCCAGCACGGCGTCGAGCACATCGCGCACCCGAGTCGAGCAGTTGTCCAGGAAGTAGTCGTAAAGGTACGAGCGGTTGGCATCGGTATCGTTGGTCTTCACGAGCCTCTGGAGCTCCGAGCGTTGGTTGGGAGTGAGGTTGATGTCCTGGAGCCATACGTCACGGCCGACGGACTCGTAGTAGTCCATGAGATCCGGAGCGTGGTAGGACCGCAGCTCGTAGAGCATGCGCCCGAGGAACAACCGGGAAACGAAGTCCTCCTGCCCGAAGTCGAAGATGCCCCAGTTGTACGCCACCTCCGTGCCGGCGCTTCGATCTCGGATCAGGATGGCGTTGTGGCTCCATATTTCCCAGATGGCTTGGCCTGGCCCAAAGGTCAGAAGCACCACCTCCAGCTCCGAGCCCGGCTCCGGTGCCGCCGGACGGGCGGAACCAGTCTGCTGGCCCACGGCCTGGCTAGGTACGAGCGCCAGAATCAGGCCAACCACCGCACGCTCCGCCGAACTTCTAAGCCGTCCAAGCGAAGCTATAGCACCACCTCTCCCTGCTCCCGCGCCGAGCGGTAGGCCGCCTCGACCACCTTCATCAGTTCGATCTGTTCGACCGGAAGCGGTATCTCGCACTGTCCGGAGATCCCTCGCACGAACTCGTCGAGCAGGCGCCGGTAGGCGTTGGTGAAAAGATTCTCCCCTCCGCGGGGCTTCGGTTGGCGGGGAGTGACGTTCATGGGCCTGCCGCCCAACTGCTTGTGCACCTGAAGCGGTGGGAGCGAACCGGAGCCCTCCGTACCCATGACCCGCGCCAAATGCTGGTCGGCTTCGGCGAACAGGCTCCAACTCACATCGATGTTGAAGGCGATGCCGTTCTCCGACACGGCCAGGACCGTCGCCGAATCCTCCACACCGGCCTCGCCGGCCGTCATGACTGCCGACACTCTCGTGATCTTCGGATACCCCACCAACCAGAAGCCCAGGTCGAGCGCCGGCACCCCCAGATCCATGAGGGCCCCACCGCCCGCCTCGTCCTGCTGTTGACGCCATGTAAGCCGCCCGAAGGGCATGCGGCGGGTGAGCGAGCTGCCGCAAACAGCGAAGACCGTGCCCAATTCGCCGCCGGCTACGAAGGCGGCCAGAGCCCCGGCGTCGGCCCTGAAGCGATGGCTCAGGCCCACCATCAGGCAACGTCCGGATTCACGGGCGGCGTTGACCACGTTCTCGGTCGCTTCGGCGGTCAAAGCCATCGGCCGCTCGACCAGCACGTGTTTACCGGCGTTCAGTGCCGCCACGGCGAGCCGCTCGTGCAAGTACGTGGGCGTACAAATGATGACCGCGTCAACCTCGGGGTCCGCGATGAGCGCCTCGTCCGTGACGACCTGGCCCACGCCGAAGCGCTCGGCGATCGCCTCGGCTTTGGGCCGGTCGGAGTCGCACAAACCGGCCACCGCCACGTCCGTGCGCTCGGTCAGAATCGGCAGGTGCACGACCTGGCTGATCGCGCCCGTACCGATGATGCCCACGCGAACAGGGGCCACTACCGGCGCTCTCCGGGGGCGAGCCCACCCCAGATAATGTGTGCGCCAAGGCGAAGCTCGAAGTAGTTGAGGTCGTCGAGCAATTCGAACTTCGGGCTCCCGTAGATCTTGATCCGGTCGTTCAACGAGTACTCCAGCCCCACTTGGACGTTGACGCCTGCCTGCACTGAATCGAGCAGATCCTCGATAAAAGTATCATCGATGTCGGCACCGGACCCGTCGAGGAAGTGTGCGGACAGGCCGGCGCCGGCGAAGCTCATCAGGCCGAACGGAATCGACCATACGAACTGACCGTCCAGGGAAATGGCGATATCCCTCCGGTCGATGGTGCCCAGTTGAATCGTTCCGGGTGCACCACCCTGGGCGACAACCAACTCGTTGAGGCGGTTCTCGAGACCCGAGACCTGGGCTCGATCGAGCTCGGAGGACCAGTACGACACTCCAGGCATCAGTCGAAAGCCGGGCGCGAGAAACCCCAGGTCGAACCTGATCGCCACGCTGGACGTATTCTCCGCGTTGTCCGCCCAAAGGTAACCGCTCTCCAGCATGACACCGCGAAACGATAGGTTTTCGTAGTCGAACTCATCGAGGCTCTGACCCACCATCCTGCCCGGCACCGCAAGCGCCAGCAACACGAACGCAATCCCCACACACGAGCGACTCGTCATCGTATCGGTCCCCTTCGGTTTAGTTGTCCTGTGGTTGATCTGTCGATCCCGCCACCGCTCGAGCCGCTTCTCTGAAGACGGCCAGCGTTTCATCCACGATCTCCGAGGTGTGGACCGTCGAGACGAAGCCGACCTCGTACGGAGACGGGGCAAGAAACACACCGCGTTCGAGCGCGGCAGCATGGAAACGTGAAAAGGCCTCCGTATCGGCCTGTTGCGCATCCTCGAAGGAATGTACCGGCCCCTCGTGGAAGAAGACTCCCCACATCGAGCCTACCGAGCGCCCGGTGGCCGGGAATCCGGCGGCGTGGAGAGCCTCCACCAGGCCGTCCGCCAGCCTCGTCGCAGCCGCCTCCAGGGCATCGAACGGATCGTTGTCCTCGAGGTAGCGGAGCTGGGCGATTCCCGCCGCGGTCGCGAGCGGATTGCCCGAAAGGGTCCCCGCCTGGTACACGGAACCAGCCGGCGCAACCAGCTTCATCAACTCCGCGGAACCGCCGAACGCGCCCACCGGAAGCCCGCCGCCGATGACCTTGCCGAGCGTGGTCAGGTCAGGCATGACGCCGTAGCGCTCCTGCGCACCACCCAGGGCCACGCGGAAGCCCGTCATCACCTCGTCGAACACGAGCAACGCACCGTGCCGGCTGGTGAGCGTCCTGAGCCCCTCCAGGAATCCTGGAAGAGGTGGGATGAGGCCCGAGTTGCCCACGACCGGCTCCACGAACACCGCCGCGATCTCCGAACCGCGTCGTGCCAGGAGGTCTTCAACCGCAGCCAGGTCGTTGAAGGGCAGGACCGCGGTCTGGGCTGCGGTCGCTGCCGGAACGCCCGGTGAATCGGGGAGGCCTAGCGTGGCAACACCACTCCCGGCGGAAACCAAGAACGCATCGGCGTGGCCGTGGTAACACCCCGAGAACTTGACCACGACGTCTCTTCCGGTGGCCGCACGCGCCAGTCGTAGCGCGCTCATGGTGGCCTCCGTGCCGGAGTTGACCAATCGCACCATTTCGACGCTCGGCACGAGCCTCACCACTCGTTCCGCCAGTTCCACTTCGGCCTCGGTCGGCGCACCGTAGCTCGTGCCCGCGTCCAACTGCCCGGCCAGCGCCTCGGTCACCGCCGCATGGGCGTGCCCCAGGATCAGCGGACCCCAACTCAGCACATAATCGATGTACCGCCGACCCTCCACATCCGTCAGGTAGGGACCGGACCCACTCGACACGAAGAACGGCTTGCTCCCCACGGACCGGAACGACCGGACCGGAGAGTTGACGCCTCCCGGAATCGACCGTCGAGCCCTCTCCCACAGGTCGGCGTTGCTCCTCGGGTCGGCGTTGCTCATCGGGTCGCCGGCGCGGCGGATCCATCGACCACCTCGGCCACGAGATCGTATTCGAGGGCATCGACCACCTTCACGGAGACCAACTCGCCCGGGCGAAGGCTCGTGTGCGGATGCACATAGGTGACCCCGTCCACGTCGATCGCTTGGCCCTCGGTCCTCGCCACCCCGGGCAGCGCTCCCGAGCCATCGGCCGAGAGCGGCCCACCCTCCTCCACGTAGTCGATCAGCGCCCGCGTGACGGTGCCGACCAGGTCGAGGTTCTTCTCCACGGCGATGCCCAGTTGAAGGTCGGTGAGTTCCTCGAGCCGCTCGCGCTTCAGGGACTCCGGCACCTGTCCTGGCATGTCCGCGGCCGCGGTGCCGTCCTCGATCGAATACGTGAACGCGCCCACGCGCTCGAAGCTCAACTCTTCGAGCAGGTCGAGCATCTCCTGGAATTCGCCGTCCCCCTCACCAGGGAAGCCGACGATCACGGTCGTGCGTAGCGTCAGCCCGGGAATCTCGGTCCGCAGCCAGTCGACGCGCTCGCGAATGAGCGCCTTTCGTTCCGGCCGGCGCATGGCCGCCAGTATGGCGTCACTGCCGTGCTGAAGCGGCATGTCCAGGTATGGCAGAATCCTCGGCTCCCGAGCCATGAGCTCGACGACGTCGCGTGTGATGCCCGAGGGATACATGTAGAACAGGCGGTACCAGGGCACGTCGGTGTCGGCGATCAGGGCCGTCATCAGCTCCGGCAGCAATGGCGCCGTAGGGTCCTTCCGGCGCAGGTCGCGGCCGTACCAGGTCGTGTCCTGAGAGACGATGTTGAGCTCCTTGACGCCACTCTTCGCCAGCGCCTGCGCCTCCGCGACCAACTCCTCGAGCGGTGCTGAGCGATGCAGGCCCCTGAACGAAGGGATCGCACAGAACGCACACGAATGGTCACAGCCCTCGCTGATTTTCAGGAACGAGGTGTGCGGCGTCTCGGTCGATATGATCCGAAGGGGCTTCTCCATGTTTGGAACGGCCGGGTCCACCTCGGGCAGCAGTCCCATGGCGCGCAACCTGGGGATCAGGCCTTTCATCTCGGTCAGGCCGAGAAAGAGGTCGACTTCGGGGATCTCCGCCGCCAGCTCGGCCTTGTAGCGTTCGACCATGCAGCCCACGGCCACGACCACGTGGGCTTTCCCCTCTTCCTTGAGCCGGCAAGCGGCAAGGATCGTCTCGATGGACTGCTCCTTGGCCGCCTCGATGAACCCGCACGTGTTGATTATCACGACCTCGGAACCGTCCACCTCGCTCGACACCCTGGCGCCGTTCCCGACAAGGGCCGCCAGGATTTTCTCGCTGTCCACCGTGTTCTTGTCGCACCCCAGTGTGATCAGGCCTATGCGAGGGCCCTCCGCCGCGCCCACGGGTTCGATGTGTGAATCGATGGCCGACACCGTGCGGGGGACGCCCGGCCGCACCGGCGCGGGAGCGAGGGGGAAGACCGGCAACTCGCGGATCATCGCGTAACGATCCGGGCGCCGGGGGGAGGGTGGAACGTGAAATAGTCCTCGGGCAACTCCGGGTCGAAGCGCACGTCACTCAAGGTCAGGGTCCGCACCGAGCCGTTCTCGTCGTTGATGCGGACACGGACCAGTAGCCGGCTCTCGGTCGCCACCCAAACGGTTGCGCTACGAAAGGCCGCCGAACCACGCGGACGAAGTCCGAGCCGCGCCGTGGTCACACCATCGATATCCTCCACTCCCTCGTGGACGGCGACGTACTTCACCTCCGGCTCGGCGAGAAACGCCTTGAAGAAGTTGAAACCGGCCTCGACGCCGCCGGCCTCGGCGCCACCCGCCCTGAAGCGGATCACCTGTCGCTTGTCCATGCTCGGGTAGTACGTCCAAACGTATGTGCCGTCCACGAGCACCACATCGCCCTCCGGATCGGCAAACCGCATGGAGAACAGGTTGGGTTGCTTCTCGCAAAGCGTGCCGCGGCCCCGGGTGGTCAGGCCGATCAGCGTAACCTCCGTGACCTGCTCGAACGTGGCACACAGGGACTCTACGGACTCGAACCGCTCCGCGGCCCCCTGGAGGACGGCAAAAGCGTCGGAATCACGCGCTTGAGCCAGAGCGGCGCCGGGGAGGTAGGCCGACGCGATCATCACCACGAGAGCCTGAGGCCGCCACAAAGGTGTGAATAGGGTCATGTCGGCCCTCCATACCCGGACGATCGCCCCAGGTTCGGGATCACTGCCGGGGGTCGGTCGAAGACGGGCCGCCTACGGGCCTACCCTACAGATTGCGCGTCGAGCAGATCGCGTCCAGTTCGTCCATGCCCACGAGCACCTCACGCGCCTTCGACCCCTCGGAGGGGCCCAGGATTCCCGCGTCGTGCAGTTGGTCGACGATACGGGCGGCGCGGCCGTACCCGATCTTGAGGCGTCTTTGGAGGAGGGATGTGGAGCCCTGTTCGTGCTGTATGCACACCTCCGCCGAAGCCCGGAAGAGTTCGTCCCAATCGGCGGGGCCGTCACCCACGAGAGCCGCCTCGGCCGCCTCTTCGAGTTCGGTGTTGCGCACCATCTCCAGGATGTCGTGCTCCTGGCCCTCGTCCTCCGGCGCTGATTCCGCCTCGGCGGCAAGGAGTGCCTCCGCCTGTTCACGGTACCAATCCATGATACGATCGGTCTCTTCGGTGGAGATGTAGGCACCCTGAATGCGCACGGGCTCGCTCTTTCCGGGGGGAAGGAAGAGCATGTCGCCATTGCCCAGGAGCGAATCCGCACCGTTCTGATCGAGGATGGTGCGCGAGTCCGTCTTCGACGCCACGCGAAACGCGATGCGTGAGGGGAAGTTGGCCTTGATGAGCCCGGTGATCACGTTCACGCTGGGCCTCTGCGTCGCCACGATGAGGTGAATCCCGATCGCGCG
>JBGMRK010000002.1:0-5081 GCA_048061375.1 Longimicrobiales bacterium | reverse complement strand
GGGTTCGGAATCTCCACCCCCACCGCGCCCTTCCCGGGGATCGGAGCCACGATACGAACGCTTTGGGCCTTCATGGCCAAGGCCAGGTCGGCATCCAGGTTGGCGATCCGGTTCACCTTCACGCCAGGCGCCGGCACGATCTCGTATTGGGTCACCACCGGCCCGGTGGTACGTCCGGCGATCTCGCTTTGCACGTTGAACGTCCTGAGCTTCTCGATCAACACTTCGCCCAGGTGCTCCAACTCGCGCTCCATGCCTTCGCGGTCGACGAACTCTCCCGGGTCGAGCAGATCCACCGGCGGAAGGCCCGTCGGGCTTACCTCGACATCGATCACGGCACGGCCGGGCTCGATCCCAGGCTCGACCTCAGCCTCTTCTTCGGGCTCGTCCGACCCGGGCACTTCGGTCGGCTCACCATCGTCCGCGCCGTCCGGAGAGGAGTCCTCGCCGGGAGGAAAATCCTCCACGTCCGGGTCAGAAAGCTCGTCCTCCGGGAGGGCGGTTGGCATATCGGCAGCCCCTCGGGCCGCTCTACGTTCGTCGCGCAGGCCGGACAAGCGCCCGGCATAGTCCTGCGCGGCGTCTCCTGCCGCCTTGGCGAGGTTCCCCACCGCTCCACCGCTCTGTGCCGCCCCATGGGCCAGCGCGCGCAACGGGTTCCAGCCGATTGTAGCCACCGAGAGCACGACTCCGCCCAACACGACCACCAGGAGAGATCCGAGGAACCCCAACGAGCCCAGTAGGGGAGCACCGACAGCCTCACCGAACCATCCCGACCCCGCTGAGAATCCCACGGCCTCCTCGCGAGGACCCTCGAACAACCGGAGCGTCACGGGCACCAGAACCATCAGACCGGCCGCGAGAATGGTCAAACGCGTGGAGAGTGACCGACTGAGCCACCCGCCGAATTGAAGGCCGCCCAAAGCAAACAGGGCGGGAACTCCGAGGGACGCCTTCCCCAACGACACGACCAAGCCGTCCTGCACCGCCAGGCCGATCTTGCCCATCATGTTGCCCGAGGGGAACCACTGGCCGCCGCGCCCGCCAAACACGTCGATGGGGATCAAGCTCAGCAACACAAACAGCGCGAGGGCCAAGAGCCCGAACGCGATGATCTCCTGTTGCTGCTCCTTCGACAGCATTCCTACCCTCCGGACCGGAGTACGTCCGCCTTCACGCCTCACTCCGTTCGCTCATGAACGTGTCCACGAAGTGGGTGTCGATGTTACCGCGCACGAAGTTTTCATCGCGGGTGATTTCCACCAAGAAGGGGATGGTCGTCTTCACGCCTTCGATCACGAAGGAATCCAGAGCGTTACGTGCCCTTACGATCGCCTCTTGGCGGGTGTTTCCATTCACGATCACCTTCGCGAGCAGCGAGTCGTAATACTGTGGCACGACGTACCCCGCATAGACATGCGTGTCGAGGCGAACGCCCGGACCACCGGGAGGATGGAACGTGGTGATCTGCCCTGGTGAGGGAGCGAAGTTCCTCGCGGGATCCTCCGCGTTCACGCGGAACTCGATGACGTGGCCCCGAAGGCAGCGTTGCTCCTCTGGAAAAGAGAGGGGCTCGCCGCTCGCCACCCTGATCTGTTCCTTCACCAGATCCAGGCCGGTGGCCACCTCTGTGACAGGGTGCTCCACCTGAATGCGGGTGTTCATCTCGATGAAGTAGAATGAGCCGTCCGTGTCGAGTAGAAACTCCACGGTACCGGCGCCCACGTAGCCGATGCCCGCGGCGGCTTCGACCGCCGCGTCACCCATGGCCTTCCGCAATTCGGGAGTCAGGGCCGGGGACGGCGCCTCCTCGACGAGCTTCTGATGCCGCCGTTGGATCGAGCAGTCCCTCTCGCCCAGGTGCACGACGGTGCCGTGCTGGTCGCCGAATACCTGGAACTCCACGTGCCGCGGCCGCACGATACACTTTTCCAGGTAGACGTCGCCGTCACCGAATGCGGCGCGGGCCTCGTTCTGTGCTGCCTGCAGAAGCTTGTCGAACGACTCGGCATCGGGAACAACCCGCATCCCCTTCCCGCCTCCGCCCGCGGATGCCTTGACCATGACCGGAAACCCGATCTCGGCAGCCATGGCTGCGGCCTCGTCCGGGTCCGTGACGATGCCATCCGACCCGGGGACCGTAGGCACGCCGAGCTCCTTCATCTTGGCGCGCGCGGTAGCCTTGTCGCCCATGGCGCGAATTTGATCGGCGGTGGGACCGATGAAGACGATGTCGGACCGGGCGCAGATCTCACTGAAGTCGGCGTTCTCGGCCAAGAAGCCATAGCCCGGATGGATCGCCTCGACTCCGGTCACCTCGGCGGCGGCGATGATCCGAGGAATGTTCAGATAGCTCTCGGCCGCCGCGGGCGGCCCGATGCATACGTCCTCGTCGGAGAACCGCACATGGAGGGATTCCCGATCCGCCTCCGAGTACACTGCCACGACCTTCACGCCCAATTCGTGGCAGGCACGCGTAATCCGGAGCGCAATCTCCCCCCGGTTGGCGATCAGAATCTTCTTGAACACCGGCTAAGCTACCTCGCGCCGATCTGGACGGCCCGCCCTCAGGCCGGAGTCAGGCGGAATAGTACCTGTCCGTACTCCACCGGATCAGCGTTCTGCACGCACACCTCGGCGATCGTCCCCGCCACCTCACTGTCCAACTCGTTCATGAGCTTCATGGCCTCGATGATGCACAGCGTGTCGTCCTTGGCCACCTTCGAGCCGACCTCCACGTACGGCGCCGCATCGGGAGCCGGCGAGCGGTAGAACGTCCCGACCATTGGGCAGATGACGTCGACGAGGTCGCCCTGCGGCCGCTCCGGCTCCTCGGGTGCAGCCTCGGCTGGGGCGTCGCCGCCCGCGGCGGGCGCCGGTACCGGTATCGCAACCTGTGGAGCCGCCTGCACCATAGAAGCGTGGGCTGCTTGTGCGGGGGCGACTCCGTTCATCGCCACGGAGGGCGTCTTGGCCAGACGAATCCTGGTCCCTCCACGCTCGATCTCGATCGAGTCCAGACTGGAGCGGTCAATGGCCTGAATCAGGCTCTCCAAGAAGCTCAGGTCGATCATTTGGACACCCGCGTCAGGTACTTGTCCTCCCGCCGATCCACCTTGAGGACGTCACCTTCCTCCACGAACAACGGAACGTTGACCACCGCGCCGGTCTCGAGCGTAGCCGGCTTGGTGCCGCCCTGGGCCGTGTCCCCCTTCAGCCCGGGATCCGTCTGCACCACGGCCAGCTCCACGAAGAACGGCAACTCCACATTCAGCACGTTGCCGTCGTGGACCAGCCCCTCGCACTCCATGTTCTCCTTGAGGTACTTGAGCTGAGTCTCTCCGATGATGTCTCCGGCGATAGGGATCATGTCGAAGGTCTGCGCATCCATGAAATGGTACAGCTCTCCGTCCGTGTAGCTATACGATACGGGCCGGCGCTCGAGCCGGACATCGGTCACTTTCTCGCCGGCCCGGAACGTCTTCTCCACCACCGCGCCGCTGAGCACGTTCTTCAGCTTGGTGCGCACGAAGGCGGGGCCCTTACCCGGCTTCACGTGCTGAAAATAGGCGATGCTCCACAACTGGCCGTCGATGTCCAGGACCATGCCGTTTCTGAAGTCAGCAGTACTCGCCATCGCTTATCTATCTCTCCCTGACGTCGTTTCGCACGAGGGCGATCAATCGCCCAAGTGGGCCACCAAGGCCCGCAGCCCAAAAAGATAGCTATCGACGCCGAAACCAAAAACCGCGCCGACCGCCACCGGCGTCAGGAATGAGTGCCGGCGGAATCGCTCACGCGCGGCGATGTTGGACAGGTGAACCTCCACGAACGGGCGCCCGACACCCACCAGACCATCCCGCAGAGCAACGCTGGTGTGGGTCAGCCCGCCCGCGTTGACCACGAATCCGTCGACGCGCTCGGAAGCCTCTTCCAGGAAATCGAGGAGGTCCCCTTCGGCATTGGACTGGAACGTCTCGATCTCCGTGCCCAGCTCCGCGGCGAGCTCCGCGATACGTGCGTTGATGTCGTCCAGCGTGACGGTGCCGTAGACATCGGGTTCCCGCCGCCCCAACAGGCGGAGGTTGGGGCCGTGAACGACCGCGATTCTCATGTGACTGTCTCGGGCCTAGCCGTAAGCGTCGTCGGGGGCGAGCAGCGCGATCGGCACCACGGGGCGCTCCCCGTCGGGGGCAAGAGAGCCGATAGACACCACGGGGCGCTCACCCTCGGGCGCCGGAGCTAACTCGTCGATCGAAATAGGCTCCGGCGCGGCCGGCGGGTCGTCCACAACAAGGGGCGTAGCCGCCTCCGCGTGCAACTCCTCCAGGCGCGCCATCACTTCGTCGTCGTCCGGGGCCGCGGCGGCGAGTTGTTCGTAGACTTCGATCGCCTCGTACAACAACCCCTGGTCGGCATACACGTCGCCCATCGTGCGCGTGACGATCTCCTCGTCGGTGTCCGGGACCTCCGGACCTTCCGCCGGGATCTCGGGGATGGGCTCGGCTTCGTGGACCTCGACAGGCTCGAACGCCTGGATGGTCTCGAGCAGGGAGCTCGCCTCGAGGTCCTCGGGCTCCAACTCCACGAGCCGCGCAAGGTGCCCGATGGCCCCCTCGCGGTCTCCCGTCTCGTTCAAGAGCTTCCCGAGACCCTTCAACCCGGCACGATTGTCGTGATCCAACTCGAGGATCAACTGGAGCGTCCCCAGCGCCTCGTCATGCGCACCCCGGTCCATGTGCACCCAGGACGTCACGACGTGGGCGGAGGTGTACTCCGGGTGCCTGCTGAGGCCCTCACTCAACAACTCGAGCGCCCTGTCGAATTCACCGGCGCGGCGATGGGCATCGGCTAGCGGAACAAAAGCCGTTCCGCACGGGTCCCGACTGGACCCGTGTAAGTCTTGTAGCGCTACAATCTCCTGCTCCAGCGATACTGACACGCGCGTACTCCCGAAAAAGGGCTCGAAATCGGCGGCTGGGGCGTACCAAACCAGCCGAGACGAAGATACGAACCGTTGGGAAAAGGTGTCAACGAGAAAGGTTGAGGGGCCTATTGGAAGCGGTTAGTTTCGAAGGCCT
>JBGMRK010000001.1:20871-66587 GCA_048061375.1 Longimicrobiales bacterium | reverse complement strand
GGGTGTCCGAGAAGGTGTGCGCGGGTAGGCGGGCAACGTGTACAGGGCTGCGCCGTCCGCCGGGGTACGTCGCAAGCCCGCGCACCGCAGCCCAACGCCGCCCTGCGCCGCTTATCGTGGGCCGCCCTAGAAGAGCTTGTAGATGATGGTGATGACAAGGCCGAACAGCGCGGCACCCTCGATCAGCGCGGCAAGGATGATGGCCGACGCCTGAATGTCGGCCGCCGCCGCCGGCTGCCGGGCGATCCCCTGGGCCGCGGCGGCACCGATCTGCCCGATCCCGATCCCCGCACCGATCACGGCCAGGCCGATGCCGATCCCCGCACCGAGCAGGCTCAGGCTGTTCTTGGCGACCTCGACTTCAGTCAGCGCAGCAACATCCTGCAGCGTGATGAGCATTGCGTGAAGCATGTCTCTCTTCTCGTCTCTTAAGGGTTCAGTCCAGCGACAAAAAAATATCTAGTGAGCATGGCGGATGAGCCCGATGAACACCGCCGTCAACAGCGCGAAGATGTATGCCTGCAAGAACGCTACGAAGATCTCCAGCATGAAGACCGCGACCACCATTCCGACCGAGGCCCCCGCGATAGCGTACTTCCCCAAACCTATGTTGGCGAACATGAATATCAGGCCGAGCAGCGACAGCACCAGCGTGTGCCCAGCCGTCATGTTGGCGAAGAGCCGGATGGCGAGGGCGAACGGCTTGGTGAGCTTCCCTATGAACTCGACTGGGGTCATGATGATGAGCATCATCCCCGCCCCGAGCTTGGACATCCCGGGCGGGATGAAGAAAATCGTCCTGGCGTATCCCACCGGGCCCAGTGCTCTCATCCCGCTCACCTCCACGACCACAAAGGTGAGGATGGCCAATGCGGCGGTCACATTGATGTTTCCGGTGGGGGTCGCACCGAACGGCACGAGCCCCATCAGATTCATGGTCAAGATAAAGAAGAAAAGCGTCAGGATGTATGGCGTGTAGCCGTCGGCTCCGTGCCCGATATTGCGGCGGACCACTTCGTCTCTGAAGTAGATCACCATGGCCTCGACGGCATTCGCGAAGCCCGAGGGCGCCCGATCGCGATATTTCCTCTGCATGACCCTTCCCACCAGGCTGAGGACCACGACACAAACGACAGCAGCCAACACCAGGAACACCATGTGCTTGGTAGGCGACAGGTCGAGCGCGACCGGGCCGAGCTGAATCGGATCCCACTCCGGCAGTTCAAACGTCTTGCCCCAACCGAGCACCCTGACCACGATCTCCTTCCCGTCCGCCAGGTCATGCATGAGCGTCCCCTTGAGGTCAGGGGGAGCGACCTTTACGGCATCCTGAGCCTGCAACAATGCGCGAAGGCTCATCATCATTCAGTGTTCTCGCCGAGCTGGATACGAAAGAAAGCCGGTTCGAGTAAAAGCAGGACGAAGAAGAATCCCCCCAACGCCAGCAGCATGGGGATCGGAGCCACGCTGTCGAGGCGCGTAGCCCAGAGACCCACGACTACGATCACTCCCATGCGTACGAGGGTGCCACCCGCCCAAATCACCAGAAAGCGATTCATTTCCTGCCGGTACCGTATCAAGAGCCAGAAGGCAAAGAGTTGTATGGGATAGGCCACGGCGGCGGCAAGCGCAATGCCACGACGCCCATCGGCCTCGAGGAAGGGCCACAGGCCCGCGACGACGATCAGGAGCAGCAGGAGACCCGTTGCCCCATACCGACCAACTGGGGTCACCGCGCGTCCTCTGCGTCCTCGGACTTCAGGCGAGACTTGATCACGACGTAATAGTAAAGCCTGTAGAAGCCAGCTCCGGCGCCTACGAAGGCGCCCAGAATCAACAGCACCGGTGCGGTACCCAACTTCGAGTCGAGCCACCACCCGACGAGGAGGAAGAGCAGCGTGGCGAGAGCCAGCGTCAATCCGTGGCCCATGTACTGCCCGGAAATACGACTAATTTCCCCGGCCCGAGGCGCGTCTGGGCGCTCGTCGGACATCTGGCCTCCCTCCCATGGCCGTTCAGCCAGCCGAAGATAGAAGCTTGTGAAATTTTTCGCAAGCGCACTTCCCGACCGTTTCCAAGGACTCGTGGCTGTACGGATATTCGCTTGACGGCGCGGAAAAAAGGGCTCTATGTTCGCCTCGCCGCGTGTACCGGATACACTGGCTCGAGCGCATCGCGCTGGACCCAGTGCACGCGCCCAGTGTACCCCGATTGCCGTGATCACGCGCCTCCGGCGGATGAGAACACCCGGACCGCGGATCCCGAGAACGAACCCGAAGTGTTACCGCGCAAGGCGTGGAAGAGCCGATGACCCTTCAGACCGACGGCGCGGTACAGGATCGCGATCTCGAGTTGCTCGACCGCGTGGCGGAGGTCGCGCAGGAGTTGCGCCACGAAGTCGAGAAAAGGATCGTCGGCCAACACGACGTGGTAAGCGGCTTGCTGACGGCTCTCCTGGCCAATGGGCACGCTCTGCTCGTGGGTGTGCCTGGGCTGGCCAAGACGCTGCTCATCTCGACGTTAGCGGAAGCTCTCGAGCTCGAGTTCAGCCGTATTCAGTTCACACCGGATCTCATGCCCACCGACATCACCGGCACCGAGGTAATCGAAGAGGATCGTACCTCCGGCCGGCGTGTGTTTCGGTTCGTCCAGGGGCCGATCTTCGCAAATGTCATCCTAGCGGACGAGATCAACCGCACCCCACCGAAGACGCAAGCCGCTTTGCTGCAAGCCATGCAGGAGCGTGAGGTTACCGCCGCCGGCCAGACCTATTCGCTGGAGGCGCCGTTCTTCGTGTTGGCAACTCAGAATCCGATCGAGCAGGAGGGTACCTATCCTCTCCCGGAAGCGCAGCTCGACCGCTTCATGCTCGAGCTGGTGATCGGCTATCCGTCGAAGGCGGAAGAGGAAGAGATCGCCACTCGGACCACGGGGGAGGACCAGCCTCGGATTCGGCCCGTCGTCAACAGCGCGGAACTCATCGAGCTCCAGCACCTCGTGCGGCGTGTGCCCGCACCACCGTCACTCGTGGCGTATGCTGTTCGGCTCGCCCGGGCCACTCGTCCCGGCGAAGAGGAAACATCCTCGGTCACGTCGAAGTATGTGAGTTGGGGAGCTGGTCCACGGGCATCGCAGTTCTTGGTGCTCGGAGCCAAAGCTCGCGCGGCGGTGCGTGGCGACGCCATCCCCTCGTTCGAGGATATACGTGCCGTGGCGCCGGCTGTCTTGGCCCACCGCATCGTTTTGAACTTCGAGGCTGAGGCTGATGCCCGGGTCACGCGCGACGTCATTGCGGAAATTATTGAAGAGAGCGGTGAATGGACGTAGGTCCAAGTAGCAAGGCGGGCGACCACCCGCCAAGTACAGAGAGGACCCGATGACCTGGCTACTGGGGGCGGTAGCGCTGGTCATGCTTTTCTGCTCCGCCCTCCTCGCGGCCGGCGAGGCCGCTGTCTTCGCGCTGGGAGAGTCCAGGCTCAGGACTCTTACCGAGGAGGGATTCCGTGGCGCCGAGGCACTTGCCTACCTGCGCGCAACGCCGTCCGAGCTTCGTGCATCGGTGCTATTTCTGACCGGCGTATTCAACCTATCGGTCCTGACCCTGCTGATACTGGTAGGCGTATCGACCAACGGCATCACCGGAGGGGTTCTCACTGCCGTAATCGGAGGGCCGGTGATCTTGCTCTTCGGACAGCTGTTTCCAAGGGCGGCCGCGGAACGGCGCCCCCTCAAATTCGCACTCAGCGCGGCCCCGACGCTGGGAGTGGTGAATCGCGTGGTCGGGGCGGCACTGCGCCCGCTCGGCAGGATCTTCAACGGCCATGATGATGGAGACGGCTCCACGCACGAGGAGCGGGTCGTACGTGACATCGCCGAGTTGGGTAAGCGAGAGGGAGTGGTGGGAGAGGATGAGCACCTCCTGGTCGAACGGGCCTTCCGCCTCGACGAGTCGACTGCCTGGGAAGTCATGACACCCCGGGTGGACATCTTCTCGTGGAAGGATTCGCTCACGCTCGAGGATGTCGTCGACGAAATGCAGTCGGTCCCGTATTCGCGTGTTCCGGTCTACGGCGAGGGTATCGACGACGTGACCGGCATACTCCACATACGCGAAGCTCTGGAGACCCACGTCGCCGGACGCGTGACGACACGCCTATCCGCGTTGTCGCGTGAGCCGCTGTTCGTGCCTGGCTCACTCTCGCTCACACGTCTGCTTCGCCAATTCCAAATGCGTCGCATCCACATGGGAATCGTCGCCGACGAGTTCGGTGGCACCGACGGCCTCGTCACGCTGGAAGACGTGCTGGAGGAGTTGGTCGGTGAGATCGAGGACGAGACCGATATCACGGAGGAGCCGCTCATCCGGATCTCCAGGAGCGAGATCATCGCCACGGGCAGCGTGGACGTGCGGGAGATCAACCACGCGTTCAACGTGGCGTTGCCGCGGCTCGAGCACCGCTCGCTGAACGGCCTGATATTGGAGGAACTCGGCTATGTGCCCAAGCCCACCGAGAAGATCGAACGCTACGGGGTGACGATCGAGATCCTGGAAGCCAGCGAGACTCAGGTGCTCAAGGCGCGGCTCGGCAAGCCGCCGTCCGCGAGTGGAGGCGAGCTGTCCTGATGGCCGCCCGCCGAACGCCCGCGTAAAGAGTGGCGTTCATCCGGCCGTTCAACGGCAAATGGCCCCGGGTGGCGGGCGACGCCTTCTTGGCACCGACGGCCGTGTTGATCGGGGACGTAACGATCGGGGCCGGCGCCAGCGTGTGGTTCGGCGCCGTTCTGCGTGGTGACGACCCTGACAACGGCATCGTGGTGGGGGTAGGCTCGAGCATCCAGGACAACTGCGTGGTGCACGTGGGAGCGTGGTGTCCGACGGTTGTCGGGGAGCACGTGACGGTCGGTCACGGAGCGAAGTTCGAGAGCTGCGTGATCGGCGACCGTTCCATCGTGGGCATGAACGCCGTCATCCTTCAGGAGGCCGTGATCGGCATCGAGTGCGTCGTGGCTGCGAACGCGGTGGTCCTCGAAGGCGCACGTATTCCAGATCGCAGCTTGGTGGCAGGGGTGCCGGGCCGGATCAAGAAGCGGTTGGACGGCTCGGCCGCCGAGTGGGTCTCCCGTGGCGGCCGGCACTACGTGGAATTGGCCGAGCAGTATCGATCTCAAGGCATCGGGGACTCGGAAAACGTGTGCGAGTTGTGCGGTGGTCCGGTGCTCGAGCGCAACTGCAAGATCGTCTGTCTCAAATGCGGCTACCAGAGAGACTGCTCGGATCCCTAAACCCAAACGACCATCCCCTCCAGCGCGCGCGCGTCACATCTGGAGGATCGTGGTGACGTACCATCCTATGATATCCCCCCCCCACCCGTAGGTAATCGCGCCGCCTGCCGCGAGGAAGATCCCGAACGGGACCAACTTACCCGTCTTCCACGAGATCGGGCCGAACACGACGGACCCCAACAGCGCCCCGAGAAAGATGGTGAGCAATACTCCGGACATGCCCAGGAATGCGCCGATCATCGCCATCATCTTGATATCGCCCCCACCCATGGCGTCCTTCTTGAACGCCAGCTTGCCGGCTTGCGCCACCCCCAGCAGCAGGCCGAATCCCAAGGCGGCGCCCCATACGGCGTCGAGCGCCGTCGGACCGCCGGGAAGAAACGCGGCCGCGAGCCCGATGACGAGTCCACCTATGGAAAACTCGTCGGGAATGATGTAGTAGCGCGCGTCGGTGAGTGCGATGCCGAACAGGATGGTCAGGAACACTGCGCCGCGTAACGCTTCCCCGCTCAACCCGTGGTACCAGAAGAGGCCCGCCCAGATCACCCCCGTGGTCAATTCGGCCAGCGGGTATTGCATGGAGATCGTCGTGCGGCAGGACCTGCAACGGCCTCTCAGGATGAGGTAACTCAAAACGGGAATATTGTCGTACCAGGGTATCATCTGGGCGCACGACGGACAGTGCGACCGCGGTGAGACGACGGACTCGTCGTTCGGCCAGCGGAAGGAGCAGACGTTCAGAAACGATCCCAGAAGTAGGCCGAGTATGCCGGCTATCACGGCCGCGTAGACGGGCCCGCTCACAAGTAGGTCGATCACAGTCGTCTCGGTCAGGGTCGACCGGCCGAGGTCAGGGCATAGAGCAGTATCGCCCCGGCCATAGCCGCGTTCAGCGAGTCCGCCCCACCAGCCATCGGTACGGCGACGGCATCCGCCGATTCCAAGATCGCCGGTCGTACACCGACTCCCTCGCTTCCGATCACCAGGCCCCAGGGACCCGGTGGCCGGACACTCGAAACATCGTGCCCGCACGGATCCCCCGCCAGAAGACTCACGCCTGCCGATACCAGCCAAGCCTCCACTTCTCGCCAAGTCGTGGTCACCACGGGGATGTGAAAGCAACTGCCCGCACTACTCCGGACGGCCTTTGGGCTCCAGGGATCGGCGCTGCCGTCCAACACGACCACACCGGCGAGTGCAAAGGCGCGTGCGGTACGGATCATTGTTCCCACGTTTCCAGGATCCTGCACTCCATCCAGCAGGAGGTGACGGGCCGAGCGGTCCACCCCGAGCCCATCGAGCGTCGAACACGGCTTCTCACACACCAGCAGCACACCCTGCGACGACTGAGTGTGCGCCACTCCGACGAGTTCGCGGTCGGTGATGTCCTCCACAGGCGAGCCGGCGGCCCGCAGACGCTCCGAAAGCGAGGATCCCCCATCGGTGCGGTGCAGGTCCGGCGACCGCAAAGCGAACCGCGGCTTCACGCCGGCATCGAGGGCCTCGCCCACCGCGCGCACACCCTCGATGAGCACGAGGTTCTCTCGTTCACGAGTCTTCCGGGATGAGAGCCGGCCGATCAGCCGCCGTTTCTGGTCACTCAGCGTCATGACGCCTCAGTTCCCCCTCGCGAAGCCGCGCTCTATACTTTCCACTCCCATGAACGACTTACTTCCCATCGTGCTCACCATCGCCGGGAGCGACAGCGGGGGCGGCGCGGGTATTCAGGCCGACCTCAAGACGTTTCAGGCGTTCGGCGTCTTCGGCACCTCGGCGGTGACTGCCGTCACAGCCCAGAATACCCGGGGTGTCTCGATGGTCCACCCGGTGCCACCCGACATCGTGCTGGCGCAAATCGCCGCGGTGGCCGACGACCTTCCGCCGAGCGCGGTCAAGACCGGGATGCTCGCCAGCGCACGGCTCGTTGAACTTGTCGGGGACGCTCTCGAGCAGCACAGCTTGAGCCCATACGTTCTCGACCCCGTGATGGTCGCTACGTCCGGGCACCGGCTTCTGGATACCGACGCCGAAGCGGCGGTGGCGCGGAGGCTCGTCCCCCTGGCCGACCTGTCCACGCCGAACCTGGCAGAAGCATCGGTACTGGCCGACCTCGATATCGCGAACGCGGACGACATGCGTGTGGCGGCGGAGCGCATCATCGACAGAGGTGCCCGGGCGGTCCTCGTGAAGGGCGGTCACCTCGGGGGCGATGAGGTCGTGGACATCCTTCACGACGGCTCCGAAATACGGGAGTGGCGCCACCCGCGCCTCGACACGCCGCATACCCATGGAACCGGCTGTACCCTCTCCGCCGCGGTCGCCGCCGGTCTGGCACTGGGACTTCCACTCGCTGATGCCGTAGACACGGCCATCGAGTTCGTGGCCCGCGCGATCGCCGGCGCACCGGGGCTCGGTAGCGGTCAGGGCCCGGTCAACCACCTGGTGAGTCCGCGTATCCCACACTGAACCTGATCACCGTTCCATCCTCTTCACGACGCCTCGGATCAGGGCTTCCAACCCGACCCCGGCCTTTTGTCCGGTCTGGAGCACCTCCGCGTGATCGAGGTCCTCCCCACCCATGCCGGCGGCCCGGTTCGAGATCATCGAAAACGCAAGCACGCGCAGGCCGAGCGCTCGCGCCACGGTGGCCTCGGGAACGGTGGACATGCCGACAGCGTCGGCCCCGAGAATCTCCAGCATGCGCACTTCGGCGGGCGTCTCGAAGCTCGGCCCGGCCACCGCCGCGTAGATCCCGCGAGACAGGGGCATGCCCAGATCACGCGCCACTTGCATGCTCAACGCCTGGAGGCCCCGGTCGTACGGCTCGCTCATGTCCGGAAACCGCTGCTCGTCGCCCACGACCGGACCCGAGAGAGCCGACCGCCACTGAAGGTTGATGTGGTCGTCGATCAGCATGATCGATCCCGGCTCCAACCCATCGGCTATGCCACCGGCCGCGTTGGTCAGGATCACGGTGCCCACTCCTAGCGCGGCGGCCACCCTGATGGGGGCGACGACAACGTCCATCTCGTGGCCTTCATACACGTGAAACCGGCCCGCCTGAACCAGCACCGACCTCCCCTCGATCCGCCCGGCAACGTATCGCCCCGCGTGTCCGGCCACTCCCGCTGCGGGGTAGCCCGGCACCGCTCCGAAGGGGACTTCGACCGCCGATTCGACACGTTCTCCCAAGCCGCTCAGGCCGGAACCAAGCACAAGCAACAGCTCGGGCCGGTCGGGGAGAGCCTCCGCGACGGCAGCGGCGGCAGCGGCCAGGTCCATGGTCAGGGCGCCCCCCTCAAAGGCGCGGGCCGGGTCATATCAGCATTCCCGCGACGGTCGCCGTCATGAAAGCGGCGATCGTCCCGGCGATCATGGCCCTGAGCCCCAGCCTAGACAGATCCTGCCGGCGATTGGGTGCGATGCCACCGATGCCACCGATCTGGATGGCGATGGAGGAGAAGTTGGCGAAACCCGAGAGGGCGTAGGTCACGATGACGATCGAGCGGGGGCTCAGCGTGTCACCATCGCTGTTGAGGATGTTGGCGAGTTGCAGGTAGGAGAAGAACTCGTTGAGGGCCATCTTCAGGCCTAGGAGACCCCCCACGGTAGTGGCGTCGGCCCAGGGCACACCCATGACCCAGGCGATGGGAGAAAACACCAGACCCAGGATCAACTCGAGCGAAAGCGACTCCAGCCCCACCCACCCACCCATCAGGGCGAGAATCGCGTTCAGCATGTACACGAGCGCAACGAAAGCCAGCAGCATAGCGCCGACGTTGAGGGCCAGGCTGAGGCCCTCCGACGCGCCGCGCGCGGCCGCCTCGATGACGTTCACGTCCGGACGGTCGACCGAGAGGTCGAGGCTGCCCGAGGTCTCCGACTCCTCCTCCTCGGGGTACATGATCTTGGCGATTACGAGCGCGGCGGGCGCGGACATCACGGAGGCGGCCATGAGGTGCCCGGCGATGTCCGGGAAGAACGCCACCAGCATGCCCACGTAGGCCGCCATCACCCCGCCCGCCACGGTCGCGAACCCGCCGGTCATCACGGCCATGAGCTCCGACATGGTCATGCCCTCGATGAACGGCTTGATCAGCAACGGCGACTCGGTCTGGCCCACGAAAATGTTGCCGGCGGCCGACAGGGTCTCGGCCCCCGAGGTGCGCATCGTGCGCTGCATCACCCACGCGAAGACCTTCACCACCCATTGCATGATGCCGAGGTGATAGAGGATCGTCATCAGGGACGAAAAGAAGATGATCGTCGGCAGCACGTTGAACGCGAACAGGGCTCCCGCCCGCGCCACCTGTCCCGCTTCCTGGAACGCCTGGCCCTGACCCGCCGCGCCCGCTACCCCGGCACCCACCGGCACGTAGTCCCAAACGAGGTTGCCGAAGATGAAGCTGGCGCCGTCCACGGTGAAGCCTAGCAGCGCCAACACCCCGCGGTTGAGCCCGTCGAAGATGAACGCGCCCGCCGGCGTCTTCAGGATGAACACGGCGAAGATCAGCTGCAGCGCGACGCCCCATATCACCACTCGCCATGGGATCAGCTTGCGGTTCACGCTCATGGTCCAGGCCAGCAGGCCGAGTACCGCCAGGCCCAAGAGCGAGCGAAGACGCTGGCTGAAAGGGGTATCCAGGTCGCGCCCGATCGGGGAGATCCCCCGCGCCTGGGTGGGCGCCGCAGCAGCCGATATCGACGTCCCGACCGCAGGCACCGCGTCGAGCGCATCGGGGCCGGGGGCGGATGCCACGAGGTTCGTCACGGCCAACCCTAGGCCGGTGGCTAGGAACATTCCGGCTACGAGCCAGAGCGCGAGAAGGCCACGCGAAGGTCGCTTCATTCCTTGGACCCCATCCTGATCGTGGGAACGGCCGGCCGCGGAAACGCGGCCACGGACAGCGAGAATACGCGGATCAGGGGCGCGCAGCCAAGGTGGCCTGGCTACGCCTGGCCGCAACGAGCCTGGAATCCTTGAATAGGAAGATCAATCCGAGTCCGGCCAGGAAGCCCGCGATGTGAGCCCCGAAGGCGACGCCCCCACCCACTCCCAAGGGAGTGAGGAGCGAGGCGAGAAGCTGGTAGGCGAACCACATGCCGAGCATGACGAACGCCGGGAGTGGGATAATCCTGAAGACGATTATGAACACGAAGAGCGTGGCTACGCGGGCTCGGGGATAGAGCACGAGGTACGCGCCCATGATCGCGCTGATGGCACCGGACGCCCCCACGAGCGGCATGCTCGAGGTCGGATGCACCGCCACATGACCGAGGGCGGCGATCACTCCAGTGAGTAGGTAGAACGCCACGAACCGGAAGTGGCCCATCGCATCCTCGACGTTATTCCCGAAGATCCAAAGGAACCACATGTTGCCGATGAGGTGGGCCCAACTCCCATGGAGAAAGACGGAGGTGACGAGGGCTCCCCACGTAAGGCCGCCAAATACGCAGGGTCCATTCCCCGTGATCTGGACCGGGCCGTCGCCCAACCTGTGCGTGATTTCAGCCGGGATCGCTCCCAGGGAGCAGATCGACCCATCGAGCAACTCCGGAGTGAACCCACCGCCTTGGATGAATACCCATACGCCCACCGACAACCCGATGAGCGCCAGCGTCACGATCGGGAAGATCTCGGTCGGGTTGTCGTCGTAGAGCGGTAACACGGCATTGCCCTATGATATCTGCCAATTTGGCGCATTTTTAACAAAAACCCGCCACTTTGGCGGTCTTTTGCGCTCCATCTCAGGCACGGTCCATGCATATGCCGTGCCATTGGACCCGCGATATTGTCGTAGGGACGCATCTGTCCCGGAAGCACTACAAGACACGCCGAGGAGCGAAATGAGCAAGGTCATCGGAATCGATCTGGGCACCACCAACTCAGTTGTGGCGGTGATGGAGGGTGGAGAGCCCGTCGTCATCCCGAACTCCGAGGGAGGCCGGACGACGCCTTCGGTCGTCGCCTTCACCAAGGATGGGGAACGTCTCGTCGGTCAGGTGGCGCGACGCCAGGCCATCACCAATCCCGAGAATACGATTTTCTCGATCAAGCGATTCATGGGACGGCAAGGCACGGAGGTCACGGAGGAGCAGAAGCTCGTCCCGTACGCCGTCGAAACCGACGCCAAGGGACGAGTGCAAGTCAAGGTCCCTAACGCCGACAAGACGTTCACGCCCCCCGAGATCTCGGCGATGATCCTCCAGAAGATGCGGCAGACGGCCGAGGACTACCTGGGCACGAAGGTGTCCCAGGCCGTCATCACGGTGCCCGCCTACTTCAACGACGCTCAGCGACAAGCCACGAAGGACGCCGGCAAGATCGCCGGGCTCGAGGTTCTTCGTATCATCAACGAGCCGACGGCCGCGGCGCTCGCGTACGGGCTCGACAAGCAGGCGGACGAGAAGATCGCCGTGTTCGACCTCGGTGGCGGCACCTACGACATCTCCATCCTCGAGCTCGGCGACGGCGTCTTCGAGGTGAAGTCCACCAACGGCGACACCCACCTCGGCGGCGACGACTTCGACCAGCGGATCATCAACTGGCTGGTGACGGAATTCAAGAAGGATCAGGGGATCGATCTGGCTCAGGACGCGATGGCGCTCCAGCGGCTCAAAGAAGCCTCTGAAAAGGCCAAGATGGAGTTGTCGACGGCACAGTCCACGGACATCAACCTTCCCTTCATCACCGCGACTCAGGAAGGGCCGAAGCACCTGAACTACAGCCTCACACGGGCCAAGTTCGAGCAACTCGTGGACGAGCTGATCCAGCGCGTCGTCGAGCCGATGCAGAACGCGCTCGACGACGCCGGCCTCACAGCGGACGACATCGACGAGGTCATTCTCGTGGGTGGCTCGACGCGGATCCCAAAGATTCAGGAGGTAGTGCAGGAGTTCTTCGGGAAGGATCCTCACAAGGGAGTGAATGCCGACGAGGTGGTGGGCGTAGGCGCCTCGATTCAGGGCGGCGTGCTCGCGGGTGACGTCAAGGACGTCCTGCTGTTGGACGTGACGCCCTTGTCGCTCGGCATCGAGACGTTGGGCGGAGTGATGACCAGCCTGATCCCACGGAACACGACGATCCCCACCAAGAAGGCGGAGATCTTCTCCACAGCCGAGGACAACCAAACGACGGTGGAGATCCATGTGCTCCAGGGCGAGCGGAAGATGGCCCTCGACAACAAGACCATCGGCAAGTTCCAGCTCACCGGGATTCCGCCGGCTCCCAGGGGCCTGCCCCAGGTGGAAGTGACGTTCGACATCGACGCCAACGGCATCCTCCACGTTTCGGCGCAGGACCAGGCGAGTGGCAAGGAGCAAAAGATCCGGATCGAGGCGTCCAGCGGCCTGAGCGATGCCGAAATCGATCGCATGGTGCGAGATGCCGACTCACACGCCGAGGAGGACGAGGCGAAGCGTGAAAAAGTCGAGTCGCGGAATCAGCTCGATTCGCTCGTCTACCAGGTCGAGAAGGACTCCGCCGAGTGGGCCGATCAGGTCTCCGAGGACACGCGGGAGCGGCTGAACCAGTCCGTCGAAGCTGCCAAGGAAGCTCTGAAGAGCGACGATACCGCGACGCTCAACAGCGCGCGGGACGAGCTCATGCAGGCGTTCAGCGCAGCGGGCCAGGAGATGTACCAGACCCAGGCGTCGGAAGCGGCGGACGAAGGAGACTCCGAAGCGTCGGCCGACGGTGACGGGGAGGCGGGCGAGGCCGAAACGGCGGGCGAAGACGAGGACGGCGTCGTCGAGGCTGAATACGAGATCGTCGACGACGAAGGTTGAGCGTAGGCAACGGTCCCAGGTCGGAGGCGCATCCAAGACGGGTGTAGTTTCCGACCTGGGATCCGGTCGACTCGGGACGGGTAGGACTGAGCCGAGGCCACCCGATCGCGGGTGACTCCGAGGATTTCACCGGCAAGTGTAAGGGGGCAGTCACGATGTACGATCCTTTGCGCGCGAAGGCCAAGGTGGTGTTCTACACGGCCCTCGCTTTTCTCTTCGGACTCGGCATCGCGTCGGGGGTGGGATGGACGGGCGTCAGTAACTCCATGCCGGTCATTGAGAGCGAGCCTCAAATACCCGAAAGCGCTGTACG
Organism: Longimicrobiales bacterium; assembly: GCA_048061375.1. Classification (GTDB taxonomy): domain Bacteria; phylum Gemmatimonadota; class Gemmatimonadetes; order Longimicrobiales; family Gaopeijiaceae; genus JACZXQ01. The sequence continues at coordinate 53,203 of JBGMRK010000001.1, read as the reverse complement.
TCCCGCTCTCGACCTGAGCGATGCCTTCGTACGCATCGCCGAGACGGTGACGCCGGCGGTTGTGCGCATCGAGACGCGCCGTGTCGTGCGGGTCGCGAACAACCAGAACCCACGGGACCCACGCCGGTTCTTTCGGTCTGAGCCCCAAGAGATCCCGAGAGTCTCCGGCGGGAGCGGGTTCATCATCTCGGACGACGGCTACATTCTCACGAACAATCATGTGGTGGCGGACGCCGACGAGATTACCGTTTTTCTCTATGATCGCCGCTCGTTCACAGCCCGGCTCGTCGGAGCGGACCCGTTCACGGACGTGGCAGTAATCAAGCTCGACGGGGTCGAGGATCTCAATAGCATCTCGTTCGGGGACTCGAACGCGCTGAGGGTTGGCGAGTGGATCGTAGCGGTGGGCAATCCCGGATTCGGTGGCACCGGAAGCCAATTGGACTATACGGTCACGGCCGGCATCGTGAGCGCCATGGGACGGCCGCTTCAGCTGATCCAGCGTGAGCTGCGCAACGACCCTGAAACCGCCGAGAATAATGGCTTCGCCATCGAGGACTTCATTCAGACGGACGCCGTGATCAACCCGGGCAACTCGGGCGGCCCGATGGTGAGCCTCCGAGGACAAGTGGTGGGCATCAACTCCGCCATCGCCAGCCGTACCGGGTTCTATCAGGGATACGGCTTCGCGGTCCCGATCAACCTGGCCCGAAGGGTCATGCGCGACCTTATCGAGTTCGGTCAGGTGCGGCGTGCGTTCCTGGGTGTGCAGTTGCAATCCATCACGGCAGTCAGTGCCGAGGCGTACGGCCTGCCGCGGGTTTCCGGGGTCGAGATCTCGGGTGTGACCAGCGACGGGCCGGCGGCCGAGTATGGAGTGGAGCGCTACGACGTGATCGTCGCGGTGGACGGAGAACCGGTTGGACGCGTAGGCAAATTGCAGGCCACGATTGCGGAGCGGCGCCCTGGAGACCGGGTGACCCTCACCGTGTATCGCGACCGACGTGAGATCGAGGTGAAGGTGCGACTCGGGGAGGCGCCCCTGACCACGGAGCCCGCGAGGGTGGCGGCCCAGCCTTCCTCGCGCGAGGACATGGACGAAAAGCTCGGCATTCGCATCGAAGACCTCGACCGCGAATTGGCAGCTAGGTTCGGCTATCGACGCACCGGGGGGGCGGTGATCACGGACATCCAGCCGAACGGCCCGGCCTCGCGCCAGCAGGTGCCGCTGGGGTGGAGGGTGGTCGAGGTCAACCGGCAGGCCGTCGAGAGCGCTCAGGATGTGCGCAGGATCCTCGACGGTGTAACGGGTGGTGACGTCGTGTCGCTTCTCGTGGCGAACCCTGGGGACCAACAGCGCGTCTTCCACGTGAGGGTCCCGCGGTAAGTCCCGCCTGAATTCACCCAGCGGGCGCGCGCTGCGGCAACGTGGCGCGCGCCTTTGCGTTCGGGCACCCCTCCGTTGATGGTGTTTTGGGCCTCCGTTATCTTTCTGGGACTCAGCCTCCGGCCCTCAACGAGGCATAGCAACTCGCGAAAGTGGCGGAATTGGTAGACGCGCAGGATTTAGGATCCTGTGGCCTCGTGCCGTGGGGGTTCGAGTCCCCCCTTTCGCACTAAGCCTGTGTGGCGGATATGCCGATTCTCGAAAGAGATGGAGATAGATGAGCTTGGACGGCACCAAACTCCAGGTCGATCTGGAAGAAGGAGAGCGCTGGCGTAGAACGCTCAACGTCACCGTTCCCGCCGACCTCGTCGAGTTGGAGAGATCCAATATCGCGAAAAAGCTGGCTGCCCGTATCAAACTTCCTGGATTTCGCAAAGGCCACGTACCCGAGGGAGTCTTGGAAAAACGCTACGGCGCGACGCTCAAACAGGAGACCCTGGATGCGGTGATCGGAGACGCGTTCAAAGAAGCACTCGCACAGCAATCCGTGCATCCGATTTCCGAAGGCGAGGTCCAGAACGTGCGCTTCGAGCCCGACCAGGATCTGACGTTCTCGATTTCGTTCGACGTGCAGCCGGAGTTCGAGATTTCCCGTATGGGAGGCTTTACGGTGGAACGGCCCCAGATCGTGGTCGATGACGACCGGGTCGATCAGGTCGTCCAGCGTCTCAGGGAGCAAAACTCGTCCTGGATACCGGCGGACGAGGGCCGGCCAGAGCCGGGGAACGTAGTCTCGGTCGAGCTCGAGCGCCTCGAAAAGGACTCGGCCGGAGATGCGCAGCCCTATGAGTTCATTCTCGGGCAGGGAGAGGCCATACCGGATATCGAGGAGGCGATTCTCGCACTCGAGGTGGGCTCGGCGGGCGACTTCATTGTGAGATTTCCGGACGACTTCGCCAATGAGGACCAGCGTGGGGAGGAACAACACCTCCGGATCAAGCTCACCGGACGGCGCGTGCGGGACCTACCGGAGGCGGACGACGCCTTTGCCGGATCGCTGGGCGAATTCGAGAGCCTCGCAGACTTGAAAGGCAAGCTCCGGGAGGACCTGGAGAAAGAAGCCAAGGATCAGGAAGAGGGAGCGATTCGCGGGCAACTGCTAGATTTCGTAGTGGACGCGAATCCGTTCTCGGTCCCGCAGTCCATGGTGGAGCGGTACATGGCCTCGATTCTCGGAAACGCGAACGAACTGCCGCCCGAGAAGCTGGCCGAAATGAAGGAGAAACTAGCACCCGAAACCGAACGGGCCGTGAAGCGGATTCTGGTCATCGACCGGATCGCGGACGGCCAGAACTTGCGGGCGACGGAAGCCGAACTGGACGAGCGTATCGAGGCGATCGCGGAGCGTGCCGGGCAGACCCCGTCGCAGGTGTATGGGAATCTCCAGCGAAGCGAGCGCATGGAGACACTGGAGCGAGAGATCACAGAAACCAAGGTCTTCGACTTTCTTAAGGAACAGTCGGAGATCAAGGACGCCTAAGAGGCACATAGGATACAACGATGGCGGTTTACCCACCTTATGTCATTGAGCGCACCAGCCGCGGTGAGCGGAGCTACGACATCTTCAGCCGACTGCTCATGGATCGAATCGTGTTCCTGGGCAGCCCGATCGACGACAACGTGGCGAACATCATCATCGCGCAGCTGCTCTTCCTCGATGCGGAGGATCCCGAGAGGGACATTTACATCTATCTCAACTCGCCTGGTGGAAGTGTCCACGCCGGACTCGCGATCTACGACACTATTCAACACCTGCGGGCACCGGTGGCCACGTACTGCGTGGGTATGGCTGCCTCGATGGCGGCCGTGTTGATGACGGGTGGAGCGAAGGGCAAGAGGAACGCTCTTCCGAACTCACGCCTCATGATTCACCAGCCATCCTCGGGTGCTCAAGGCACCGCGTCAGACATCGAGATCGCGGCCAAGGAGATCCTGTACACTCGGGAGCGGTTGAACGAGATCCTGGCGCGGCACACGGGCCAGCCCGTAGAGCGGGTCAAGGTGGACGTCGATCGAGATCGCTTCATGAGTCCAGAAGAAGCGGTCGAGTACGGATTGATCGATCGCGTGCTGGAGGGCCCCGTCTCGGACGCGCGGCACCTGCGGCCGGTGGACACTGAGGGCACCGATGAGGAAGCTTCCGAGACCGATATCGAACAAGACGAAGAGTAGGCCAGAACCGGACAGTCCCGACCGAGGAATGATGTATGTCGAATGACAAGCACCTTCGCTGCAGCTTCTGCGGGAAATCGAAGGAAAGCGTCAAGAAGTTCATTTCCGGCCCGTCCGTCTACATCTGCAACGAGTGCATCTCGCTGTGTAACGAGATCCTCGCCGAGGAACACGAACGAGAGGCCGCAGAGGCCGTCGTCTCCAGCCCAACGCCACTCGAGCTCAAGGACACCCTCGACCAATACGTGATCGGGCAGGAGGACGCTAAGCGCTCCTTGGCGGTGGCGGTCTACAACCACTACAAGCGCGTCAACCACCACGGGGTGCTCGACGACGTCGAGATCGACAAGGCGAACATCCTCCTCATCGGGCCGACCGGCGTGGGCAAGACGCTACTCGCCCAGACCCTGGCGCGCATCCTCCACGTCCCGTTCACGATTGCCGACGCGACCACCCTCACCGAAGCCGGTTACGTGGGAGAGGACGTCGAGAACATTCTGGTTCGGCTCCTGCAGGCCGCCGACTTCAACGTGAGCGATTGCGAACGCGGGATCGTCTACATCGACGAGATGGACAAGATCGCGCGCAAGTCGGAAAATCCGTCGATCACGCGCGACGTCTCGGGTGAGGGCGTACAGCAAGCGCTACTGAAGATTCTCGAAGGCACGGTGGCGAGCGTACCACCCCAGGGTGGACGCAAACATCCGCAACAGGAATACATTCAGATCGAGACCCGCAACATCCTGTTCATCTGCGGGGGAGCGTTCGACGGGTTGGAAAAGATCGTCGAGGCCCGGGTCGGAAAGCGCAGGATCGGTTTCGGGGGAGCCAAGTCGGCCGAAGAGCGCGAAGGGCTTCTGAGCTCGGTCGAGCCCGAGGACCTTCAACGGTTCGGATTGATTCCCGAGCTGGTCGGCAGGCTTCCGGTGAGCGTCCACCTCAACGACCTCGATGAGGAAGCCTTGATCCGGATCCTGTCCGAGCCCAAGAACGCTTTGGTCAAGCAGTACACCAAGATGTTCGAGCTGGAGGGGATTGGCCTCACCTTCGACAAAGAGGCCCTCACCGCCGTGGCCGCCAAGGCCCTCGAGCGAGGCACAGGGGCCCGCGGCCTTCGCTCGGTGATCGAGGACATCATGCGAGACGTGATGTTCGAGTTGCCGTCTCGAGAAGATGTGCGCGAGGTCGTGGTCACGGTGGAATCCGTGAATGAGGGAGTGGCGCCGCTTCTCGTACTGCACGCGGATGCACAGAAGATGGAGGCCTAGAAGCCTGTCGCTTTTCGTTCTACCGCGATAGGTTGGGGTCATCGGGGGGTCGGATACACTATGCAGTGGGTCCTCGCACACCCCCACATCTTTGTGATCTACGGCTGACAGTAACGGCATGGCAAAGCTGATCCGGGTCGGACAGACGCTTGAAGTCCCCGACCGTCTTCCCGTCGTCGCACTGCGTGACCTCGTCTTCTTCCCCTATATGGTGCTTCCGCTCCTGATCGGGCGGCCCAAGTCGCTGCAGGCACTCGACGAGGCCGAACGCGACCACGAGGGCTTGTTGCTCTTGTTGGCACAGAAGGACGCCGACATGGACGAGCCTGGGCGAACGCATCTCCACCGGGTGGGCACCATCGCGAAAGTGCTCCAGATCACCAAATTGGCCGACGGCAACGTGAGGGTGGTGCTGGAGGGCTTGGGAAGAGCCAAGGTGCGACGCTTCTTGCCATCTCAGAACGGATTCCGGGTGTCCCTCGAGCCGTACATCTCCGGCGAACGTGACGAGCCAGGCTCGAGCCTCCCCGATGTGGAGGCGCTCATTCGCGGCACAGAGCGCCTCTACCACGAATACGTGCACCTCTCCAGCCGCATCCCGGACGAGCTACTGGAGTCGATCTCCGCGGACGGCGACCGCGTACGACTCGCACATCTGATGTCGGCCCATCTGCTCGTGGTGGTTTCCGAGCGGCAGGAGCTTCTCGAGGCCGCCTCCACGGAGGCTCACTTCGAGTTGCTGAAGGAGATCCTCCTTCGGGAATTGGAGATCCTGCGTATCGAGGAGAAGCTGGACGCTCAGATGCAGCTCCAGATGGACTCCGACCGGAAGCAATTCTACCTCCAGGAGCAGTTGAGGGCCATCCACAGGGAACTCGGCTCCACCGAGGGAGAAGAGTGGGACGAACTCGAATCCGCCCTCGAACATACACCCCTCCCCGAGCATGCGATGGAGCGGGCGCAAAAGGAGTTTGGGCGCCTCCAGAAGCTCAACCCAACGTCCCCGGAAGCAGCGGTGATTCGGACGTACCTCGACTGGCTTCTCAACCTGCCATGGACGCTGGCGAGCGCAGACAACCTGAACGTGGAACACGCCGCGCACGTCCTGGACGAGGCGCATCACGGTCTGCACGAGGTGAAGGACCGAATCCTCGACCACATCGCGGTGCTGTCGTTGGTGGGCGAGCTGAGAGGGCCCATCCTGTGCCTGGTGGGCCCGCCCGGTGTCGGCAAGACTTCGCTGGGACGCAGCATCGCCCGGGCGCTCGACCGTGAGTTCGTGAGAGTCAGTCTCGGGGGCGTGCGTGACGAGGCGGAGATCAGGGGGCATCGCAGGACCTACGTAGGCGCGCTACCCGGCCGCGTGATTCAAGGCATGCGAAAGAGCGGTAGCCGGAACCCGGTGTTCCTGCTCGACGAGGTGGACAAGCTGGCCCGGGATTTCCATGGCGATCCCGGCGCAGCCTTGCTCGAGGTGCTTGATCCTGAACAGAACCGCACGTTCACCGACCACTACCTGGAACTCGAGTACGACCTTTCGCACGTGCTCTTCGTCACCACCGCCAACACATTGGCCGGGATCCCGGACCCGCTCCGGGACCGCATGGAGACCATACGGCTTCCCGGCTATCTGGAAACCGAGAAGCGCGCCATCGCCAGGGACTTCCTGTGGCCTCGGCAGGTCACGCGTCATGGACTTTCTCCGAGCAATGTTCACCTCGAGGACGATGCGGTGGGAGAAATCATCCACAGCTACACCCGCGAGGCGGGCGTGCGAGAGCTCGAGCGCCGCATCTCGCGAATCACGCGCAAGATCGCGCGCAAAGTAGCGGACGGTGCAGCGTTCGCGAGTGATGATGTCACGGTCGGAACGGCACACCTCAAGGAACTCCTGGGACCGCCCAGCAATCTGTCCGATGTAGAGCACAAGGACGACGGCCGCCCGGGCATTGCCAACGGTCTGGCTTGGACGGAGGCCGGCGGCCAGGTGCTCGACGTGGAGGTCGCGGTGGTCCCGGGCAGCGGGACGATCCAACTGACCGGGACACTCGGTGATGTGATGAAGGAGTCGGCCTTCGCAGCCGTCACTTATGCCCGCTCCAGGGCGGTCCGGCTCGGGCTCGACCGTTACTTCCACAAGGACCTGGACATCCACATCCATATTCCTGAAGGGGCTACGCCCAAAGACGGTCCATCCGCCGGGATCACGATCGCCGTAGCCCTCATCTCGGCGCTCACGAACATCGCCGCCAAGCCCAACGTGGCCCTCACGGGCGAGATCACGCTCCGCGGGCGCGTTCTCGCGGTGGGCGGCATCAAAGAAAAGGCGGTCGCTGCCGTGCGTAGCGGCATTACGACCATAATCCTTCCGATGGCCAACGTGCCCGAGTTGGAGCTACTCCCCGACGAGATCCGAGAGGCTCTCGAGTTCGTACCCGCGACCACAATGGACGAGGTGCTCGGGCAAGCCCTCGTGTCGCCTCCCGGCCCGCGCGAAGAACTCGCTCGCCCGGGCTTCCTGGACGGTGGCACGCAGGTGGGTGCACAGATCTCCTAGAAGCCTGTTGAAGAAGTGGGGTGAGGTGAAGATCCGAAGCGTGGAGTTCTCGGGGTCGGTCGTCGACGCCAATGCGAAGCTGCCCGGCGATCTTCCGCAGATCGCCTTTTCGGGCCGCTCGAACGTCGGCAAGTCGTCCCTCATCAACACACTCCTGAGGAGAACGCAGAAGAAGCTGGCACGCGTCTCCGCCACGCCCGGCAAGACCCAGGCGCTGAACTTCTACCGCGTGAACGACGCCTTCTTTCTCGTGGACCTGCCCGGATATGGGTATGCCCGCGCGCCCACTCCCGTCCGCGATGCCTGGAGGGGGTTGGTCGAAGGATACCTCGCGCGGAAATCGGATCTCAGAGGAGTCGTCCACCTCGTGGACGCTCGCCACGATCCGACTCCGCTCGATCACGGGATGGTCGAGTTCTTGGCTGAAGTCGGGTTGCCCACGCTTGTGGTGCTCACGAAGATCGACAAGCTGAAACGCCAACAGCGGACCCACTCGGTGCTTCGCGCGGTAGAGAAGCTGAGGTTGGACGAAGATCAGATGCTGCCCTTTTCGTCCAAGACCGGCGAGGGACGGGACGCATTGCTCGGGGCACTCGACGGGTTGCTGAAGGAAGTGGACAGGTAAGGTGAGCGTGACACGATCATTCTTGGTGCCCGTAACCGCGCTTGCCGTATTCCTGTCGGGATGTGCCGGCGCGGTCGAACCCGGGGGGGCTGCCTCCTCCGCGGCGCCCAACGGCGTGGCGGCGGTACCCTCCGGTTACGGCACGCTCTTCCAAGATCAATTCACACTCGCCCTCGAACAGAACGGCCTCCTCGTCAAGGTGACGCCCCTGGACGAGAGCGTAATCCTTTTGGCAGCTCCCGATACCTACACGAGGCTTCATAGGCTCGCCGATTCGAACCGCAGTGCCTTGGAGGCTGACGCCAGGGCATCGGGTGTGTCGCTTTTCCTGGTCTCGTTCTTCAGTCGGCAACCCAACCTCACCTATCAGCCTGAAGATCTTCACATCGTGAACCGCGGGCTCCGTTATCGGCCCTTGGCAGTGAGGGCGATTACCCCCGGGTGGGGAGGGCAACGCCTCGGGCAGGAGGAGAGCCAGATCGCGGTCTACGCCTTCGACGGGGCCATCGATCTCGAGATCGACCTTGCAGCCGACTACCAAGGTCGAGCAAACTCGGGCTGGGCCACGATCTTGTCTACGCTTCGAGCGGAACGCGCGAGAGTTCGCGCGCGCGGCGGCCGCTGACCGGAAGACCCTCAGTCTTCTAGGCCGTATTTCTTGATCTTCCTGTAAAGCGTCCGCTCGCCGATATCGAGCACCTCGGCCGCCTTGCGCCGGTTCCCTTGGACCTTGTCGAGGGCCGAGACAATCACCTCTCGTTCGATCTCCTCCATCGTCATACCAGGGGGCAGCACGAGACTACCTGGTTGGGGCTCGGCGCTCGGGTGTCCCAAGGCGCCAGGGTCACTCACTGAGATCACCTCGGACACGGTCTCGACCGGGATGTCCGTAGCGGGCTTCCATGGCCCGGACTCGATCTCGTCGTGTGCGCGCACCTCATGCAGCTCTCCCCCAGCCTCGAGTGCTCCCACCCGTGACAGCGGGCCACCCGCCCCGCGGTAAGCCTCGAACTCGGTACGCAGATCGTCCACGTCCATCCGCAGATCCACCAGCGTGCGGAAGATGAACTCCAACTCCGGGCGGCCCCCGCGCTCGGGTATGGTGGAACCAGGGCCGACCCGCACAGGGGACACCCCACGCGGCATCTGCTCGCTCGCAACCTCGGCGGGGATGTCCTCAGGAACGATCATGCGGCCGGGAGCCAGTACGACCATGCTCTCGACGAGATTTTCCAATTCCCTGACGTTGCCCGGCCAATAGTGACGCTGCAGGATGTCCATCGCCTCTGCCGAAATGCCCACGAAGGGCCGATCGTGGCGGGCGCTCACCTCGGTAACGAAAGACGCCACCAAGAGTGGAATGTCCTCGCGCCGGCGGCGTAGCGGCGGAAGGTCGATGTGGAGAACGTTCAGGCGGTAGTAAAGATCTTTGCGGAAATGACCGATCGCGACGAGTTGGCGTAGGTCCTGATTCGTGGCCGCTACGATCCGAATGTCCACCTTAATCGTTTTCTCCCCGCCGACGCGCAGGAACTCACGCTGCTCGAGGACGCGGAGTAGCTTGGTCTGCGTGACGAGTGGCATCTCGCCGATCTCGTCCAGGAAAATCGTTCCACCGTGAGCCAGTTCAAACAATCCTTTGCGCGAGTCGATGGCTCCGGTGAAGGCACCTTTTTCGTGCCCGAACAACTCGCTCTCCAAAAGGGTCTCGGCTAGGGCGGCCACGTTTACCGCGATGAAGGGCTTGTGCTTTCGTTGCGATAAGTCGTGAATGCCTCGGGCCACCAGTTCCTTTCCGGTTCCGGACTCACCGGTGATAAGGACTCTGGAACCCACCGGCGCGATCTGCAGGATGCGCTCGATGACCTCCTTGATCGCGTCACTCTCCCCGACGATACCAGTAAGCTTCTGTACTTCGAGCCGGTCGAGGAGCGCGTGGGCCACCGACTGGATCTCGCCCGGGTGGGAGCCTTTGGGGAAACACTCGGTGAACTCGGCCTGCGCCGCTGGTGGGAGCGCGTCTCCCCCTACGAGAAAGACAGGGATGCGAAGGTCGGTTTTCGCCTGAACGAGCTGAGGCCGGGAAGCTGCATCCTCGACCCCTCCCGTCAGGATCAGCAAGCTCGGAGCGGGTGCCGCGCGGAGTTCCTCGGAGGGGGTGACCAACTCCACCGTGAATCCCGCTTCCTGGAACGCCCCTCGGAGGCCGCCAGCCAACTCCAGGTCGTCGGTCGTGATGAGGATCCGGCCTTCTCCTCGCCCGCTCATCCCGTGTCTCCCCTCGTGGGATGCCCCGTCGCCTCACCCCGGAGAAGCTGGACCAGGTGGGAGAGCACGCCATCCAGCACCTCCAGCCCGTCCCGAACGCCACCCGTGCTACCGGGGAGGTTCGCCAGGAAGACCGACCCTCGCGATCCCGTCAGGCCACGGGAGAGGATAGCCGCCGGCGTCTGCTCGGCCCCCTTCCGTCTCATGGCCTCGGCGATCCCCGGCGCGTCCCTATCCAGCACGCTAGCCGTCGCCTCGGGGGTCACGTCACGTTCCGTGAAACCGGTCCCTCCGGTGGTCAAAATCACATCGAGTCGGCCGGAATCGGACCACTCCAGCAACCTCCTCGTGATCGCGTGAGCGTCGTCGGGCACGACCTCGCGGTCCACCACCACATGGCCCCGGGCCGCGCACCATGTGACGATAGCCTCCCCGCTCCCATCCTCCCGCACTCCCGCAGCGCACCCGTCACTCACGGTGAGAACCGCGAGACGTATCGCCGCCACCGAGTCGTCGGTCACCGTTGGAGCGACCCATCGGTGTAGAAGGGCGGGCGCTCGATGACCGCAGGAATGGTCTTGTCACGAATCGCCACCGCGAGCTCGGTTCCGGCGGCCGCGAACTCGGCGGCGACGTATCCCATCGCGATGCCGAACCCCAGCGTGGGACTTACGGTGCCGGACGTGACCGAACCGACCGTGCCCTCCCGCCCCACGATCTCGTATCCCGGCCTCGGAAAGCCACGTTCGGTCAGGCGGAGTCCCACCAGTCGGCGTTCGACCCCGGCTTCCTTTTGGGCCAGAAGTGCGTCACGACCCACGAACTCCCCCTTGTCCAGCTTGGTCAGCCACCCGAGGCGGCCCTCCAGGGGGGTGTGCTCTTCGTCCAGGTCGTTTCCGTAGAGCGCGAACCCCATCTCGAGGCGCAGCGAGTCCCGTGCTCCCAGGCCTGCCGCACTCGCGCCGTCACCGTCGAGCAGCGTGCGCCAAAGTTCGGCCGCCTCACCCGATGGGACGTAGAGCTCGAAGCCGCTCTCCCCGGTGTACCCGGTACGGCTGATGACACCGGCCACACCGGCCACCACTCCATGAGTACATCGGTAATACCCGATCGCACCGAGGTCGGTCTCGGTGTGGCGGGCTAGCAGGGCCGCGGCGCCAGGCCCCTGCACCGCGATCATGCCGAAATCGTCTGATCGGTCCCGGATCTCCACGTCGAACGCCGAAGCATGCCGCTTCAGCCACGCCCAATCCTTTGCCCGGCACGCACCGTTGACCACCAGCATGAAGCTGTCGGCGAACCGATACACGACCAGGTCGTCGATAATGCCTCCGTCCTCCCGGCACATCGCGGAATACTGCGCTTGTAGAACGTCGAGACTCGAAGCGTCATTCACGCTGATATGTTGAATCAATTCCAACGCCTGCGGCCCCTTGACCTCGAACTCCCCCATGTGAGAAACATCGAAGAGGCCGACCGACTCGCGCACGGCGGCATGCTCGGCCGTAATTCCCGAAGGGTACTGGACCGGAAGTTCGTAGCCCGCGAACGGCACCATCTTCCCCCCGAGAGCCACGTGCTCCGCGAAGATCGGGGTGCGCTTGAGCGGAGTATCGTTACTCATGAAGCCTCCGGAGCGGAGGCGGTCGCGATGCCCATCAGGTAGACAAGGAGGGCCTTTTGTGCATGAAGTCTGTTTTCCGCTTCATCGAAAACGCGTGAGGCGGGGCCGTCGATGACTTCCGCCGTCACTTCCTCGCCCCGGTGCGCCGGGAGGCAATGTAGAAAAATAGCGCTCGGATCGGCCGTACCCATCATTTCCTGGTCGACCTGGAAGCCTTTGAAGGCACGCTCTCGGTCCGCGACTTCGTCCTCCTGACCCATCGACGCCCATACGTCCGTGGTGACCACGTGCGCACCTGTCGCCGCCTCGCCCGGATCACGCATCAGCGTCGCCCCGCCTCCGGCCCGGGCGAGGATCTCGGGATCGGGCTCGTAGCCCTCCGGGCACGCCAAACGAAGCTGGAAGCCCAACCGGACGGAAGCGTTCAGCCAGGAATTGGCCATGTTGTTTCCATCCCCGATCCAGGCGACCGTCAGGCCCGAGAGGTCTCGCCCGAAGACCTCCTGCATGGTTTGTAGGTCAGCGAGGAGCTGGCACGGGTGCACCAGGTCCGTGAGACCGTTGATCACGGGAACGGTGGCATGCCGCGCCAACTCGACGACCTCCCCGTGTTCGAACGTGCGGATCATGATGCCATCGACATAACGGCTCAGGACCTTGGCCGTGTCGTGGATCGGCTCGCCTCTTCCCATCTGGCTGGTCTTGTCCGACAAAAAGAGGGCCGACCCACCGAGTTGGAACATGCCGACCTCGAAGGACACGCGCGTTCGGGTGGAGCTCTTCTTGAAGATCATGGCGAGCGCCCGCCCGGCGAGCGGCGCACCGGTGCGATCTCCTCGCTTGAGCTCGCCTGCCAGATCGAGCACATGCAGCAACTCGCCCTCGTCGAGGTCGGAAATGGTCAGGAAATGCTTCGGATGAATCGCGCTCATGCGCCTCCATGAGCTAGAGGTCCGCTGGTCAGGGGTGAAACAGAGCCCCACGGTTTGGCGAGGAAACGTAGGAGGACCCGCCGACCCTGGAAAGGCGGCGAATCGGGTTCGGTCAGAGGATGTACCGCCTCAGGTCGACATCCTCGACGATCTCGCTCAGGTGCTCCCGAACGAAGGCACGATCGACAACCACCTTCGGTCCTCGACCCTCGGGCAGGTCGAACAGCATCTCCTCGAGCAGCGTCGTCATCACCGTCTGGAGCCGCCGAGCACCGATGTTCTCCATCTGATCGTTCAGCGTGGCGGCGATCCGGGCAACCTCTTCGATGCCCTCGGCCGCAAAAACCAGTTCGGCCCCTTCGGTCTCTATCAACGCCCGATACTGGTGCACCAGTGCGTTCCGCGGCTCTTGGAGGATGCGCACGAAGTCGTCTTCCCCCAGGCTCTTCAGCTCGACGCGGATGGGAAAGCGCCCCTGAAGTTCCGGAATCAAGTCACTGGGCTTGCATACGTGGAATGCGCCGGCCGCCACGAACAGCATGTGGTCCGTCCGCACGAGCCCATACTTCGTCTGTACCGTGGACCCTTCGACGATGGGCAGAATGTCCCTCTGCACGCCGCCGCGGCTCACGTCGGGCCCCATGCTACCCCGTTCGCCCGCGATCTTGTCGATCTCGTCGAGAAAGATGATTCCCATATCCTCGGCACGAATCAGCGCCTCATGGATCACCTCATCCATGTCCACCAGTCGTTCGAGTTCATCTTGCAGCAGAATCCTGCGCGCCTCCGCGATGGATACGTTCCGGCGCTTGGTGCGCTTCGGAAGCATGTCCTGGAGCATCTCGGTGAAGTTGTAGTCCATACCCTCGTTGCCACCCATGGGCACGACCATGCCGTCGATCGACGGGGCCTGGGAGATCTCCACCTCGACCTGTCGATCCTCCATCTCCCCGTCCTCGAGGAGCTTGCGGAGCTTCTCCCTGGTTCTGGCCCGCCGGCCATCGAGAGAGTCGTCATCAGGCTCCTGGGCCTCAACGCCCTGGGGGCCGGCTACAAAGACCTGCGCGCCGCCGGACACCTCGATTGGCCGGTCCTCGGCCCCAGCCCCAGGAGGCTTGGGCGCCGCAGAGGGTAGCAGCAGGTCGAGGAGCCTTTCCTCGACGGTCGCTTCCGCTTTCGCCTGCACATCGTCCTCGCGCTCCGCCCTTACCATGTTGACCGAGACGTCAACCAGGTCCCGGATCATGGACTCGACGTCACGTCCCACATAACCCACTTCTGTGAACTTGGTCGCCTCGACCTTCACGAACGGCGCGCCGGTGAGCCGGGCGAGGCGCCGGGCGATCTCGGTCTTTCCCACCCCCGTGGGCCCGATCAGGATGAGGTTATTGGGCATGATTTCCTCGCGCAGCTCGTCGCCGACCTGCTGGCGCCGCCAACGATTGCGTAGCGCGATGGCCACCGCTCGCTTGGCCTGATCCTGACCAACGATGTACTTGTCCAGCTCCTCGACGATCTGACGCGGAGTGAGGGCCGGCAACCAATCCTCCTCGTCGACCTCGAGGTCGCTCACTACCAGATCCGAGCGCGCTTCAGCCGCGTCCGTCATTCAAGCTCCAACACCGTGATTTCACGGTTGGTATAGATGCATATGTCGGCGGCGATCTCCAGGGATGTCCTCGCGATGTCTGCGACCGAAAGATCCGAGTGCTGCCTCAGCGCGCGAGCCGCGGCGAGTGCGTACGAGCCACCCGAGCCGATCGCCAAGATGTCGTCGTCGGGCTCGATGACCTCTCCTTGGCCGCTCACCAGAAACAGGTGTTCTCGGTCGGCCACCACGAGAAGCGCATCCAACCGGCGCAGATAGCGGTCCGTTCGCCAATCCTTGGCCAACTCGACCACCGCTCGCGTGAGGTTGGCGGGAAAGCGCTCGAGCTTTTCCTCCAGGCGCTCGAACAGGGTAAAGGCGTCGGCGACCGCGCCGGCGAACCCGCCGAGAATTTCGCCCTCCTTGAGGACCCTGACCTTCTTGGCCGAACTTTTCACGACGGTGTCGCCCAGCGTGACCTGGCCGTCACCTCCCAACGCAACAACGCCGTCCCCGCGAACCGCAACGATGGTCGTCGCTCTGAGCTGCTGTTTGTACACGCGCAAGACTCCCTTTCGTCGGAAAGGAATTTAACCATAACCAGGCCGGAAGGTCCCACCAAGCTGCCGTTTAAGCGCGTGGGTGCGCTCGGTCGTACACCTTGCGGAGGCGTTCCTTGGACGTGTGCGTGTAGATCTGAGTCGTCGAGAGAGAGGCGTGACCGAGCAACTCCTTCACCGCCATCAGGTCCGCACCGGCGTCGAGCAAATGGGTTGCAAAGGAATGGCGGAGGGAGTGCGTGCTGAGGCCCTCCCCGCCCGCCGTCTCGTCCAAGAACCCCCGCACCACATTCTGGATCGAACGGCGCGAAAGCCGGTTCCCCCGTGGGTTCAGGAGCAGGGCCTCACGACCGGCCCCGGGGCGAGCCACCAACAGCTCTGCGCGACGGCATTCGTAGCGACGGATCGCGATGATCGCGGCCCGAGTCAACGGCACGATGCGCTCCTTGTCGCCCTTGCCGAGAACTCGGGCCTGGCGCCCGGAAAGGTCCAGGTCCTCCAGATCCAGCCCCTGCACTTCCGCCAGCCTCAGCCCGCTCCCGTAAACCAACTCGAGAATCACGAGGTTTCGCGTGCCCTGAAGCGTGTTCTCGGCAGCCGCAGCCTCAGCGGTGCGAAAGATACTGTCGATGTCAGACTTCCCAACGTACCCAGGGAGTCGCTTCTCGGCCTTCGGACCCTTCACCAGGCGAGCTGGATCGGAGTCGATGCGGGTGTCTCGATACATGAACCGGAAGAACGCCCTCGCCGCCGAGAGCTTTCGTGCGACGGTTCGCCTCGAGAGCCCCTTGCGGTCGAGCCAGCCCATGAAGCCGCGAAGCGCAAGTCGGTCCACGTCGCTCCAACCCCGATCCTCGGTGCCTCGGTACTCCGCCAGGAACTCGATGAGATCCTGGAGATCCCGGTCGTACGCAGCCACCGTGTTTCCCGCGAGCTGCCGCTCATCCGCAAGATGCGTCAGAAAGTCGCGGACGTCGGACTCCATCGTCACGCCTCTTCGGTGGCCGCGACAGATGCCGAATTTCCAACATCCGCAGGTTTCACCCGCTCCTCGTCCATCCAGGCCAGGAAGTCGGCCTGGGCACGCTCGGCTAGCAACCCGCGTCTCTTCTTCTTGTCCCGCACGCGCCCCGCAAGAGGATCCACCAGCCCCCAGTTCGAGTTCATGGGCTGGAAATGCTCGGGATCGGCGTCGCGGAGATAGCGGAAGAGTCCTCCGAGCATCGTGGTGGCGGGCGGCAAGGCCGGCTCCAATCCCCTGGCGAGCCGGTCCATGTTGATCCCGGCCATGATCCCGCTTGCCGCGGATTCCGTATAGCCCTCCACTCCAGTGAGCTGGCCCGCAAAGATCAGGTCACCCCGCTCCAAGAGGGACCCATGACGCGTCAGCCGGTCGGGAAATCGCAGGTAGGAGTTGCGGTGGATCGAGCCCCATCGAAGAAACTCGCATCCCGCCAGGCCCGGAATCATCTGAAAGACACTTCGCTGCTCTTGAACACGGAGCCGGGTCTGAAATCCCACCATGTTCCACATTTGCCCGGCACGGTCCTCTCGGCGAAGCTGCACCACAGCGTGAGGCCTCTCTCCCGTGCGCGGGTCGATCATTCCGATGGGCTTCATCGGCCCGAAGCGGGGAGTATCGTGCCCCCGCGCGGCCATGACCTCGACGGGCAAGCAGCCCTCGAAATAGGGAACGGCATCCCAATCGTGTCCCTCATGAACATCCGCATCGACCAGGGCCACGATGAACGCTGTATACTCGGCCTCACTCATTGGACAGTTCAGGTAGTCGGCGTCCTCGCCGAAGCGTCCGGCCGCGAACACGATCGACTCGTCGAGCGAGTCTCGGTGCAAGATGGGAGCGATGGCGTCGTAGAAGGAGAGCCCTTCGACGCCGAGAGCCGTGCGAATCGCTTGGGATAGGGCATCCGAGGTGAGTGGCCCCGTGCAGATGATGGCTGGACCGTCTGGCAGGGCCGTGCATTCCTCGCGGGAAGTCTCGATTCCCGGCTGCGACGCCACCGCCTCGGTCATGGCCTCCGAGAAGAGGTGCCGGTCCACGGCCAGCGCGGAGCCCGCCGCGACTCGAGTGAGGTCCGCCGAACGGAGAAGCACCGAGCCTAAAGCCCTCATCTCGCGCTTGAGTTGACCATGGGCGTTCGTGGGATCTTCGCTCTTGAACGAGTTGGTGCACACCAACTCGCCGAGGCGATCAGTCTCATGGGCCTCGGTGCCGCGCACCGGCCTCATTTCCTGGAGGAGTACGCGATGACCTCTCGCAGCGAGCTGGAGGGCGGCCTCACACCCGGCCAGGCCACCTCCTACCACTCGGATCCCCTCGCTCACGGCGATCGCTCCCTCAAGGGTTCTTGCGGCGTGCTCCCCCACGGCCACCGCCCCGCTTCTTCCGCCCGGCCGCCTCGAGCAGGAGCTCCACGGCGGCCTCCATGGTCAGCTCCTCGGGTTCCGCGCCCTTCTTGAGGGAGGCGTTCAGTTTCCCGTCGGTCACATAGGGCCCATATCGGCCCGAAAGAATCACCAGGTTCTCTCCCGACTCGGGGTGGGGGCCGAGCTCTTTGAGCACTGCCCGTCCACCCTTCTTCTCGTCCAGCAGCTTGACCGCTTCCTCCAACTCGACGCTGAACATGTGGTCTTCGCCGGTTAGGCTGGCAAACGTCTTTCCGCGCCTCACGAACGGCCCGTAGCGGCCGAGGCCCGCGACTACCTCCTCTCCAGACTTTGGATCGTTGCCCAACTCGCGTGGGAGAGTCAGCAGCTTCAAGGCGTACTCCAGGTCCACGTCATCCAGAGTCTTGCCTTTGGGTAGGCTAGCCCGCTTCGGCTTCTTGCCTTTCTCGGCCTCTCCGAGCTGAACGTAAGGCCCGTACGGGCCAACCTTGGCAAGGACCGCCAGCCCAGTCTCTGCGTCGACGCCGAGGTCCTCTTCCGGCTGCGCGCCGGCATCCAACGGCCGTGTGCTATTGCACTCTGGGTATCCTGAACAACCCAAAAACCGGCCGAACCGGTTCCAGCGCACCTGCATCGGCCGACCGCAGAGTTCGCACGTCTCACCTTCCGCCGCGAGGAGCTCCTTGATGATCTCCTCGGAGCGCGCCTCGCCCTCCTGGAGCTGTCCTTGAAAGGGTGGATAGAACTCCGCGAGGAGTCCCTGCCAGTCCAGCTCTCCGTCTTCCACACGATCCAGTTCGCCTTCCATACGGCTTGTGAACTCGACATCGAAGATGTCTGGGAAGACCCGCACAAGCAGCTTCGAGACGGTGTCCCCGAGCGGCGTCGGG
The DNA here is from genome assembly GCA_048061375.1 of Longimicrobiales bacterium. GTDB lineage: Bacteria > Gemmatimonadota > Gemmatimonadetes > Longimicrobiales > Gaopeijiaceae > JACZXQ01. The sequence continues at coordinate 34,863 of JBGMRK010000001.1, read as the reverse complement.
TAGAAGCGACGCTCCTCCAGATCTACGTAACCCCGGTCCTGGATGGTGGAGATGATCTGGGCGTAGGTGGACGGACGCCCGATTCCCAAGCGCTCGAGTTCCCTCACCAGGCTTGCCTCGCTGAAACGCGGCGGCGGCTGTGTGAAGTGTTGGTTGGGTACGATCCCCCGCACCGCGGCTTCCTCGCCCTTGTCCATCGCCGGTAGCGGATCGAGGTCGTCCAGGCGGCGGTGATCCCCGGCCTCCATCGCTTCCAGGTAAAGCCGTGTGAAGCCCTCGAACTTCACGACCGACCCGGTAGCCCTGAACAGGTAGGCATGTGCGTCGTCGCCCCGGATGTCGAAGTCGAGCGTAGTGGTGTCGTAGACAGCCGGCGCCATCTGGCTGGCGACGAAGCGTTGCCAGATCAGTTCGTACAGGCGTGCCGCTCCCGGATCGAGGGACGGCCCCACCGCATTCGGGTGCAGTTCCACGTTGGTAGGTCGGATCGCCTCGTGCGCGTCCTGGGCGCCCTTCTGTTGCTTCCCACCCCAATACCGGGGCGAATCGGCCACGAACGGCTTCCCGATCTCTCGCTCGATCCATGAGCGGGCCTCGGCGACCGCCCCCTTCGACACACGTGTCGAGTCGGTCCGCATGTACGTGATCAATCCGATCGCGCCCTGTCCGCTGACCTCCAGTCCCTCATAGAGGCGCTGCGCCAGCGTCATGGTCCGCTTGGCCGAAAAGCGAAGCCGCTTGGCCGCCGCCTGCTGAAGCGTAGAGGTCGTGAAGGGCGGCGCCGGGTTCTTGCGCCGCTCCCTGCGTTTCGCGTCCGCAACCTCGAACGGCTGCTCGAGGGCCTCCACCACGACGGCGCGGGCGGCCGCTTCGTTCTCGAGCGTGAAGGCCTTTCCGTCGATCTTGTGGAGTTTGGCCTCGAAGGCCTGCTCATCCTTGATCAGCGAGGCGACGATAGACCAATACTCCTCGGACAAGAACGCGTTGATCTCGTCGTCGCGCTCGCACAGTAGTCTGAGGGCGACGGTCTGGACCCGACCGGCGGACAATCCCGGCCGAATCGGCTTCCACAGAAACGGACTGACCTGATAGCCCACCAGCCTGTCCAGAATCCGGCGCGCCTGTTGGGCCTCCACCCTCTGCATGTCGATGGGGCCGGCCGCGGCGAGAGCCTGCTGTACCGCCGGCTTCGTGATCTCATGGAAGGTCACGCGCTGGAAGCGATCCCTATTCTTTTCCCAGCCCAACTGTTCGGCCACGTGGTAGGCGATAGCCTCGCCCTCCCGGTCAGGGTCGGTGGCGAGAATGATTGCCTCCGCACGCTTGGCCTGCTTCTTCAACTCCTGGAGGATCTTTCCCTTACCCCGAATCGTGACGTACTTGGGGGTGAAGCCGTTATCGACATCGACACCGAGCTCTTTGGGCGGCAAGTCGCGCACATGCCCGACCGACGCCGCGACCTCGTACTCGCTACCGAGATAACGACTGATCGTCCGGGCTTTCGCGGGCGATTCTACAATGACTAGCTTCATAGGTTAAGAGCCTGCCCGAGTAGTAGGGTGTAATTTCTGTCCACTCACGTACTTCGCTATCTCCCCTGCGAGCGCGTCCGGCTCCCGATCATCCGTCGTGAGCGCCATGCTCGCGTGTGCGTACCACTTCTCCCGATCCCGCATCAACTCGTCTGCCCGGCCAACGGGATCCGCGACCTGGAGGAGGGGCCTGGTCGGCCCGTCCAACCTCATGCGTCTCACCGCCTCGCGTGCGGCGACCTGCAGCCATACGCTGAACGTACGCGGAGGCAAGTCCTCCATATGCCCCGAGTGCGTGGGCCAGCCTCCACCGCTGGCGAGCACCGCGCCTATCACGTCCATGCATCTCGCGCCCACCTCAGACTCCATTTCACGGAAGTAGGCCTCTCCCTGCTGGCGGAAAATCGACGTGACATCCCTACCGCATTGGAGTTCGATCTCGCGGTCGAAATCGATGAAGCGCCATCCCAGATACGTTGCCAACGCCTGGCCCACCGCCGTCTTGCCGCTCCCCATGAAGCCCACGAGGAGCACCCGATCAAACGGGGTGGAGCCACTGGGCTCAGCGCTCCCCATAACCGCGCTCGGTGAGGTACGCGACGTATCCATCGAAGTTCCGGCGGAGCTCGGACATCGAATCACCACCGAACTTCTCGAGCAAGGCATCGGCTACAACGAGCGAGACCATGGCCTCCCCAACGATCGCGGCCGCGGGTACGGCACAGACGTCGCTTCGCTCGACCGCGGCGTCGGCGACGGACCCGTCACGCATATCTACACTCGCAAGCCGTTTTCTGAGCGTCGAGATAGGCTTCATCGCCGCCCGCACCACCAACGGCTCCCCCGTGGTGACCCCGCCTTCGAGGCCGCCGGCCCGGTTGCTTGCCCGACCCAGGCCACCCGCCCGCTCCGCGCCTTCGGGGAGGATCGCATCGTGCACACGTGAGCCGGGATGCTTTGCCGCCTCGAAGCCCGAACCGATCTCAACGCCCTTGATGGCGGGTATCGACATGAGCGCCGCGGCCAGCCGCCCGTCGAGCTTGGTATCGTACGAGACGTAACTTCCCAGCCCGGCCGGGAGTCCCGTTGTCACCACCTCGAAGATTCCACCGAGGGTGTCGCCCTCTTCCCCCGCGCGGTCGATGGCGTCGACCATGAGCTCGCCTGCAGCGGAGTCCAGCGTGCGTGTCGGGGAAGCCTCCACCGCCTCGTTGAGGGCGCTCGGTAGCTCGTCCGGTCTGGCGGCTTCGACGTCACCGATGGACAGCACATGGCTGCCGATCTCGATACTGAACTCCGATAGCAGCTTCTTGGCTACCGCCCCGCAGGCGACACGCGCCGCCGTCTCTCTGGCGCTCGCCCGCTCGAGAATGTCACGCGCGTCTCTACGATCGTACTTGAGGAGCCCGACGAGGTCGGCATGCCCCGGCCTCGGGAGGTAAACCGGCTTGAGCGCCTTGGGGTTTCCGGACGGGTCGGGAGGCAGCGCGGACATCGCCACCCTCCAGTTCTCCCAGTCCTTGTTCCACACCACCATGGAGATCGGAGAACCGAGGGTCTCGCCCAAACGCACGCCTGAGATCAGGTCGGCGCGGTCGCACTCGATCTTCATGCGGCGTCCGCGCCCATGGCCGCCCTGCCGGCGGCGCAACTCCGGATCGACATCGCGCTCCATCTCCAGCGACAGCCCGGCCGGAATGCCTTCCAGAAGCGCGATCAAGCCACGCCCATGGGACTCACCCGAGGTTCGAAAGGATATGCGCCTCATGACTCCGTCCTTGTTGGTCCTGCCCGCCGTCGGCTTGCCCGCATTCCGGGACGGGCTCCTGGGCGTGCAACCATAAAAGGACCCCGGTGGGTCGTCCACCCACCGGGGTCCCGCCTTCGTTGCTCGAGAAGGCTTCCTCTACTCGCCTCGACTATTGGCGGGAAGGATGGTCCCTCAAGATGTCGCTCTTGCGAACGTCGACTACGACAACGCCACCCGAGTCGGTAACGCCGAACAATTTCAGGACGATGCAGCTGTCCTCCGTCGGACCACCCACCGCCGGGTGCGGCGTCAGGAAGTCGCCACCCGCGAAGATCTCGATCGCGTTGCCGATCGGGACCAGCGCGCCGGTCGCATCCAGCCCGGTGACAGCCGTGGACGTACACGTAAAGCCCACGTTGTCGGTGGCGGATGGCAGCACCGCCCTCAGCGGGCCGGAGACCACATCCCGAATGAAGATCCTACCCGACCGGAAGAAGAAGAAAGTGTCGATAATGTCGATCGTGTTCTCGCCGGTCCCGATGAAAGCGAGGTGGGTATCCGGCCGGTAGACACCCGCAGGGTTCCTGAGCGAGCGAGCATTGGCGTGGAGTGGGTGTAGCGCGGCTCCGGACCCGCCGCCTGGAAGGTCCGCAACACCCTGGGAGCGGAGGTCGTCGACGGAGAAGAACGCCGCCTGACTGCTCCCGCGTAACACACCCAGCGTGCCATCAAAGTTGATGCCCAGCCCCTGCACCGACTCGGAGGCGTTCAGCTCGAGGTCACTAACCTGAATGGACCCGCTCACCGCATCCGCCGCCGCGTCGTACGAGATGATGCGTGCCACCGGTGAGACCGCGCCCTCACCGAACGCTACCCATGCGCCGTTACCGCTCGCGGTAACGAACGTCGTGTCGTTGAACCCGATGCTCCTCACGTTCCACCGCCCACCCTTTACCCACTCGATGTCCGAGCCACCGCGCTGTGCGGCGAGCAGCGCACTGTCGAGAGGCAGCGGCCCGAATTGGACGCTGGTCTGGAGGTCACCCGGCGGATGGTCGAAGATTGAAAGTGTTCCGAGGCCCAACACAGGGTCCGTGAAGGCACCGTTGGTCACACGATCGACGTTCTTGACGGCCGTGAACTCCGGCGCATCGTCGAAGACGCCGTGATCGGTGAAGAGGATGACTTCAGGGTCGGGTCCGCCGGGACTGAACGCTTTCCGAATGGTCCCGAGATCACCGAGGAGAGTCGCCACCGTGGAGTAAAGCACACGTCCGGTGAAGTCCTGAGCGATGAACTGCGGGCGGTCGCTGAAGCCCGGCGGATTGCCGTCCGGGATGAACGACGAGAGCCAGGTGAGCGTACCGTCCTCGTCCTCGGCCTCCTCGACGTCCCACAGCACCACGTCGGGGGTCAGGAACCTCCGGCCCGGCTGCTCGAACGGCATGGCGCCACCAACGAGATCCACTACCGAGACGTTGGTACCCCCGGAGTTCGCGACCCAGAGACTGTCACCGCAGCCGGGGAGGGGCACCGACACGTAGCACGGGTGCATCGCCAGGCCCCACGGCTCCGAACCCACCGCAACGGGTTGGAGGAAGTCCTCCTCGGCAAGCCGGAAGACTTCAATCTGCCCCCGAGAGAGGTTGGACATGTAGAGCCTGCCACGCGCCGTATCGACGGCGGCGTCCATGATCAACCCACCGGTCGGAAGCAGTACGGTCCGTCCGGCGACGATGACACGCTCGTCGCGGAGGCCCGACAGATCCTGAGCGGCCGTCTGGCCCGTGGGGACGGTGGCGCATGGAAGAGCGACCAAGCTGTCCAGGCCGACGCTGGCGGAGCAATTGCCTTGATCGTCCAGCGCGAAGGCCGTGATCTCGAAGACCAGGGTGTCGGGAAGCATGACCGGACTGGAGTTGAACACTGGGAAGGTCAGGTCCTGCACCACGGTGCCCGTGCGCGCTACCGGGAACGTCACCGAGTTCGACAGGACCAGGGTGTCGCCGCGCGTGGGTGATATCGCGAGGACGGTGATGCCGACCGTCGCGATCCCGCTTCCCTGGTTGTCGTCACGGGCTGTGACGGTGACGTCGACCAAATCCTTCTGCTCCAGCCTGCCACCCGTGGTGCTCTCGAACTTGACCTTGGGCGGGACGATGTCGCCCGCCAGGCTCGAGACCACGGTGAGGTTCAAGGCACCCGACTGGCCTGAGACGTTGAGGCCGTTCCGCGCACGGGCGACCAACTGCATCGGGCCTGTCGCCAGCGGTGGGATGGCGATCACAAGATCCACGACTGCGGTGTCAACCGGGGGATTCACAGCCTGGGACACCGACAGGGTCACCGCGCCGGTCAGGTCGATCTGGACGGAGGTAATACCTACTGGATCCCGTGCCTCAACGCGGATGGCTAGATCCCGACCTGCTTGGATCACCTCATCCTGAGCGAGGTTGAGCACCTGTACATCCGGCCCGCCGAGGACGAGTTGGACGGTGTCCGACGACACGTTGCCCAGCGTGTCGTAGGCGTGGGCAATGATCTGGGCGGTCTCCTTGATGGTGTCGTCGATCGCGATCAAAAACCGGCTCACCGTCGTGTCTTCCGGCACGGTGAGCAGGCGCACAACCTTGGACTCGAAACGCGTGATGACCGTGTCGGTGCCCAAGTTGACGTCGCCACGGAAGGACACGCCCTCGAAGCGAACACTGTCCAGACCGGAGTCGTCGCTCATCTGCACCGTTACCAGCACAGAATCACCCAGTGGCTTCGCCGAAGGCGAGCCGTCCGCCGACGAGGGCGTCAGAATGTCGACGGTGGGGGCAGCGGTGTCGATACGCCCACTGACATCAGGACCCACGAAGAGGTTCTGGCCGTCACAGGCCAACAGCAGCGTGACAGCGGCCATCGCCGTTGCAAGCGGTGCTATGCGCACTCGGATGGATCTATGACCAAGCATGCAGGCCTCCCCGGCCCGGATCAGTTCGCGTCGCCGCGCACGATGTGCGGCGTGACGAGGATCATCAGGTCTCTTTGAGTCTCAGACACCCGGGTGACCCTGAAGAGGCGGCCAACCACCGGGAGGTTCATCAGGATCGGCACGCCGGCGCGCACCTCACTTCGTTCCGTGACCGTCAGTCCACCGATCACCACGGTCTCGCCATCCCGCACGAGCACCCGTGTGGTCGCGTTCTGGGTGCGGAAAATCACTCCGATGTCCGAGTCCGCGAAATCCGCGGCGGACCGCTCGGCCCTGATGTCCATCAGGACGTAGCCGCCGGCGGTGATGTGCGGAGTGGTGGTCAGGATGATTCCGGTCTCCTCGAATCGCACCGTCGCCCGAGGGAAGCCGGCTCCCGCTCCTCCGGTCCCACCGGCCTGGGCGTCGATCACGCGGACCGGCGTCCGCTCGCCCACCTGCAATCGCGCTGTTTGGTTGTCGGCCACCGTCACGGACGGCGCGGCCTGAATGTCACTCAGGTTCGAGGACTCCAACGCCTCGATAAACCCGACCAGAGTGTGGCGGCCGATCACCAGCGACGTCAGCAACGACAGTGTCGGTCCAACCACTCGGGCCTTGGCATTTCCGAGCGCCGCGACGGAGTTTCCGCCGAGCAGCACGACGTCCTTGGTTTGGGCCTCCAACTCGCCGTCGCCATCGAGGTCGGCGAGGGCGGGCGTCACTTGGCTGAACTGGTTCCCCTGCGAGTCCTTCAGATCGTAGACGATGCCGAACTCGTTGAGATCGGTGCGATTCACGAAGATGATCTTGGCGGAGATCATCACCTGAGGCGTCGGGCGGTCGAGCTCGATGAGAAGGGACCGGATGGCCGCGTGAACGCGCTCGATGTCGGTGACGATGAGCGTGTTCGTGGCCGGCGCTGAGGACGCGTTGCCACGCGCAGTCTGCAGCGGAATAACCGCTGTGAGTACCTCGGCCGCGGTGCCGTAGTTGATCTGGTAGATCTCGGTTCTCAAGGGCTCGGTGTCTTCGGCGAGGTTGATATTCGTGAGGAGGTCGACGCGGATAATGCCGCTCGGACCGTCCTCGTCGCCTCTAAGCCCCTGTTGCCGCAGAATGGCGCTGAGAGCTTCGTCCCAAGCCTGGTCCTTGATCTCGGCCGTAACAGTCATCGAGGTGACCTGGGAGGACGGTACGATCGAGCGCCCGGAGAAATCCGCGAAGGTGAACAGCACGTCCTCAATGGGAGTGTTGATAAACGTGATCGAGATGCGGGCGGCCTGCGACTGCTGAGGTGCAGGCTGAAGCTTCAGCGAGAGAGAGGCGAACGCCTCGGTTCGGGTCCCTTCCGGCTCCGGCGCGATCACGGTTGGGACACTGGCCGTCTCCCATGGATCGAAGTCACCGAAGCGATTCTCCAGTGAAATCTGGATCGTACCGTCGTACTGCTCGATCGTGTACTCCGCGGGCTGATTCAGCTCGACGACGATACGCACGATGTCTTCGGAATACTGTGAAGTGCGCACCGCCAGGATCCCGCCCCGGTTGACGCCGGTGAAGATCTCGCGCGGGAGCGCATGCCGTGCGTTCATGACGTCCAGAATGAGGCGGTGTGGCCCCTCCATGGTGAAGGCCCGGAAGGTGACGTTCCCCGTCACGCTTACCAGAACATCGGTCCGCCCGTTGTTGGGCACGACGGTGAGCGCCGTTACAGGCTCACCCCCACCGGAGAGGAGCGCCGCAATAAGAGCAACAGTCGAGATCATGGGGGGCCTCCTTGGCCCACGGTTCGCCGGCGCAACTCCAAAGTGTGTTGCTCCGATTGCCCGAAGTCGTCCACGCCAACCACCACCTGGTTTTCGCGGATCTCAAGAATCGTGGTGTTACCAATTGACTCGCCGACTCTGAGCCGGTACGTCCGAGTGCCCGCGACTATTGAAATCTCCGTGCTGGAGGCGAGCGTTGCCGAACCCTCTCCGAAGAGAGCGATGCTGCTGGAGGCATCCGCAGAGAACACAATGCCCAACAGCACGAGTCGCTCGAACCGCGGCCCGCCACCCTCCGCATTCAGAAGCGGAGCGAACGGGTTTCGGCGGGAATAACCAGGGTAACGGAACACCTCCCGCTCCTTCACGAGGCCCCGGTCGGGCGGGGGTGGGTCCTGTGCCGAAGCGGCCGCCGGCACACTCAGCGCCAGCGCCAGTATCGCGAACAGGATCATGCGTGCCCTGCTCATCACGGACCACCTCCAGGTGAAAGCGACTCAGCCGACGTGATCACATAAGTCTGAATGCGAAACTCAGCCTGGACCGGCGACTCGTATTCACGGAAACGGTCGGGCGTCGCAAACAGGCTCAGGGCGAGATCGATCGGAGTGATGATGCGCTCCAACGACGCCACGCGTGTTATGTAACGCGACACATCGTGGTATTCCCCGATCACCCTCAAGGAGTAGGTCTGCTTCGTATAGAAGTCGGACGGCTCCGAGGGCTCGGGCCGCATCATGTCGAGTTCGACCCCCAGGTCGCGGGCCAGGAGCGTCAGGTCGTTGAGCAGCGAGGCCACTTGCTCCTCCAGCGGGATCAGCGCCTCGAGTTGAGCAATATGGCGTTCGTACACAGCCATGCGCTCTTCGAGGGCGGTTCCGCCGCGGGCCGCGATGATTTCGGCGCTGCGGTTACTGTTCTCGAGAGCCTCTAGGCGGCTCTCCCCCTGCTCGACTTCGGCCAGTCGATCAACACGCCAGTACGTGTTGACGAGATACAACCCCACCACGAAGAGCAACCCCACGACGAGGGCATTCTTTTGCTTGGGATCGTCCGGAATCAGCTTCATGGCTCTATGCCCCCTTTAGCTCCCACTGTCGGCACCCTCCCCGAAGAGCGGAACCGTCTCCAGTAGGTCGAAGGCTGGCTGCTCATAGGCCGCCTCAATCGTGAAGACGATGACGATCTGGTCGTCTCCGTTCGGAAGAGGCTCGAGGGCCTGCTCCGTGGAAATCAACCGTACGCCCCTGACGAACGGGGACGCCTCGAGCGCATCCATGAAGGTCGTAACCGCAATGTTGTTCCCGGCACGCCCATCGAGGCGAAACTCGACGAAATCACCTACCGTGACCTGTCGGAGCGCGGTAATCCACAAGAAATCCGGGAGCGCGCGAGCAACCTCATCCAATACATGCGGCCATACGTAACGGCCGGCATCGATCTCCTGGATGATGTCGACCTTTTGCGCTACGGAGTCCTGGCGCGCCTGAAGCGTGTTGTTGTTCTCGATGAGGTCGGAAAAATCGACCGAGTCCTGGATCGCATCCTCCAGCGCAACGACCAGTTCCTCGTCGCGATCGTTCAACTCGGTGTACCACCACCCGACGAGCGTGGCTGAAGCGAGGCCGACAACCACAGCCCCGATGATGAACGGGTCCGCGGGAAAAGCCTTCAGGTCGGGTAGGCCGATCCTGAACCCACCGCCCTTCCCGGGTCGCTTCTTGCCGCCTGGAAGCAGGTTGACTTCGATCAAGGCTCGACTCTCCCCCGCTAGGTCGCCCTCAGCGCAAGGCCGAGAGGTAGAAGAAGCATAGGAGCGGCTTCCTCGAGGATCACGTTCCCGCCCAAATCGGCTCGGACCGGGATGCGCTCGAAGGGATTCACCACTTGAGTTTCAACGCTCATCCTGCGCCCGAGCGCATCCGACATGCCGGGGATCCTGGCGCCACCTCCGCTGAGGAAGATCTGTCCAAGGCCCGCACCGGACTGCCTCGTCATGAGGAAGGCCGAGGCACGTTCGATGCCCACGGCCACCTCGTCGGCGGAGGATTCCACGAGTTGAGGCATCTCAGCGAGTTCTTCTCGACCCTGAACAATGTCCTCGGCCTTTTCGGCCGTGAGGCCACGCTCACGTTGCAGATCCTCGCGCACGCGACGCGATCCGAAGGGGATGTCCCTTGTCAGAATCGGGGTCCCATCTTCGAGGATGTTCACGTTGGTCGTCTCGTGCCCCACGTTGACCAAGGCCACGATACCCTCCATGGCCTCGGGATAGTTGTATTCGAAAGCGTTGTGCAACGCGAATGCGTCCACATCGATCACGCTGGGTGACACGCCCGCATCCAACAGCAAACTCACCTTGTTGTCCACGAGCTCGCGCTTGGCCGCAACCAGAAGAACCTCCATCTGAAGACCTTCAGCGAGCGGATTCAGAATCTGGAAATCGAGTTCAACACTCTTGATGTCGAACGGGACGTGCTGCTCGGCTTCCCACCGGATCACCTCACGAGCATCCGATTCCTTCATGCGATCCATCTCGATCGGCTTGATGATGACGTCGTGGCCACCAACGGCGGTCACGACGTCGCATCCCTTCAGCCCGGCTTCTTGGACCAGGCCGCCGATCGTGTCGGAGACAAGGCCCGGGTCCATGATCTCGCCCTCGACGATCGCATCGGCGACAAGAGGACGCATGGCGACCTGAACCACCTCGGGTTGCTCTCCCGAATGGTCGATCTCCACGAGCTTGACGAAGCCACTTCCAACGTCGAGCCCTACCGATCTTCGCTTGTTTCCAAAAAGGCCCATTTAGACCTCACGCCCCGGAGCCATAGGAACATATTTTTACCTGAATATCAAAACCAGGTTATAACCCTAAGTCCAGGCTTGTCAAGAGAAATCTGCCTCATCGGTCGAGGTGTTTATTTGTAAACATTTGGTAATCCGCTACCGGTAAACATCGTATTGGGGGACCCCACGATCACTGCGTTCGCGGACCCTGGAAGCCGGGCCTGGCTCCGGGACTCCGAATCGGAGCCCCGAATATCTCTTGCCAGATCCATGCCAGATGTGCACCCGCTCCCAAAGACTGGAAATTCCGCACCGAACGGGCGTTCTAGAGGGAAATCGTTTCCGTTTCCGGCACAGATTTCCCCACAATCAGGCCGTCCCTCACTTGGCAGGTCCCAACGGGCCCACCCACGCCCCGTCCGGGATCGCAACGGGGCGCCGAAGCGCATCGATACGCCCGAGAGCAGCCAGGACCGCACAGCCTGATCCAACGATTCGCGACGAATCCGAAAGTGAGACCGATCCGCCAGCACGCACGAGTCCGTCGATTCGTGCCCCTTGGGCAAGATTCAGGTCACCCGAGACAAGAACGACCCCGGCGAACCGGCTCACGCCTTCAAGAAATAGGCTTCCATCCACAACCAAGACTCCCTGTCCACCACCACCTGCCAAGGTCAAATCATCGGCGGTGGTAACCAGTACGTAGTGGTGCCGGCAGCTACCCATCCGAGTGGGATCGCCCCAGTTGGCGGCAAGCTCGACTCGGCACATTGCGGCGAATTCGACGGGACGGGGGGTGATCACGCCCGACGGCATATTTCGAGAGCGGTCCGCGAGAACAGACCAATCCATGAGTCCCAACGGTGGAACCGCCCCAGAGTCCACTGCTAGGGCCGCCCACGGCTCGAGCCTCCCAGCCGGCACCGCCCAGGTGACCTCCTCATCGAACGGGGCACAATCTTCCTCGGTCCAGCCGAGCGGGCGGCGATTCAGGTCAGCGCCGGAAACGGTGGCGCCGACAGCCGTGCTCAAGGGCCCCGCCGACATGACGACAGCCTCGGCAGCAGCGAGGCGACGGGCCGGAGCGAGCCGCCACGCCAGCCGGCCCACCAGGTACGTCCCGGCTTGTGCCGCGTGTTCTCCTCTCCCGATCCATAACTCCAACTCCGGATCGATCGCGGTTACGGTCACCTGGAAACGCCCAAATGTTCCGAGAGCGCCTTCCTGAACCGCTTGCGGACGCCATGGTGGCTTTTCGGGGAGCCAGTTCGCGGAGTCTGCCATGGCCTGGACCAGACCTCCCTCGGCACTCAAACGGGCAATGAGCAGGGCCCGGGAGATGATCGAGACATCGAGTTGCGCCCGGGCCAGCACAAGAGCGCCATGCCCGAGGAGTGTGACCGCGACGATCAGGAGAAGCAGGGTCGGAAGAAGCGCCCCGCGCCGCCGCAATTCACTCGCGCACACGCTCTCGTGACCAGACTGTTCGAGGTCCGTCCAATCCACCTGGGCCCGGTGTCTCCGTGGTCAACTCGAGGGCCAAGCCACCGTTCGATCCCGGCCCAAGGTGGCTGCGCTCCACCACGAACACTTCGGGAGTGAGCGGCTGACGGCCGCCGCGTCCTCTCCTGTACCGAAACGCACCACCGGACAGGTGATAACTTCCCGCCTCGAATAGGCGGGCGACCACCCCGCCAGGCACCGGCGGGTTCAGTACCCAGAACTCGACGGTCTCCGATGGGGCGTCCGAGCAGGTGAGCGAGGTTCGGGCTCGTCCGATCAGGTCGACCGCCTGCCAGCGGCCGCTCGGACCGAGCACCAACACCGAGTCCTTCCGGGGATTGGGAAGCCGACTGCCCTGGTAGCGGGCCAGGACGCGGCTCGGGTTTCCAGAAGGACATAGGAACGCGAGTCCACGAAATACACGGAGCCGCACGCTGTCACCGCCGGACGACCACCAATCCCTCCCCTCTACTCCTCGGCGAAGCTCCTCTCCCAGGACGGTTCGGATCACTCGCCTCGCCAAGAGCCCGTCGGCCTGCGCGATGAGTCGGTTCGCCGACCGCCTCTGGGCGGACATGAGACCGAGAGCCGAAAGCAGGATCCCCGCGCCGAGCGACACGGCCAACAACGCCTCGACCGCCGAGAACCCACGGTCGCTCATCGCCGGGAGGGTGGTGGGCGCTTCGAAACAGCCACCTCGAGAATACGCCTCGCCGTACCATCCTCGACCCACACGAGCACGCTCTCATCGCCCCCCGGCCAAGGCTCCCAACCCACGCGGCCCGCCGCCAGGCCGATCGAACCCTGCCCCGAGTACCCGAACCGGCCGAGGGAGTCGGCCACCGACTCGGCCACGGCTACAGCCCACTCGAGACGAACCGCTCGGTCGAGCAGGTTGTGAGCGACTCCGATCTGGCCGGCTACTCCCAGCAAGCCGACCTGAAGGATGACCAGTGAGACCAGCACCTCTACGAGGGTGACCCCGCTCCGGCCGACCGTCTCGGCCCCACGGCGGAAGCGACCTCGCCGTAGCCTCACCAGCGCCGGACCCGCCCATATGCCGACACGACGAATCCTGCCCGGGCCGATCCCAGGGACAAACTCACAGTCTGGCCGGCAAGTTCGCCGATCCCGAAGGAGTTGAAGCGGAGGCGGGCTTGGGGCCGCCCACCGGATAGATCCATACCCACACCGAGCGCTTCGAGCGAGAGGGTATCGCTGACCTCAGCCCCCGCTTCGAACCAAGCCAAAGCCGGGTCCACGGAGAGGGTCACGGTGACCCCGCCGTGGACCACCGCCAGAGCCTGGGCCCGTGTGATGAAGCCAATGAGGCTCTCTCGGGCAGACCGCACGATGAGGCGCCGGTGGGCCCGCCGGTACGAAGGCGCCACCACGGTGAATCCGGCGGCGACGATCGTAAGGACGAAGACCAGTTCTAGGAGGGTGTGTCCTGATCGCATGAACCAACGTCACGGCAAAGGCCGGGCGTCGGAATGTCGAGTTGGGAACGACCGGCTTACTCCAAGCCGTAGTCCAGGATCTTGTAGCGGAGAGCCCGAGCCGACAGTTCCAGGAGTTCAGCCGCCTTGGTGCGGTTTCCACCGGTTCGCCCTAGAGCTCTTTGGATGAGCTTTCGCTCGAGCGCAGCGGAGTGTTTCTTGACCGAAAGGTCGTCGTCCGTCAATTCGA
>JBGMRK010000001.1:16893-20771 GCA_048061375.1 Longimicrobiales bacterium | reverse complement strand
GACCTGATCGGGAAGCTCATCGGCAACCAACTCATCACCCTCGGCCAGAAGCATAGCCTGCTCCAGAACGTTCTCGAGCTCCCGGATATTGCCCGGCCACGAATAGTTCAGCAGCACGTCGACCGCGTCCGGGTGGACCTTGTTTACTTCAAGGCCCAGGCGCTCGGAATGTCGCCCGATGAAGTGGTGGACGAGATCTGGAAGCTCCTCACGACGCTCCTTGAGCGGGGGGAGGTGAATCGGGACGACGGCGAGCCTATAGTAGAAGTCCTCGCGGAAAGCGCCCTCCTTCACCAGCGCAGAGAGATTCCGATTCGTCGCCGAGATGATCCGGACATTCACCTCGGTGTTCGTGGTACCGCCGACGCGCCGGATTTCTCCCTCCTGTAGGGCCCGCAGGAGCTTCACCTGGAGCGGCTGCGGAAGCTCCCCAACCTCGTCGAGAAACAGCGTGCCGCCGTCCGCTGCTTCGAAGAGCCCCTGCTTATCGCTATCCGCGCCGGTGAAGGCGCCCTTCACGTAACCGAAGAACTCCGACTCCAACAGCGTCTCCGGGATGGCCCCGCAATTCACGGCCACGAAGGGCCGCTCTGCACGTGCGCTCTCTCGGTGGATCAAGCGGGCGACCAGTTCTTTGCCCGTCCCACTGGCTCCGGTGATGAGGACCGGTGACGGGTGGGGAGCCACCTTGGTGGCCACCTCGAGGGCCCTCACCATCTCGGGAGAGCGCGCGATGATTTCTCCGAACCGGCGATCCGCTCGAACCTCCGCCCTCAGCCGACCGACTTCCCGCCTCAGGCTCTCCCTTTCTTCGGCCTTCCGGATGGTGAGTAGCACTTCGTTGGCGCCAAACGGTTTGGGCAGGTAATCGTACGCGCCCTTGGACATCGCTTCGACGGCGAGGTCCATGCTACCATACGCCGTCATGATGATAACGAGGGCCTCTCCACCCCCTTCACAATAGCGTTGGACGAACTCGAGGCCGTCGACCTTGGGCATGCGAATGTCACACATGATCATGTCTGGGCGGACCGCTTCAGCCGTTGAGAGACCCTTCTCACCGTCTTCCGCCGATACCACCTTGTAGCCGGCATCGGTCAGGATGAGGGAGAGAGATTTTCTCAGCCCGGGATCGTCGTCGATGATCAGGATCTTCACACACTGCCCTCCGCGTTGCCCGCGTCCTCGATGCCACTCTGCTCCACGTCGTCCGCCATGGCGGGAAAACTTATCGAAAAGGCGGCGCCCCCCTCCGGGCGGTTGACAACGTCGATCCGTCCGCCCATGCCCTCCACCAGTTGCGCGGAAATGAAGAGTCCGAGCCCGGTACCCGTTCCAGGAGCCTTGGTAGTGAAGAACGGATCGAATACGTACTCGAGGTGCTCGGGGTCGATTCCGGGTCCTTCGTCGGCGACCGTGATGACGACCAACTCCTCAGCCGTCTGCAAAGGGCCCACCTCCCGCCCCTGCTCATCCCGAGCGACCCTTCGCCGGTGAAGGTAATTGATCCCGGGCGGATCGTCTTCCCTTCGGACGAGCAGGAAAGTCCCGGGCCCAACGTAGGATTCGGCGGTCACCTCGATCTTACCTGGACCGTTCTCACCCCCGGACTGAATGGCGTTGAGCAGTAGGTTGACCAGTACCTGCTCCAGTCGATGCCTGTTCATGTAGATCCTGGGCAAGCCTTCCGCCAATCGCCACTCGTGCTCCACGCCGGCCAATTGGCCTTGGCTGACGAGGAGATCTCGCACCTGCTCTACCACTTCTCGGGGCGAAAAGAGCTCCACCCCCTGGTCGGCCGGGCGGGCATAGTCCAGCAGGCCCCGGACGATCCGGTCGATGCGCTGTGCTTCCCCGCGGATGAAGGTGAGCAACTCGGTGTCTCCTCCGCTGGCTTCGATACGATTCTCGACCACATCGACGTACCCCATGATGGCCCCAAGTGGGTTTCCGACCTCGTGCGCGATTCCTGCCGCGAGGGTGCCCACCGACGCCAGGCGCGCCGACTGCACCGCCCGGTCTCGCGCCTCGACAAGCTGCCGGTTGGTCGTCTCGAGTGACCTGACGTTGTGGGCAAGCACCTCCTGATCCGAAATGAGGCGGTCAGCCATCAAATTTACATTGTCGCTGATCTCGCTCAGCTCGAGGCTGTCCGCGGGCGGGATCCGATGATGATACTCACCTCCGGCGATACGCCTGATGCCGCTCACGAGCTTGCTCACGGGCGTGAGGAGGCGACGGTTGAGCAGCCAGCCCCCGAACGCCATGACCACAAGGAGTTGGGCCACGGACAGGAACAGGATGAGGAGAGTGACCTGACCGGACGACGGGAGGCGCGGAAGGATGACGACGAGCGCGATCCCCATGAGGATCGTGGCCTCCGCGAACAGGAGGCCGAATGAAAGAAGGAGGTCTCGTCTGAGTGGTGTGGGGCCGGCCATGAACCGTTCAGTGCTCTCTCACGTAGTGCCGCTGATCGCGGCCCAGCGAACGTACGGCCTGGAGGTACCTTCTCGCTACATGCTGCACATCACTTGGCTGGGCTGTGACGCCGGAGCGCCCCCGGCCGCGGCGGCATCGCCGTGGTAGATACCGCACGATTCGCCAGGCAGACCGAAGTGTGTGGATGTCCCCGCCCAGCCCGTTCCGGTCGCCTCGTTGATGGTGATGACCACGCCCTCAGATGGACTATGGTTGGCATCGGAAGCCTGCGTAGCATACGCGTAGGCCTGATCGTAGTAGATATCCTGCTGGGTAGCCAGGTTCTTGAGGTCGGTCTTCATGGCCGCGAGGTACGCCTTTTCTCGCACCGATGAAAACTTCGGAATCGCGATAGAGGCTAGAATCCCGATGATCACGACCACGATCAACAACTCGATCAGGGTGAAGCCTCGAACTTTTCTCTTGGCCATATGGCACCACCTCGGTAAGGCTGATCCACATTGTCCAGATTGTCCAGAATCTAAGCGGGCGCGGCCCAGCAACCGGACCGCGCCCACTCGAAGACCGTTCTCCATTCCGGAGGCGAGTCTGATGATTCTGCTACTGCGTGCAGGCGATTGCGCCCACCGCCGTAGGCTTGATCGGCGCGGTCGGTGCCGTTCCACTGCCGTAGTAGATCGCGCAGCCTTCGGCCGTGCCCAGAGCGGAGTGGGTCACCGAAGCGGACCATCCGTCCGTACCTGACGTGATCAAAGCGTTCACTCCCTGCGACGTGACGAAGGTGAGCAGCGCGGTGCTGGAGGTGTAGGCGTACGTGTCCGAGTAATAGATCTCCTGCTGGCTAGCCAGGTTCTTTAAATCGGACTTCATTGCCGCAAA
Organism: Longimicrobiales bacterium; assembly: GCA_048061375.1. GTDB lineage: Bacteria > Gemmatimonadota > Gemmatimonadetes > Longimicrobiales > Gaopeijiaceae > JACZXQ01. The sequence continues at coordinate 17,450 of JBGMRK010000001.1, read as the reverse complement.
ATACGCCTTCTCACGGGTAGCGGAGAACTTCGGAATGGCGATGGCCGCCAGGATTCCGATGATCACCACCACGATGAGTAGCTCAATGAGTGTAAAACCCTTCTTGTCCCGCATCTTAAATCTCCTGCTGATGTGATCGCACTGGGGCGCCGAAACGCTGATGGAAAAATGCAAAGTTAGGTCCAAATTGTCCAGAATCTTGTTAACTTTATATACGACAAGCAGATAGATGGATTATCGATGCGTCACCCACACCCTGACTAGACGTCACAAGTCTGGGATTATGCAATCCACTCGCATTTTTCACCGCCCGAGGTATGATGCCCTGAGACTGTCAATTTGGCGCACTCCGACCTCCGGGACCTCACGCGTGCGTGCCGTATCCAGCGCGATCAGGGCCTGCGCCGTATCGCCGGCGGCAGCGTAGCCCACGGCCAGCCAAACCCACTGCATCCAGCGATCCCCCTCTCCGGACTCGATGGTCTTGATGCGCGCTTCGACATACTCGGGCCAGCGCTCGAGTCCCGCCAGCGCCTCGGCCAGGAGGTGGTTCGAGA
>JBGMRK010000001.1:13763-16793 GCA_048061375.1 Longimicrobiales bacterium | reverse complement strand
AGGATCACGGCCACCACCACACCGGCGACGGCCAGCCGAGGCCGATCCCGGTACAACGCCCGAGCCGTCCATGCCACCGCGACGGCGAAACCGAGCGAAGGCAGGTAGAACGTCCGCTCGGCCAGCAGGACGCCGGACAGGAAAACGACGTTCGACACGGGCGAGATCGTAATCACGAACCAAAGGATGCCGAACGTGAGTGTACGGGCGGTGGATCGGTCCGGGGAAAGCGTCGGTTGCCGGGCAACCGCGAGCGCGACAGCCAGCGTGCTGAAGACGAGAGCTGCCCCCAACAGGTTGGTCACATCCCAGCCGTACGAGAGGGGAATCACGGCGGGCGAATAGTCGACGCTGAGGTCAGCCGGAAAGAACAGCAGCCGAAAATAGTGCGGCCACGTCGAGGCGACCGTCCAGATACGCGGCACACGATGTTCGAGGAGCGCGGCTCCGAGGGGACCAAAAGGACTCGCGACACTGCCCAGGACCAATAAGCGCGCGTAGAGAACGAGGCCGGCCACCAGGACCATTCCACCGTAGAGCGCTGCCCGGCTGCGGAAATAGGACCACGCCCGTAGAGCCGGACGGTCACGGCGTACCACATCCAGCAGGAACAACACCCCGGGCAGCGTTACCGCGCTCTCCTTCGTGAGAAAGGCGAGGGCGAAGAGGCCGAGGATCACGAAGGTGCCCTTCACGCCCAGCGTGTCGCGCGCCCTCAGAAACACGAAGCACGCCAGAAGGAACACCAGCGTCGAGAACAACTCCGCCTGCCCCACGACGTTGGCTACGGCCTCGACATGAACGGGATGCACCGCGAAGATCACGCCCGCCACGAACGCCGTGCCCAGCGGAACCAATTCAGCGAGGACCACCACGCCGAGCATCGTCACCGCCACGTTCAGGAGCACGTTGAGGAGGTGAAACGGCATCGGTCGCTCTCCCCACACCGCCCATTGGAGCCCGAAGAGTGCCGTGGTGATAGGCCTCCACAGTCCCAACTCGCGGCCGTATTCGTTCGGCCAATACGGCTCCACCAGTGTGCCCGGGAGCGTCCTGAGGTCGTGGAGGTCCTCGTTGTCGACGATGATCGGCCGATCGTCGTACGCGAAGTCGTTCAACAGTGTGTTGACGTTCACGGCCGCGGCCAAGACGCCCACAACGGCCAGGGACACACGGAGGGAGCGGAAGGGAGACGGCCAGCGGTCGGGAAACATCAAGCCGCCGCCTCATGCTGTCTCGTTCCCTTCCGGTCAGCCCCGACCGGAGGGTCGGCCGCCGCCGTGCCGCTAAGAGCGGAACCCCGCGCCCGCGCCCGCGCCGCGGAATCCGGCTGCCCGTTGGCTTCCAACAACTCCGCCAGCCTATCCCAGTCGCGCGAAGACTCGGGGTCCACTGCCAGAGCGGCCTCACGCGCGCGAATCGCGGCCGGAAGATCGCCTTTCAGGACGTAGCTCTCGGACACGAGGGCCCATAGCTCCCGATCGCGGCCTGCCTGCTCCAGTCCCCGCAACGCCACGGAATGAGCCTCGCGGCCACGGCCCTGGAGGATCAGATGGCGGGCCAGCAGTTGCCAGGCCGCGGTCTGGTCCGGATAGGCCCGGACCGCCGTTACCAACAGCGCTTCCGCCCGCTCCCATTGCTCACGACCGCCGTAGAAGTCCGCCACTTCCACCAGCAACGGGTAGTTTAGCGGAGCCAACTCCAGCGCTCCCTCGTAGACTTCGGCGGCGGCTTCAGAGTCACCGGTGCGCACGAGCCCGTTGGCTCGTGCCCGGAGCGCCAGGTGGGAGTTCGGGTGGTCCCGGGCCAGGGTCTGGACGACAGTGAAGGTGCTGAGCCAGGATGGATTGCGCAGGACCGTACGGACAAGGAAGGAAGTCCCGACGAGAACGAGCACAACCAGGCCCAGCGTCCGAGATATCCTTTCTCGTTCAGCAATGGCCACCGTCGCGCCGGCGATGGCTATGGAGAGGCCGACGGAGGGGAGAAAGAGCGTGCGTTCGGCCAAGAGGGTCCCCGTCGGTATGATGAGGTTCGAGACCGGGAGGATGGTCACCGGGAACCACAGGATACCCAGCGCAATTAACGGCCGTGTCCTAACCAGCGCCACGACTCCGACGATGAGCGCCACCAACGTGAGTACACCGCCAAACACCTCTACATCGAATCTCGCCGCCGGGTAGAGCACGCCAGGTGCGTAGTCGGCCGCGAGAACCAGGGGGAAGAACATGAGACGGGCGTATTGACTCCACATCGAGATGGCCGTGAGAAGCCGTTCGCTCGTGGTCAGGCCCGCCAGCACGGCCGCCGGAATCTCACCAGCGACGGACCCGAGGACCAGGAAACGCACGCCCAGATAGGCCGCGAGCACCGCCGCCGTGAGCGTAAATAGCGGCAGCTCATCCACCAACCGCCTGACGAAGGTCGTCCCGTCCGCCCTGAATAGGGTCAGAAGGATCAGAACGCCGGGCAGTGTCGCGCCCATCTCCTTCGAGCCCAGCGCCAACGCATACAGGACCGCAACCCCGAGCAAGCGCGCCACGCGGCGGCCGCCGCCGCGCCACCGAGCCCCGCGCCAAAAGAGCAGGCAGGCCATGAGATAGAAAACCGCCATATAGAGCTCGGCACGGCCAACCACGTTTGCGACCGCCTCCGAGTGGACCGGGTGCACCGCGAAGATCGCCGCGCCCGCCAGCGCCGGCGCGGTGGAAAAAAATTCGAGGAGCAACATGAACACGAGCAGGCTGGCGAGGCCGTGCGCTAAGATGCTGACCGCATGGAAGCCCAGCGTGCTGCCCTTGAACACACGCCACTCGGCCGCGTAGCTGGCCACGGTCACCGGCCGGTAGAGTCCCGTGCCCTCCACCGCCATGGGCCAGTACGGTGTTGTCATGGCCGCGCCGATGTTCGACTCGGTGACGACGGGATTGTCCTCGATGATGAGCACGTCGTCGAACGCGAAGCCGTTTCCGAGGGAGTTCGCATACGCTGAGAGCGCCAGAAGAACCACGAGGGCACCTGCCCTGGCGG
>JBGMRK010000001.1:11535-13663 GCA_048061375.1 Longimicrobiales bacterium | reverse complement strand
GCCCCGGCCTGCGCGAGCCTCGCCGTGACCTCGGGCTCGAATCCGAACCGGTTGGCGCTCAGCGGGAGGCTCTTGAGCAGATCTGCGGTGATGACCTTATAGCAGGTTTCCATGTCCGTCAGGTTGACGTCGGTGCACATGTTGCTCAGGAGCGTGAGGAACCGATTGCCGATGGAGTGCCAGAAGAACAGGACGCGGTGAGGTCCGCCCAGGAAGCGGGAGCCGTACACCGCATCGGCCCTTCCGGCCAGGATAGGCGCCAACAGGGTCGGTAGCTCGTACGGGTCGTACTCCAAGTCGGCATCCTGGATCGCGATAACGTCACCCGATGCGAGTTCGAACCCGGCGCGGAGTGCGGCCCCCTTGCCCTGGTTGACCTTCTGGAAGACGAGCACGTCGATCAGTCCCTCGGCCTCGAGCTTCGTGAGCAGATCGCGAGTGCCATCGGTCGATCCATCGTCGACCACGATGATCTCGAGATCGAGGGGCACCTCGCGTACACGCTCGAGCAACGCTTCGACCGTCTCCAGCTCGTTGTACGCTGGGATCACCACCGAGAGCTTCACACGATCCCATGGCAGGCTGTCGTGGTCGGACCTTTCGAGCATCCTGCGAAGATCTGGCACACTCATCGGTTTGGCACTCTCCCTATCTTGACAACATCACTCATGGATGTCGTAGCGGTTCAGCTTGCGGTACAACGTGGAGGGATCGATTCCCAGCACCTCGGCGGCCCGGGTCTTATTGCCCTCCTCGGCGTTGAGCACCCACTGGATGTAGGCCCGCTCGATCACCTCCATCGAGGGATTCGTGGGGGGCTGATCATTGACCAGGGGCAAGGCAGGCGCCTCTCTGACCCGCTCTGGCAGGTGCGCCGGTTCGATCACTCCGTTCTTGGTCATGATGGATGCCCGTTCGAGCGCGTTCTCCAACTCGCGTACGTTACCGGGCCAGTCATACGCGCCAAGCACTTCCAGGGTCTCGCGCGAGCACGGCTCGATCGCCCGATCGTCTCCACTCGCCGGCTGGTGCTCGAGGAAGTATTGGACGAGCAACGGAATGTCCTCTCGACGCTCCCGTAGCGGAGGCAAGTGGAGTGCGATCACGTTCAGTCGGTAGTACAGGTCGCTACGGAACGCACCCCGGCGAATCTCTTCCTCCAAGTCACGGTTGGTGGCCGCGATGATGCGCACGTCTATTGGCACGACCTCCGTGGCCCCCACGGGGATGATCTCACGCTCTTGCAGCGCGCGAAGGAGCTTCACCTGCGTGGCGGGAGTCATCTCCGCGATCTCGTCCATGAAGAACGTGCCGCCGGCAGCCGAAACCAGGAGTCCGTCCTTGTCCTTCACGGCACCCGTGAAGGAGCCCTTGGTGTGGCCGAAGAGCTCGCTCTCGAGCAGGCCCTCCGGGAGCGCACCGCAGTTGATTGAAAGGAACGTGGAATCCGCCCGCTCGGAGAGGTCGTGGATGTAGCGGGCCACAACCTCCTTGCCCGTCCCACTCTCCCCGCTGAGGAGCACGGTCGAGTCCGTGGGAGCCACCGTCTCGGCAAGCTTCAGCACCTCGACGAAGGAGCGACTCTTTCCGACGGGCCGGACCTCCCTGCCCCGCCGATGACGGCGAATCTCCTTCTTGAGGGCCTTGTTCTCGACCTTGAGCTGCCGCGCCTCGGCGGCACGCCGGCAGATGGCCAGCAGCTCGTCGTTCGCGAAGGGCTTCTGCAGGTAGTAGTACGCGCCCTCGTTGACCGCACGCACCGCCGACTGAAGCGAAGCTTGCGCCGTCATGAGGATCACCGCCATCGCCGGATCGATGTCACGCGCCGCGGCGAGCACGTCCAGCCCGCTGGCCCCGGGCATGCGGATATCGGTAAGGACGATGTCCGGACTCACGTCCGACAGGCACGCCAACGCCTCCTTGCCGCTATTGGCCGCGTGTACGTCGTAGCCTTCGCCCTTGAATAGAATTCTGAGCGCATCCAGGATGCCGGTCTCGTCGTCGACGAGCAGAATCTTGACGGCGTCCGCACTCACGTGGTCACACTCTCGTGCCGATTCGCCAGAGCGGGATCACCCGGCAAGTAAATGACGAAGTGGGCGCCCCCCTCCGGAGCCTTTTCCACGAA
>JBGMRK010000001.1:0-11435 GCA_048061375.1 Longimicrobiales bacterium | reverse complement strand
GTGCGATTCCCGGACCGGTGTCGCGAACGCTCACCCGGACCGGGTGGGCGACATCTGTGCCGCGCGGGCGCCAAGCTCCGGAACAGTCCTCCACCTCGACCACGACACGCCCGTTTTCACCCGCGAACTGCACGGCGTTCAGGACGAGATTGAAAATCAGCCGATGCAATAAGTCGGCGTCTCCCGGCACGAAAACCCCCTCGTCCACGCCGTCGGTCTGAATCTGGACGCCGCCGCCCGCGTCCGGATGCTGCTGGACGAGCTTGATGCTGTCACACACGAGCCTTGTCAGATCCAGATCAGCTTGTGAGTTGATGCGCAGTGCCGAGAACTCGAGGAACTCCGAAAGTAAGCGGCTCAGTCGGTCGGACTCTCCAACCACCAACTCCTGGAGTAGCTGTTGGTCGCTCGGTAAGAGCGTCGGATTGCCTATCTGTTCCACAGCGCTCCGAATCGAGGCGAGAGGATTCTTGATCTCGTGCGCGAGGGAAGCGCTGAGCTCCGCGACAGCCTCGAGGCGCTCGGTCCGCCTGTTGAGGATCTCGAGCCGCTCCAGGTCAGTGATATCTTGGAAAATCGCCGTCACGGACGGGGGTTCGTCCAGCTCCCCGGCCCGGTCCAATACGGTAGTGCTGATCCCGAGCGTGACATCGCTGCGTTCGCCCTTGGCGACCGTCTTGAAGCGCGCCATCGGCTTGCGTTCTTTCATTGTCCGGCGCAACACGGTCCCCAACCCCGGAGCCACCGCCTCGACCGCGTCCAGCACGGGCGAACCTTCCCACTGCCGTAGGCTGAGTTGGAGCAGATCCTCGGCGGCCCTGTTCATGTACACAAGGCGTTCACCGCCGTCGATGGTGAGCACGCCGGTACTGATGCTCGCCAGAATGTCGCCTGTGTCGAGCCTCAGCCGCTGAAGCTCTGAGCGTACGGCGCCCAGCGCGACACCCGCGCGTTGCAGGCGGTCGCCGAGCCATCCGGTCAAGAGAGCGACGACGGTGAACAATCCGATCTGTAAAGGAACGGTACCGGTGAGACCCTCCGAATTCCCATACACGATTCCGGCGAAGTACATGATGGACGCCAACGCGCCGATCAGAACGCCTCCCGGGAGCGGCAATAGGAGCGCTCCCTCCGTGATCACGAGAATGTAGAGGGGCACGAACCCAGGGTCGCCCGTATCCAACGGAGTGGTCACGTAGATGATCGTCGTAACCAACACCACATCGAAGATCACGTGACCGTAGAGGAAATTCTGCCCGGCCTCGCGATCGCGGAAATGCGTATGCCACAGCGAGACCGCTGTCATGCCCAATGCCGTCAGGACCATCAGCGTGGTGATGCGCGTGGTCGATGGCGCTGCATCTTCCCAGACGACGAAAACGCCCACGAGGATCCCCGCCATGAGCGTCATTCGACCTACATAGAGCCATCGCAGCAGGTCTCGCTGACTGAAATCGCGTGTGCGCTTGGGGGTGGTCGAAGTCAGTGGGGTGCCCCGGAGAAAGAGATGGGTCGCCGGTTACGGTAGGGCAACCGGCCGGAGAGCATCTCTACGATATACCCGGCTCTTGCATAGTGCAACAATTAAGATTGGCAATTTGCAAGATACCGGTCCGGTGGCACGCCGAGGCACGCTCCCTATATTCGACGCCATGACCTCCCAAAAAGCCGACCTCCTGGCAGTGGCCCGCGGGGACCAGCCCGCCGATCTCCTGTTTACGAACGGCAGGGTGGTCAACGTATTCACGGGCGACGTCGAGCACGTCGACGTCGCCGTGTTCGGACCATGGATCGCGGGCCTCGGTGAGGGCTACCACGCGACTAGAGTTGTAGATCTGGAGGGCGCCTTCCTGGTGCCCGGCCTCATCGACGCACACGTGCATATTGAATCCAGCCTGGCCACACCACCCGAGTTCGCCCGGGCCGTCGTGCCTCGAGGGACCACTACGGTCGTGTGCGACCCGCACGAGATCGCCAACGTGCACGGGCTCGAGGGCATGAATTTCATGCTCGATGCAAGCGAGGGCCTACCGCTCTCCGTGTTTGTCATGGCCAGCTCGTGCGTGCCGGCAACACATCTAAGTACTGCCGGTGCTTCCCTCGACGCCGAAGCGCTGTCCGGACTGCTACCTCACCCGAGGGTCCTCGGTCTCGCTGAAGTCATGAACTTCCCGGGCGCCATCTTTGGTGATCCTGGCGTCCTCGCCAAGCTGGAGCTGTTCGCGGCACGGGTCGTGGACGGCCATGCGCCGGGAGTCTCCGGAAGGGAGCTCAACGCGTACGTCGCGGCGGGCCCTCGCTCCGACCATGAGTGCACCACCCCCGAGGAGGCCACCGAGAAGCTCCGTCGTGGGTTGCACCTGTTCTTTCGCGAGGCGTCCAATGCGAAAAACCTGAAGGCGTTGCTGCCGGCGTTGACCACAACGAACCGCCGGCGTGTCTCCCTGTGTACCGACGACCGGCAACCCGCAGACTTGCTCGACGAGGGAGGCATCGATGCGATGCTGCGGACGGTGATCGCCGAAGGGGTGGATCCGATCGACGCGATCCCCATGGCGACGCTCAACCCGGCTGAATACTTCGGGCTGCACGACCGGGGAGCCATTGCGCCGGGACGGCGGGCCGACCTGCTGGTGGTAGGAGACCTCGACCGGTTTGACGTTCGTGACGTCTACACCGGGGGAGAACTCGTGGCGTCGGACGGCACGCCTCTGTGGGAGCGCCGGCCCCCTCCCCCTCCACCCCTTCCCTCCATGGCGGTGGACTGGGACGAAGTGGATCTCACGATACCTGCCAAAGAAGGTCCGGCTCGGGTGATCCGTGCCATTCCCGATCAGATCGTAACCGGCTCGGAACTCGCCGAGCCCCGGATCGTCGAGGGCGCCGCAGTCGCCGACCCCTCGCTCGACCTCTTAAAGATCGCAGTGATCGAAAGGCACACCGCTAGCGGCCGGATGGGGCTCGGGCTGGTCAAGGGGATCGGCCTCCAGCGAGGGGCCATCGCCGGCACCGTCGCGCACGATCACCACAACATCATCGTGGTAGGTGCAGACGACACGTCCATGATGACCGCGGTTCGCTGTGTGGCGGGCCTGGGCGGCGGCCTTGCCGTCGCCGAGGCGGAGGCCGTGCTCTCCTCGCTCGCCCTTCCTGTCGCGGGGCTCATGTCGCCCGAGCCCATCGAGACGATCCGAGAGGGCCTCGATCAGGTCGTCGACGCGGCGCGTTCTCTTGGCTCGCCGTTGCACGACCCATTTATGGCGATGTCGTTCTTGGGCTTAGAGGTCATTCCGACCCTCAAGATCACCGACCTGGGCTTGGTGGACGTCGAGCGGTTCGAGCCGGTGGGCCTCTGGCTTATTTCGGACGCGGAATAACCTTGATCTCGCCAAGCAGCGTGTAGGCGGCGCCCCAAAGACGGCCAATCGGACGTAGACTTTCCGGGTCCACGTACTCGGTGCCCTCGATCACATCGAGCGCCAGATCGACGTGGATGGCGACCACCTCGCCGATGAAGAGGCCACCGGCGTCACCGATCGCCACTTCCTGAATGCATCGGCACTCGAGCACGGCCGGGCAGTCCGCAACGTACGGCGCGTGTACGACACTGGCCGTCTCCATGGGCAATCCCGCAAGCGCGAACTCGTCTATACTCGGCCCCACTTCCGCGGAGGTCTGGTTCATCGCCTCCAGATGGGCCTCGGTGACCACGTTTGCGCAGAACTCCCCACCCTGCCGGATGTTCACCAACGTGTCCTTGTGCGCGCCCTTTCGCGCACCGACCGACACCGAAATGAGCATGGGCGTGGCCGAGACGGCCGAGAAGAAGCTGAAAGGCGCCAGGTTGGGCGTACCGTCGAGGCCGAACGTGGATATCCATCCGATGGGCCGCGGCACCACGAGCGAGGTGATGAGTTGGTATCGTTCCAGCTTGCCTACGGTTTCCGGATGGACGATACGGTGGTTCAACGGCAGAAGCCGACTCTCCCGACGGTCATCGTCCTGGTACGGTGAGAACCTGACCGCGATAGATCCGGCTTCCACTGAGGCCGTTGGTGGCCTTCAGTTCGACGACGGTGGTGCCGAGGCTCCTAGCGATCGTCCAAAGCGAGTCGCCGGAGCGGACCGTGTACCGTGACTCAGCCCGGCGCGCCTTGTCGCGTGCGACCAACCGCTCCACGTAGGTGCCGTATTGCCGGGGGAACACCGCCACATGATAGTGCGCCGGATAGCGCTCGCGAGTGGCCTCGACGACTCTGGATTTCTCCAGGGAGAGGAGGACCCGCTCCAACCATGAACGGCATGCCCGGCTTCCGCTCCTCCGCAGATCCACCGCCATTCCCGTGGGGTGCACCGAGAATTCGGATGCGTTTCTCGGCTGCCGGTCGAGCGGTCGGGTCAGACTCGTCACGACCAACTTCTCTCCGCAGGCGTTCCAGTATTGGTTGGAAAGGCGCTCGATGAACAGCGCCACCTCCGGTCGGGCGTATGGAAATGAGACCGAGTTGAGCTCGTAGTACCGTCCGGAGCGAACGCGAACCAAATATCCACTCCTGACGAAGCGTCGCACCTGTTTAGCGTCTCGGAGGAAGGTGAAGTCGTGTGATTCGGCTTCACGGTACGCCCTACCCACAGAGCGCTCCGAGCCACCGAGCGACTGCGCCGAGGCGAATGTCGGTGACATGAGAAAGAGGATTCCCACCCAAGCGGGATTCCACTTCGATCTTGTGGTTGCGCACCTCACATCGGCATCCCTCATACCCAGAATCCGGTTATTACGGGAAGCGAACGCACTATTTGTAAACATATGTTCACGCCGACACAAGGATCGACCGACCGGCGTGCCCTTAGGAAGAGTGTCGACGGACTCCCCACTTCCTTACCTACACAGGCCGACGGCGTGATGGTCCGCTCCCGCGAGGCCGAGACTTGTTAGCCCCCGTACGTGTGGATCCATCCACCCCCGGCCTCCGCGAACTTCGCGGCGACGACATCCCAGTTCACGACATTCCACCACGCCTCGAGGTAGTCCGGGCGCCGATTCTGGTAGTTCAAGTAGTATGCGTGCTCCCAGACATCCACACCGAGAATCGGGGTGTGACCCATCATCAGGGGGCTATCCTGGTTGGGCGTCGAGAAGCAAGCCAGGTCGCCGAACGGGTTGACACACAACCAGCCCCATCCCGAACCGAATTGGGCACCTGCCGTGGCCGCGAACTTTGACTTGAAGCTATCGAGCGAATCGAAGGCGCTGTCGATCGCGGCCGCCAAGTCACCCGAAGGGGCCTGGGCGCCGCCCGGAGTCATGACCTCCCAGAACAGCTTGTGGTTGAGGTACCCTCCGCCGTTGTTGCGCACGGCCCCTCGAATGTCCTCGGGCAGCGATCCCAGCGCCATGAGGAGTTGTTCGGCGGTGTAACCGTGAAGCTCCGGGTGATTCTCGAGAGCCCCGTTCAGTTTGTTTGTATAGCCCTGGTGGTGCTTGCCATGGTGGATCTCCATGGTGCGCGCATCCACATGGGGCTCGAGGGCATCATGATCGTATCCCAAATCGGGCAATTGAAACGGATGTGACATAGCGCGGCTCCTCTTCCTCGAATTCGAGGGTCGCTCGATGGCGGGACCGCCCATCAGGGTGGGCGCTCCCCGGTCCGCCGTTCTCGGCGCCGTGAGCGGATTCTATCGCCCACGGTGCCACCTTCGCAATCGGGTCTGAAGCGACTACTTTCCGGCTCGACCCGTGCCCTCCTTCTCAGGTAAGGAGTGACCGAGGAGCCGTGACCCGCACGCCGCACACCGAAGCGTCGACACCTTCCGGACCGCACCCGAGGATCCTCCTGGTCGACTGCGACGCGTTTTACGTCCAGGTCGCCCGGCTCGAGGATCCTGAGGGCGTCGGCAAGACCCGTCTTCTCCTGGTGGGCGGATCCGCCACGGGTCGAGGCGTGGTTACGTCGGCCTCCTACGCGGCCCGGGAATACGGTGTCCGTTCGGCGATGCCCACCGCTCAGGCGTTGCGGCTTTGTCCGGAAGCCACTGTGGTACCCGTACCCCGCGAGGCCTGTGTGCGGCGGAGCCAGGACGTCCGAGAGGTTCTGGAGCGTCTGTCCCCGGTGGTTCAGGCGGCATCGATCGACGAGTTCTACCTCGACCTGCAAGGCACCGAGCGCCTGTTTGCCGACGAGAGTCTGGAGGATACCGCCGAGCGCATCCGCCAAACCGTTCTAGAGAAGACGCGCATCTCCGTATCCATCGGCGGGAGTACGCGCCGGATGATCGCCAAGTTGGCCGCGGGACTGGCTAAGCCGGGTGGCGTACACGTGGTCACTCCCGGCCAGGAAGCGGAGTTCATGTGCAAGCTCGACCTTGCCCACATCCCGGGGATCGGACCCGCGATGGTGGCGTCGCTCGAGCGGCGCGGGCTCGTGACGGTAAGCGACGCGCTCGGCGTCCAGGAGCGCTGGCTCCAGAAATGGCTCGGCGACCAGCGAGGCACCTGGCTGCATCAGCGTATTCGTGGCATCGACCCGACTCCCGTTCGGACGCACGAGCCGCGCAAGTCGATCAGTTCGGAGCGGACGTTCTCCCGAGACATAGACGACGGGGAAGAACTGGAGCGCCAACTCATGAAGCTCGTGGTGTCGATCGGGGGGACACTTCGCAAGAAGAGCCTCAGGGCGCGCACGATCACGGTGAAAATCCGTGACGGCGACTTCACGACACGTTCGGCCGCGTATACGCTTCCCGACGCAATCGAGACCGATCGCGCCATCGTGTCGGTCGCACGCAGTCTTTTCGGTGAACTGCGCAGCGCGCGGAGCTCCAAGACCAGGCTGCTGGGCGTAGGCCTCAGCAACCTGATCGACCGAGACGTACCGAGTCAGATCGAACTGTTCACCGACGATGTGGCGTTGGAAGGCGAGCGGGATCGCGCCCTTTCCCGTGTCATGGACGACCTACGCCACCGATTCGGCGATCAAGCGGTGCGGCCCGGCGGAGTGCTGCGGTCCTGACGTCCGGCCGAGCGAGCCAACCCATCCGCCAGAGGCCCGAGGGCCCCTGGCGGTTTCCCTGCGTCAACCCCTATGTGGATCAGTCGTGCGTCGATCCCTTCCACGGCTCCCGCTCGAAATAGCTGTTGGTCAGCTTGCTCACCGTTCCGGACAGGAACACCAGGGCGATCAGGTTAGGCAGGATCACGATGCCCAGGAACACGTCACCCAGGGTCCATGCCAACTCGAGGGGAACGATCGCGCCGAGGAAATGCATGATCACGTAGGCGACCTTGTACGGGAAAATCGCGTTGTGCCCGAACAGGTAGTTGGCGCACCGATCCCCGTAGTAGCTCCATGAGATCGCGGTCGAAATCCCGAACAGCAGGACCGATACGATCACGATGTAGTGGCCCCAATCCCCGAGGGGCGCCAGGCCACGCCGGAAGCCCAGCTCGGTGAGCGGCGCTCCGCTCTCGGCAGCCGGACCATACAACGACGTGTGCGTGACCCCCGTGGCTTCCACTGCTTCGCCCCTCGCAGGGAAGATCGTGCCGGTGAATGGCAGCGTCTGTTCTTCGTCCAGATAGAAGTCGGAGACAGGGACTTCATGCCAGGCCAACTGGGAGGCCCCGACGCCCGTAGCAACCGGCCGCCCGCTCAGGACGATAATTTGAGTGGGTACTTCCTCGACCTCGGTGTACGTACCCTGCTCGTCGCTGGATACATAGCTGAGGTCACCACCGCCCAGCGTAATCTCGGTGGGAACCCGATCGCTCCAGACGCCGGTCATGATGATCACGAGAGCCGTCATGGTGACGATCACGATCGTGTCGATGAACGGCTCGAGGAGCGCGACCACGCCCTCGGACACCGGCTCATCGGTCTTGGCTGCCGCGTGGGCGATCGGCGCCGAGCCCTGGCCCGCCTCATTGGAGAAGAGGCCTCGGCGCACTCCCCACATCATCGTCATGAGAACGGCCCCCACGCCCGTTCCGGCGACGCCGGCTGTCGGGTTGAACGCCTCCGTGAAGATCAGGCTCAGGGCAGGCATGAGATCGCCCAGGTTGAGCAGGATGATCGTGAGCGCCCCGAAAGCGTAGATGGCCGCCATCAGAGGAGCCAGAATGCTCGTCACCTTGCCGATGCGCGCGATCCCGCCGAGGATGACCGCGGCCACGATGCTCGCGGTGATGAGGCCGCTTACCCACCGCTCGATGTTGAAGTTTGTCTGGAGCGTGTCGGCCACGGTATTCGCCTGCACGCCATTCCCGGTGAGAAAGGCGGTGAGCCCGAGCGTGAAAGCGAAGAACATGGCCATCCACTTCCACCGCGATCCCAGCCCGCGCTCGATGTAGTACATGGGTCCGCCCGAAACGGTGCCGACTCCGACGCGCGAATCGGCCTCCTCAACCTTTCGGTAGTGCTGGGCGAGCGTCACCTCGGTGTACTTGGTGGCCATCCCCAACAAAGCCGTAACCCACATCCAGAAGAGCGCGCCCGGGCCACCCCAGTGAATCGCGAGGGCCACACCGGCGATGTTGCCGATGCCGACCGTGGCGGACAGGGCCGTCGTGAGCGCCTGGAAATGCGACACATCACCGGTATCATTCGGGTCGTCGTACCTTCCCGTGGCGACGGCCACGCCATGCCCGAACCGGCGAAGCTGGATGACGCCCAGGCGCAGCGTCAGGAATGCGCCGACTCCGATCAGTATGATCACGACGAAGGGGATCTTCTCCTCCCCGACGGGGATCCCCGAATTCCAGACGAGGTTGTTCGCCTGGTCGACCAGGTTGGTAATGAAGTCCATGCAGCTCCCTAGCTCTCTCTTATGAAAATGGCGTGGAAGAATGCGCCCGACGACGTTTCAGGGCAAGCCGCCTCGCGCCTAGCCGGCCAACATCGGTCCCAAAGGTCGCCCTCCGAGAAGATGCACGTGCAAGTGGTAGACCTCCTGTCCCCCGTGGTCCCGGCAGTTGACGATCAGGCGGTAGCCATCCTCGGCGACGCCTTCCGATTCGGCCAGTTGCGCGGCTACCGTCATCATGTGCCCCAACACCTGCTCATCGGCCTCGGTCGCGTCGGCGATCGTCGGGATTTGTTGGTTCGGGACAACCAGGATGTGAAGGGGAGCTCTCGGGTTGATGTCCCGGAACGCCGTCACGGAATCGTCTTGGAACACTATATCCGCAGGGATCTCCCGCCGGATGATCTTCCCGAAAATCGTGTCTTGTGGCTTGTCTTCGTCGCTCATCCGTCTCGCCTCCTTCGCGCTCGATGTTCCAGCGGGCCCATTCTACGGGCAATCCTGTAGTCAGATCCACCACAGCTCGTCAGGTATTTTTCCCGGCGGCCCGTAATCGCTTGTTCTTATACTGTTCATTCATGCATCCTCACGCTGGAAAAGATACCGAGAGCGGTGCCCCGCCGTGGGGCCGCCTCGACTTCAACAAGTCGCCGTTTCTGGTGATCTGGGAAACCACTCAGGCTTGTGATCTCGCGTGCAAACACTGTAGGGCCGAGGCCCGGCCCTGGCGCGATCCAGACGAACTGACCACGGAGGAGGCCAAGAAGCTACTCGACGACGTGCGGAAATTCGGGCCGATCATCTTCGTGTTCAGTGGTGGAGACGCGCTAAAGCGCCCGGACATCGTGGAGTTGATCCGGTACGGATCAGATCTGGGCCTTCGCATGGCGGCTACTCCGGCCACCACGCCGCTGGCGACACCCGAGATCATCCACGAGATGAAGGACGCGGGCCTGGCCCGCCTGGCCGTGAGCCTCGACGGATCCTGCCCGGAGATCCACGACGAGTTCCGCCAGGTGGCCGGCTCGTTCGACGAGGGCATCCGCATCCTGAAGACGGCCCGCGCGGCAGGGATGACCACGCAGGTGAACACTGTGGTCGCGAAGCATAATCTCGACGACTTCGACGCCCTGTGCGATCTGATGACCGAGTTGGGTATCGTGTTCTGGGAGGTCTTCCTGCTCGTGCCCATCGGAAGGGCGAGTCGCAGCGACGTCGCGAGCGCCAAGGAGTTCGAGGCGGTCTTCGAGCGCCTGTACGAGCTCTCCAAGACCGCCCCCTTCGACATCAAAGCGACGGCCGCGCCGCACTATCAGAGGGTCGTGTTGGAGCTAAAAGCCGCGGAGACCGCCGATGAGGCCGTGGCCGCCGAACTCGATCCGATGACTTCGGGGACGGCCCACTCGTACCGGGACGGCATCGGGAGGGCCCGCAACGTGAACGACGGCGACGGATTCCTCTTCGTGAGCCACACGGGCGACATCATGCCCTCGGGCTTTCTCCCCATCGCCGCCGGCAATGTTCGGACTCACG
Source organism: Longimicrobiales bacterium (assembly GCA_048061375.1). GTDB lineage: Bacteria > Gemmatimonadota > Gemmatimonadetes > Longimicrobiales > Gaopeijiaceae > JACZXQ01. The sequence goes on along the minus strand of JBGMRK010000001.1, from coordinate 1,100 downwards.
ACCTGGTCGAGACCTACCGGTCGGCTCCGATTTTCAAGGAGCTCCGGAACCGGTCGTTGCTCAAGGGCAAGTGCGGTGTCTGCGAGTTCCGTGACGCCTGCGGCGGAAGCCGCGCGCGCGCTTGGGCCGTGACCGGCGACTACCTGGCGTCCGAGCCCTACTGCACCTACGTCCCCGACGCGTGGCGGGATCGCAAGAAGCGGAAACAGCGGCTACCGGTCGTGGGGGCGGCCTGATCCGAACGGGGGCCCTCACAGCCGTGGCATAAATCGGGATCAGGGCCCGGGCACGAAGGCCCTCGGCCCGGGGACGGGGGATTCACCCTCCACCTCGGCCCGGCGAATTCCCCGTCGACCTTGGCGCCCTCGCTTCGCCGGCTCATGTTCCTCGGGTGAACCCTTCAGCCTCGACCGACTCGCTCCAGGTTTCCGACGAAGAATGGGCAGGCTGTCTCGGAGTCGTGCGATCCATGCGGGTGGCCGTCTTCGTGGTAGCCTACAACGCGGAAGCCCACATCCGCGAGACGCTGCGCCGCATCCCCGCCGATCTGGTCCCCCATCTGGCCGCCATCTACGTCATCGACGACAAGAGCGTCGACCGCACCACGGAGGTAGCCGGCCGCCTGAAGGCGGAGGTCCCGGGCCTCGAGGTCTTCACCACCCCGTTTAATCAGGGGTACGGCGGAAACCAGAAGCTCGGCTTCAGCTACGCCATCCGCAGACAGTTCGACGTCGTGGTGCTCCTCCACGGCGACGGGCAGTACGCTCCCGAAGTCCTACCCCGGATCTTGAGCCCCTTCTCGGATCCCGATACCGCCGCCGTCTTCGGCTCTCGCATGATGGCCCGGGGCGCGGCCCGACGCGGAGGCATGCCCCTCTATAAGTACGTGGGGAACCGTATCCTCACGAGGATCGAGAACCGCCTCCTGAACGCGGATCTCACCGAGTTCCACTCGGGATACCGGGCCTACCGCGTCTCGGCACTTGCGGAGATCCCGTTCCAGTACAACACGAACGATTTCCACTTCGACACCGAGATCATCATCCAGCTCCTGGCCAGAGAGAAGAAGATCGTCGAGGTGCCCATCCCCACGTACTACG